>NZ_JAKLTL010000025.1:0-17227 GCF_022012315.1 Acinetobacter sp. ME22
GCTATTTAAATTTTTACTTTTCAATTTACCTGAGGTAATAGATATTTCCAAGATATCCAAAAGAAGTCATTCATATCTTTAGCTAGAGACTTTATATCTTCAGGAATCAATGAATCATGATATATACAAAATAAAAAATATGATATTAATTTACCTTCAGTTAAGTTTATACTAATGAGTTTATTAAATTTTATATCATCTACACTATAGTCTTCATTTAATGGAAATAATGAATAAAGCCATGTCTCTAAAAATTTAATTTCTTTTATAAAAATATTTCTGTTTTTTACATAATTCCACATCAAGGATTGTATATAAAATTTGTAAGATTCAGGTTTTAAGTAATTAATTCCATAAGAATACTTTTTTAAATAAGAAATGGGTACATCTTTCCATGATTTATAAGGATCAATATATTCACTGAATAGCCACCGATTTTGTAGACACCTTTTAGTTAGATAAAATGGCTAATTAACGAGGTGCTTATGAGCAGTAAACGATACCCTGAAGAATTCAAAATTGAAGCAGTAAAGCAAATTACTGAGAAAGGCCGTAGTGTGGCTGAAGTTGCTGCACGTTTAGGAACCACCACCCATAGTCTGTATGCCTGGATTAAACGTTATGATCCACGGCAGTCCAAGATCACAGAATCTAATGATCCAAGTGCAGAATTAGCAAAGCTAAAAAAAGAACTGCAACGAGTTACCGAAGAAAGGGATATTCTAAAAAAGGCCGCGGTGTACTTCGCAAGCCAGTCCAAATGAGGTACGCCTTTATTCAGGACAATCAGCACATATGGCCTGTCCGTCGTTTATGTTCAGCTCTGGATATTCATCACAGTGGTTATTACGCATGGTTAAAGCAACCCACCAGTAAAACTGCGAGGAAACGGCAACAGCTTTCGGGACTAATTAAGCAGTTCTGGCTAGAATCTGGCGGAGTCTACGGCTATCGCAAGATTCACTGTGATTTGAAAGATGTTGGAGAAAGTTGCGGGATCAATCGGGTACATCGGCTCATGAAGGCGAATGGTCTCAAATCACAGCGTGGCTATCGTAAACCTAGAGCTTACGCTGGTACTCCAGCTGTCATTGCCGCAAACACGTTAGACCGACAGTTTAACCCAACTCATCCTAATCAGCTGTGGGTGACTGACATCACCTATATCCGTACTCATGAAGGATGGTTGTATCTTGCAGTTGTGATTGACTTGTTTTCACGTCTTGTTGTTGGCTGGTCGATGAAATCCAGAATCACGACAGACCTGGTTTTAGATGCATTATTGATGGCTTTATGGCGAAGAAACCCAAAGAACAAAGTCCTCATCCATTCTGACCAAGGCAGCCAATACACCAGTCATGAATGGCAGGCATTTCTCAAACATCATAATCTTGAAAGCAGTATGAGCAGACGTCTTGCGCAGTATACTGCTCATGCCATGATAATGCTGTTGCTGAGAGCTTTTTTCAGCTGTTAAAGCGAGAGAGGATCAGGAAGAAAATATATGCATCAAGAACTGAAGCAAGGTCAGATATCTTTGAATATATTGAGATGTTCTACAATTCAAAACGCAGACATGGTTCCAATGGCCAGCGTTCTCCATTAGATTATGAAAAGGCCCATCAAAAGATGGTTATGTGTGTCTAGAATTTTGGTGGCTATTCACAATTTATAGTAGTTAATATTTGACCAACAAAATTGAATGATTCAATATATAACGAGTTAGTTTTATTAAATAATATCTATAGATGCAGTTGATATTTAATTGCATTAACTCGAAAGTGGTGAGAATGTGCAAGGATCTAAACTTGTAGTATTTCGTTATATTGTTCTGTTTATAGTCATGCTTTTTACGAGTCATCGACTAATTGCAGCACCTAATTCTCATCATAATCTAAATGCTGCATTCATATCAGATATTCAATATTTTCAAATACCTGAAAATGAATCCTTATCCCTAGATCAGGTCAAAAGTTATTTTCGGCAGGGAAAGGCAATCCAGACTAATCATCAGCAATTATCTCTAGGTATTAGTAATAAGATTTCATGGGTACGCTTATCTATCACTAATCCAACAAAAAAACCTATCATTCATCGTTTAATCGCAGGGAAGACATGGGTTGATCAATTGGATATCTACTTTGAAGGTAAAAACCACGATATAAAGCACTGGCATTCAGGTGATTCAAATATTGCTGATGATTATCTTATTCCAGGGGTTGGATATATATTTACTCTCGATATTCCATCAGGAAACAGTACAATTTATATTAAAGCACAATCTTTAGATCCGATGACTTTACCTTTAGAATTATTTACTGTTCCTCAAGAGCATTCGTATAATGCACAGTTGCATTTTGCATCTGGATTAATTTGTGGGATTCTTTTGGCTTTAATTGGATTTAACCTCGTTCTTTATCTTACGCTAAAAAAACAATATGCACTCTATTATTGCCTTTATATTAGCTGCTTTATTATTGTAAATATGTCATACAATGGTTTTGGCTTTGCTTGGGTTTATCCTGATTCTGTATTTATTGAAACTTATAATACATTAATTTTTATGGTTTTACATGGCATTACGGGCCTTATTTTTGTTTCAAATTTTCTTTCCGCAAAAAAATACTCTCCAAATTTTTATTATGTAATGGTAGTCTTTTGTATAAGTGGTCTTGTTGGAATGATTGCTTTGGTTATTTTTAATAATCATATGCTTGCGACACATCTGGCATTTAGTTTTATATTCTTTGCTACATTATTGATGATTTTTAGCGGTATTATTAGCTTTCATAAAGTAGAAGATGCACGTTATTTTTTGATTGCCGTTTTAAGTAGTATGCTTGGTTTGTTAGCAACAACATTATCTGTTTGGGGAGTAATTCCATATAATTATTACACTTATAATGGTGCTGTATTTGGTGTGGTTTCAGAAGCAATTATCCTTGCTATTATTGTGACCATTCGCTTAAAAGCAGTTGAAGCAATACGTATTAAAACCCAATATCTTTCTTCATATGATCCTTTAACGAATTTATTTAATCGGCGTTCATTTTTAGAATTTGGAAACCCTTTAATACAGAAAGCGAATCATGGTACAGCACCTGTTTGCCTAATGATGATAGATATTGATCATTTTAAAATGATTAACGATACTTATGGGCATTATACTGGTGATCTTGCACTTTCTCATATAGCGAAGCTATTAAAAAATAATATTCGAGAAAGCGATATTCTTGCGCGATGGGGAGGTGAAGAGATTGCTATATTATTACCAAAAACAAATATCGATCAGGCTTTAGTTGTTTCAGAACATTTAAGAAAAATTATTGAAAAAACTCCACTGATTCATGATGGAACAACGATTTCAATTACAGCAAGCTTTGGGGTTTCAATGCTGAAAGATGGGGATAGCTTAGAGACGTTATTCAAACGTGCTGATAAATGTTTATACATCGCAAAAAATCAAGGTCGAAATCGTATCGCAGTTTAATGGTTTGAATTTTTAGACTACTAAGATGTTCTTGCTGATATTAACATTATATATTTATTGAATATTTAAAGCTTAATTATTATGGTCATCAGCTCAAGATTTTTAGAAGTTTGAGCATTATTTTCATACGTATGGTGGTTTATTACTTTCTTTCGATCAGACCACATAAAATAAAACGCGTTTAGTTGGGATTCATCTTATATACAACATTCTATAGTGAGTTACATCATTTAAAGTTGCAAATTATAATTTATCTTTTAATGAATTGTTCTTTATTAAATTCAAGATGGACTTGAGTCTTGATATGCACTCTATTCAGACTTGAGTGCTCGTGCTTAGAAAAATCATTTATCTGAGCTTTCTTGCTGATAATTTTCTCAATTCATAGAAGTTTTGCTTTTATTTTTCAGAAATCATTCAAATTTTTGATTTTATTTTCATAAAATTTACGATATTTCAGTTAATTTCGATAAAATTTTTTGCTCAATTCAGTGTATAAATAACAGCATCATCAAAATTGCCTGTAAGTGGCGAACTCTATAGTATGATGTATCAGTTGTTTTACTGATCAAGTACTCTATAGATGAGTATTCTTTCGCCAGAGTGAATCCTGAAATTCATTTCAAGCACAACCTCATTGGAAACAAACATGCCTGACTATCGTTCAAAAACATCGACACATGGAAGAAATATGGCTGGCGCACGCGGTTTATGGCGTGCAACAGGAATGAAAGATGAAGATTTTGGAAAACCAATTATTGCGGTGGTCAACTCATTCACCCAATTTGTACCAGGTCATGTGCATCTAAAAGATTTGGGGCAACTGGTTGCTGAACAAATTCAGGCATCAGGTGGTGTTGCGAAAGAATTCAATACGATTGCAGTCGATGATGGGATTGCAATGGGGCATGATGGCATGCTGTATTCTCTTCCATCACGTGATTTGATTGCTGACTCAGTTGAATATATGGTCAATGCACACTGTGCAGATGCAATGGTGTGTATTTCCAACTGTGACAAAATCACACCGGGAATGCTCATGGCTTCTATGCGCTTGAACATTCCTGTGGTGTTTGTGTCTGGTGGCCCAATGGAAGCGGGCAAGGTTAAATTTCGTGGCAATGAAAAAGCCATTGACCTTGTCGATGCCATGATCGTTGCAGCAGATGATAGCTATACGGATGAAGAAGTTCAGGCATTTGAACGTTCTGCATGTCCAACTTGTGGTTCATGTTCAGGAATGTTCACTGCAAACTCAATGAACTGCTTAACAGAAGCATTAGGCTTATCTTTACCAGGCAATGGTTCAATTGTTGCAACGCATGCTAACCGTAAAAAATTATTTGAACGTGCAGGGCAGTTAATTGTTGAATTGGCAAAACGCCACTATGAACAAGATGACTACAGCATTTTGCCACGCTCAATTGCAACCAAGTCAGCATTTGAAAATGCCATGACGTTAGATATTGCAATGGGTGGTTCAACCAATACCGTATTGCACTTGTTGGCTGCTGCAAATGAAGCAGAAGTTGACTTTACGATGGATGATATTGATCGTCTTTCACGTAAAGTGCCTGTACTTTGTAAAGTTGCTCCAGCCAAGCAAGATGTTCACATGGAAGATGTACACCGTGCAGGCGGCATCATGTCAATTTTAGGTGAGCTTGATCGTGCTGGTTTATTGGTGACTTCAGTCAGTACCGTCCATGAACCAACCATGAAAGATGCATTGGACAAGTGGGATATCATCCGCACTGAAAACACCGAAGTGTATGAGTTTTTCCGTTCATCTCCGGGTGGCGTACCAACACAGGTTGCATTCTCACAAAACCGTTACTATTCAACTTTAGATGGTAACCGTGAAACGGGTGTGATTCGTAACGCAGAACATGCTTTCTCTAAAGATGGTGGTTTGGCAGTGCTTTACGGCAACATCGCACTCGATGGTTGTATTGTGAAAACCGCAGGTGTCGATGAGTCGATCCTGAAATTCACAGGGACTGCACGTGTATTTGAAAGCCAAGATTCGGCAGTTGAAGCGATTTTAAATGGCAGTATTAAAGCGGGTGACGTGGTTGTGATTCGCTACGAAGGTCCACGTGGTGGTCCGGGTATGCAAGAAATGTTGTATCCAACCAGCTACCTGAAATCAAAAGGTTTGGGTAAAGACTGTGCTTTGATTACTGATGGTCGTTTCTCTGGTGGTTCTTCAGGCTTATCCATTGGTCATGTGTCACCTGAAGCTGCTGAAGGTGGTGCAATTGGCTTGGTTGAAGATGGCGATACGATTCTGATTGATATTCCAAACCGCACCATTCATTTGGATATTGATGATGCAACACTTGCTCATCGTCATACTGTTCAAGAAGAGAAAGGCTGGCATCCAAAAGAAGAGCGTAAACGTAAAGTGTCTAAGGCATTGAAAGTTTATGCACAGCACACAACCAGTGCTGCAAAAGGTGCAGTTCGCGTTTTATAAATTAATTAGATCGTTTGAAAAGCCCTTCTCTTTATGAAGGGTTTTTTTATTCTTCTACAAATTGTGTGACTTGAGCATTTCGGTATAAATGGAAGTTATCTCGACCAGAATTTTTAACTTGATATAAAGCGCGATCTGCTTTGCGTAACCAGTCGGAAGATGAATAAGCATCTTTGACCGAGGCAATACCAATACTAATGGTAACACGACATTGTTCATGGTTACTGAGGCGTAGGTTTTGAACTTTTTCTAAGATCCGTTGAGCTAACTGTAGAACATCATATTCTTGATAATGAATGGCAATTACTGCGAGTTCATCACCACCGAAGCGGGCAGGGGTATCCGATGTTCTTAGGGTTTGTCGTAGAATATTTGAGACTTCTAAAAGAATATAATCCCCAATTTCATGTCCATAATTGTCATTAATTTTTTTAAAGTGATCCACATCTAGCAGCATTAAATAAGCTGAAGTTTGTTCACGTTGTGTTTTAATAAAAGTGCTTGCAAGGCGTTGCTCAAATAAGCGTCGATTGGGGATGTGCAAGCGAGGATCCATCATTGCGATTCGTTCAAACTCTCGGTTACGCTTACTGAGACGAACAGATAAATGCCGAGAAATAACACTGAGTCCAACCATATAAATGGTGGCTAGTGGTAAACTGAGCCATACAGTACGGTGGCTAAATGTAAGATTGAGTGGATAGCCTAGAAAACTCCATGTGATCCAAAAAACTATGCACAATGCTAACAACGCCAAACGTAGAAGTTTCCATCCTCCTGCGGCATAACGATCTGAAACCAAAACGGCAGTAATAATTAAGGCGGGCATGGGGCTTAGACCCATGATGGCAATCCAGATGCCGCCCAAACCACTATCAATGATTAAACTATAATGCTCCGCTTTGACAGGATCATGTGCTTGCATGCTAAACAAACAAGCGACAGTGGGCCAAACAAAGGCATTGGTTGCTAATAGGGCAAAGTAGAAAAAATCATAGTGCATGTCCCACATGACAGAGGCAATACTGAAAAAACACAGTGTCGTACCAAGTTGGCGCATGATAAAAATGCGCCATACAAATTTACGACTACGCGCCTTCAATGTGGCTTCATCAGGGGTAATATAGGACATAATCAATAACTATGAGCGATTATTACAAGATTAATCTAACAAATTTTAGCAAGTTACAGCACAAGAAAAATAAATTTAGCAAAATAAAATTCTATAATTATGTCCAACACTTATCATCCGATAGCGTAATTTAATGAGCCATGAATAAAAATGATGCATTTATGCGAGACCAAAATATTGATATCTATAAAGGATTACTGATTTTTTTAGTGGTCTTTGGGCATTGTTTAGAACGCTTTTTAGGTTGGCAAAATGAACTTGGAAAAATGTTTTTACAATACATTTATCTGGTGCATATGCCTGCTTTTATTTTTCTTTCGGGCTATTTATTTAAAGATCATAAAATATCTAAAAAAATCCAATACTTCCTTTCTTTAATGATTCCATTTCAGTTGTTCTATGTATTGCTTGATTATTATTATGCTGGGCATTTGAGCTCCAAATGGTTGTGGCAACCTTACTGGTTACTTTGGTATTTATGGGCGATGTTGGCTTGGGTAATCTTAGCGCGTGGTTTAAAAGTCACTCATTATCCTGTTGCCTTGAGCTTTTTACTGGCTTTACTGATCGGGTTATCGCCGATCAATAACTATATATTGTCTATTGGGCGTATCTTTAACTTTTTGCCTTTTTTTATGTTGGGGCATATATATGGACAGCGGATATTCACGCAACTTAAACAATTGCCTTATGCTGGTGTGTGGGCATTTGGAATATTGATGACAATATTTATTTTTATTCAATACGTGCCACTCAAATCATACTGGTTATATGGCAGCCTGAGTTATCAGCAGATGCATGTTGCAGCTTTACAAGGAATGTTGCAGCGATTGGGTTATTTAACTTTGTCTTTACTTTGCTTGTTGTCAATCTATGTCTTGATTCAACATTTACCACAAATTTTTGCAAAATTAGGAAAAAACAGTCTGGCGATTTATTTGTGGCATGGACTCATTTTACTGGGATTGAGCCATATGCTGCATCTATCAGCGAGTCCTGCGATTCAATTAGGTATTGTAGTGTTTGGAAGTATGCTGATTTGTAGCATCTGTATGCTGCCGATCTTTAATCAGAGCATACAGAAGATTTCACAGGTCTTTCTATTATTCTTTACAAAGCTTAGATTTGGAAAAACACAAGATTAAAAGCCTGCATTTTCCAGCGCTGTACGCAAATAAGGATCAAGCTCATCTTGTTTAAGTAACCAGTTGGCATAGTCCGCGGGTAAATCTTGAATAGCAGTCCCTTTATGTTTGCCAAAGTTGATCATTTTAGGAATACGTGCATCTTCAGAAGCGGTATAGAGTTCTTCAACGGTTTGCACACCTAAATGCGCAATAATATGCATCAAAATATTCGCCGTTAAAATAATATCGGCATCGGCACGGTGTGCACCTTTCAGCAATTCACGGGCTTTTTCACTACCGCGACTAATCTGATAAATCAGCGCTGAAATATTATGTGCCTCGGCATTTGGCCAGACTTGGCGCGCTAGAGCCAGTGTACAAATCGGTTTTAAGTGAGAAACATCGACACCACAACGGGCAATTGCTTGTACGTCATAATCAATATTGTGCCCGATGATATAGCTTGTTTCATTGGGTAGTTGAAACGTGGTATAGCTTGGTTGATCTGCAATATCAGATTCTAAAATATGATGGACAGCCATCGACGCATACGAAATTGGCTCACCAATTGAGTAAAGCTGATCAAAAATCTGAGTTTTATCGAGACTGAGTTTACCTTGCTGAATTTCAATTGGCGCATAGGCGATTTCAATCGGTAAGCCATTGAGGGTATGGGTTTCGGTATCGAGAATAATGCTTTTCATCGTCTAAATATCAAGTTTTTTTGCAATGTAACATTGCTTCGTGTGAACTACAAACTAGCGGACTTTTTTAGGCTGAAAAATCGCTTCAAAATCTTGTTGCAGGGCATCACTTGAAATGAGTGCCTTATAAATATGCACAGGAATGCCATCTTCACGGTCAACAGCTTTAAAACTTTGTGTCCCGTCACGATATTCAAAAATGGCAATTGGCATATTGTCCTGATCTAAAATAAAAAAACGCTGATTTTTAATCGAAACTTCATGGTTAAAAAAGATTTGTTTAAGTAAACGAAAAAACGCAGCCTGATGGGTTGAAAGCTGATTCAGGTCACGAATACGGTCACTATCGGATGAATGTTGTCCCTTGGAGTAAAGTCGTTGTGAATGACTCAACACGGGCGTATTACGATGTAACATTTTTTCTGAAGATGTATTTTGTTTCTGATCACGAATGTAATAGCCTAAGCAAACACCCAAAATAAAGAAAATTATAATCAACATATTAAAATTATTTTAAAAATCTAAAGCTTGCTATGTTCCAAGATTTTGCGAGTAAGTTCAAGTGATTTAAACATACAGGCTGAGGTTGATCAATTTTTATTGCAGGCTGAGTAAACTTCATACCGAAAAACTTCAAACTTCGTGCTAGAATAAGCTTCGATTTTAGCACGGCTTAAAAGCCCTAATTCATAGGACCCTCGCTAATGTTTGCCAACATCTCTATTTCTGAATTTGATCCAGATTTAGCAAAAGCAATTTCTTCTGAAGATGCCCGTCAAGAAGCTCATATCGAGTTGATTGCTTCTGAAAACTACTGTTCTCCAGCGGTTATGGAAGCTCAAGGAAGTAAATTAACCAATAAATATGCAGAAGGCTATCCAGGCAAACGCTATTACGGCGGTTGTGAATATGTTGATGTCATTGAACAAATGGCGATTGACCGTGCTAAAGAATTATTTGGTGCTGACTACGCAAACGTACAGCCACATGCTGGTTCTCAAGCAAACTCTGCGGTTTACCTTGCATTACTTAACCCAGGCGACACCGTATTGGGTATGAGCTTGGCTCACGGTGGTCACTTGACTCACGGTGCAAAAGTTAGCTTCTCTGGTAAAACTTATAATGCAGTTCAATACGGTTTGAACCCTGAAACTGGCGAAATCGACTATGAAGAAGTTGAACGTCTAGCTGAAGAGCACAAACCACGTATGATCGTTGCGGGTTTCTCTGCATACAGCCGTGTGGTGGATTGGCAGCGTTTCCGTGATATCGCGGACAAAGTTGGCGCTTACTTGTTTGTTGACATGGCACACGTTGCTGGTCTAGTTGCTGCTGGTGTTTACCCAAGCCCAGTACAAATCGCAGATGTCACTACAACAACGACTCACAAAACACTTCGTGGTCCACGTTCTGGTTTGATTCTTGCGAAAGCAAATGAAGAAATCGAGAAAAAACTTCAATCTGCTGTATTCCCTGGTAACCAAGGTGGCCCATTGATGCATGCGATTGCAGCAAAAGCAATCTGCTTCAAAGAAGCAATGGCACCTGAATACAAAGCATATCAACAACAAGTGGTTAAAAACGCTCAAGCAATGGCTGAAGTTTTAATCGCTCGTGGTTATGACATCGTTTCTGGTGGTACCGACAACCATTTGTTCTTGTTGTCATTGATCAAACAAGACGTGACTGGTAAAGAAGCAGATGCATGGTTAGGTGCTGCGCACATTACTGTGAACAAAAACTCTGTTCCAAATGACCCACGTTCTCCGTTTGTGACTTCAGGTATTCGTATCGGTACACCTGCTGTAACGACTCGTGGTTTCGGTGAAGCAGAAGTACGTGATCTTGCAAACTGGATCGCTGACGTTCTAGACAGCAAAGGTGACGAAAGCGTTATCGCTGCGGTTAAAGAAAAAGTTGCAGAAGTGTGTGCAAAATTCCCAGTGTATGCAAAATAATTATTTTGTATAACTGAAAAGAGCCTCCTGATTTGGGAGGCTTTTTTATTCTTAAAAAAATCATAACGATAAAAACCGACTAGAGACACTATGTATAATTTACGAATAGATGTACTTCGCGGCATCTCGATTGCTTTGGTATTGCTGCATCATTTTAATATTCCTTATAAATTACAGGATACATGGCTCGGCTTTCAGATTTTTGGCGAAAGTTTCAGTACCTTGCTTGCCCGAAATGGCAATTATGGTGTGACACTCTTTTTTGTGATCTCAGGTTTTCTGATTACTGGGCACAGTTTACGGCGTCAGGAAAATTTGGCACAGCTTGATGTAAAGGCATTTTACATTCGCCGTATTGCGCGAATTATCCCATGTTTATTGTTACTGCTGCTCATCGTCACAGGTTTGGGCAGTTTGGGTCTGGCGCCATTTTTAAATCATGCCCCTCAGCAGATTGAAGTGAGTGATCAGGCTACTATATTGGCAGCTTTGGGTTTTTACATGAATCTGTTGATTATTCAATATGGCTGGGTGAACTATGCGCTCGGTGTGCTGTGGTCTTTGTCGGTTGAGGAGGTTTTTTATCTGTTCTTTCCGATTTTATGTATCGTAACTCGTCGACGAAGTTTGTTGGTTGTGGTGTTATTGGCTGTGATTGCCTATGCGCCTTATTTTAGGTCATTGTATTATCTGAATGAAAATGAAGTCTATTTATATCATTACTTCGCCAGTTTTGATGCAATTGCATTCGGTTGTCTCAGTGCGCTCTTGGCAAGTCGTGTGAAGTTACCACAACATTCTGTGCGTTGGCTGGGTTATCTATGTATGGGACTGATGTGTGTGCTTTATCTATATGCGCCAATTAAGCAGGTCAGTACATGGAGCATGTCAGTTTTTGCGATTTTGGCTGCTATTCTGTTGTGGGTATATGATCAACCACGTGTACTGAAAAAACCGAATAAACTCACGCAGGCTTGGGTTTGGTTAGGACAGCACAGCTATGAATTATATTTGTTTCATTTGATTGTGCTTGGTTTAATCAAAGTCATGTCACTACCTGCTGAAACACCAACAATACTCAAGCTGCCATTATTATTACTTTATTTATTTGCAAGTTGTGTATTGGCAAAGCTCATTGAACGGTATTATTCCAGCCCTTTGAATCATTGGATGCGAAACAAGTTTTTAACGTATTAATTTAAAAAACCGATTGGTTGGATAAAAATATACTGTTTTGACAATCAAATCAGTTGCGTTACTATAAACCCAAGTTAAGAAATTCGCTCTGTTTGGAGAAATATGATGTTAGATCAAAACATTAAAGCACAATTGAAAGCATACTTAGAACGTTTAGAAAGCCCAATCGAATTGGTTGCAGCACTTGATGATTCAGATAAAGCTGAAAAAGTAAAAGAACTGGTTACTGAAATTGCTGAATTGTCTGACCGTGTGACTGCACGTTTTGATGGTGAAAATACACGTCGTCCAAGTTTTGGTATTGCCAAAGCAGGTGAACAACCTCGCGTATTCTTCGCAGGTTTGCCAATGGGGCATGAGTTTACATCATTGATCTTGGCTTTGTTGCAAGTTTCAGGCTATGCACCAAAAGTTTCAGATGAATTATTGGCTCAAATTAAAGGTTTAAACTTACAAGCAAACTTTGATGTATTTGTTTCTCTCAGCTGTCATAACTGTCCAGATGTTGTGCAAGCTTTGAATTTGATTGCGATTTATAATCCGAATACTACAACAACCATGATTGATGGTGGCTTTTTCCAAGAAGAAGTTGAAGAACGTAAAATCATGGCTGTCCCAATGGTGTTCCAAGATCAACAACATATTGGTCAAGGTCGTATGACCCTTGAAGAATTGGTGGCGAAGTTAGATCAAAACTCGGCAGCAAAAGATGCCGCAGTGATTAATGCCAAAGGCATCTTCGATGTATTAGTGATTGGTGGTGGGCCTGCAGGGGCAACATCTGCGATTTATGCAGCACGTAAAGGCATTAAAACAGGGATTGTCGCAGAACGTTTTGGTGGTCAGGTGATGGACACCATGGACATCGAAAACTTTACTTCGGTGCAAAAAACCCAAGGGCCAAAATTTGCAGCCGATATGGAAGCACATGTCCGTGAGTATGATGTTGACATCATGAACTTACAACGTGTGGCACACATTACAGGGGCAGAATATACCGTCAATGGTTTGGTTGCGGTTGAACTGGAAAATGGTGCAAAACTTGAATCGAAAACTGTGATTCTATCGACTGGTGCGCGTTGGAGAGAAATGAATGTACCGGGTGAAGCAGAATACCGTACCCGTGGTGTTGCATACTGCCCACACTGTGATGGCCCATTGTTTAAAGGCAAACGTGTTGCAGTGATTGGCGGTGGTAACTCAGGTGTTGAAGCTGCGATTGACCTTGCAGGTATTGTAGAACATGTCACCTTGATCGAATTTGGTGGTACTTTACGTGCCGACCAAGTTCTTCAAGATAAATTGAACAGCTTGAATAATACTGTTGTGATTAAAAGCGCATTAACCACTGAAGTATTGGGTGATGGTGCACAAGTAACAGGCTTGAAATACCAAGACCGTACAACTGGCGAGGAACATGTGGTTGAACTTGCAGGGATCTTTGTACAAATTGGTTTGTTACCAAATACCGATTTCTTAAAAGATACCGCAGTTGAGTTATCAAATCGTGGTGAGATTATTGTGAATGATCGCAATGAAACCAATGTGAAAGGTGTATTTGCCGCAGGTGACTGTACCACAGTGCCATACAAACAAATCATCATTGCCACAGGTGAAGGCGCGAAAGCATCACTTTCAGCATTTGACTATATTATCCGTTCAGGACTATAAGTCTGTTAAATAGTTAAAAAAGAGCGACTCAAAGTAGTCGCTCTTTTTTATTTTATACAATATTCAGTGCTTTAAACTTGTCCATTAACTGTGCCTGATCTTCTACATGAGCAGGGTCAGGTTCAATACAGTTAATTGGGCAGACT
Organism: Acinetobacter sp. ME22; assembly: GCF_022012315.1. Lineage (NCBI taxonomy): Bacteria > Pseudomonadati > Pseudomonadota > Gammaproteobacteria > Moraxellales > Moraxellaceae > Acinetobacter > Acinetobacter sp. ME22. The sequence goes on from NZ_JAKLTL010000025.1 coordinate 13,905, forward strand.
GCCATGCAAGTTGGCGCGTCATAGAAACCCACACATTCTGTACAACGCTCAGGGTCAATTTCATAGACCTTTTTACCTTCAGAAATGGCAGTATTCGGACACTCTGGTAGGCACATATCGCAGTTAATACATTCTTTGGTAATGAGCAATGCCATATTTAACCTGCTGAATAAGCTAAAGATGCAGCCTGAATATTGTCTGTTGCATCTGGCAAGTTGCGAACGAGCAGGGCAAATTCCACATCAATGCTGGTATCGAGAGGAATTTCCACCACATGACCTGAACCTTTAGCATTGTCGATTTGATTGCCTTTCAGGTCACGCATTTCTGTTAAGGTAAAAGTGATGTTGCCTTTTGGTGTCATTAGCTCTAAAGAATCTCCGACAAGGAAACGGTTTTTCACTTCAATACGGATATAGTCACCGTTACGCTCAAGCACTTCACCGCAGAACTGTTGATAGTCAAAATGAGATGAACCATCTTCATAGTTTTGATATTCGCTATGCACATGGCGACGCAAGAAACCTTCGGTATAACCACGGTTTGCCAAGCCTTCAAGCTGTGTCATTAAACTTGGATCAAATGGACGACCTTCGAGTGCATCATCAATGGCTTTACGATAAATCTGTGCAGTACGCGCACAGTAGAAATAAGATTTGGTACGACCTTCAATTTTCAATGAAGCAATGCCCATGTGGGTTAAACGATCCACATGTTGAACTGCACGTAAATCTTTTGAGTTCATGAAGTATGTGCCATGTTCATCTTCTTCAGCCGCAAACATATCTTCATCATTGCGTTGAATCAGTACAGGCTCAGCAAATTGATGCTGATCATTTTCGCTTGAACAGCAGGCTTTTTTCTCTTCAACTTGAGTGACAGGAATCACATCGCCTGTCGCATCTTCTTGTGTTTCATGGATTTTATATTCCCAACGACAAGCATTGGTGCATGCACCTTGGTTGGCATCTCGTTTATTCATATAACCAGATAGCAAACAACGCCCTGAGTACGCCATGCACAATGCACCGTGTACAAACACTTCAAGCTCAATTTCTGGAACATGTTTTTGAATTTCTTCAATTTCATCAATTGAAAGCTCACGAGATAAAATCACGCGGGTTAAACCGTAGTCTTTCCAGAATTTAACGGTTGCCCAGTTAATCGCATTGGCTTGAACCGATAAATGAATCGGCATGTCTGGAAAATGTTCACGAACCATCATGATCAAACCAGGATCAGACATGATCAGTGCATCAGGTTGCATGGCAACCACAGGTTCAAGGTCACGGATAAAATTTTTCAGTTTACTGTTGTGGGGTTGAATGTTCACCACCACATAGAATTTTTTGCCAAGCGCATGGGCTTCATTAATGCCAATTTGTAAGTTGTCATGATCAAAGGCATTGTTACGCACACGTAAGCTATAACGTGGTTGTCCTGCATAAACCGCATCTGCACCATAGGCAAATGCAAAACGCATATTTTTGAGTGAACCAGCAGGTGAGAGAAGCTCAGTTTTCATGATAACCACAATATAGGCTTAGAAAAAATAGGGGAATATTTTAGTGATTCTCTGTGCTGCACTCAACCTAGTATTTTGGTCGGGATTTTGGATTGATTAAACATAAAAAAACCACATCAAGCGATGTGGTTTTTGCTGACTACGGCAAAATTATGCGTGTTTTGGCGCAGGTTTTTTGCTGTCATGATGAGTGACTTTGTGTACGACATGTTTTGTGCCGTGTTCAACTTTATGTACAACGTGTTTTGTACCATGTGCAACTTTGTGGGCAACTTTTTTGGTATCTTGACCCACTTTATGCGCTACTTTTTTAGTGTCATGGCCAACAGTGTGTGCTGCGTGTTCAGTTTTTTCGACAACTTTGTGAGTTGTTGATTCATGCTTTTCTGGTTGCTGTTGTGTTGGAGCAGCCATTGCAGTACCTGTAAATGCAGTAGCAGCAAAACCAAAGATTAAAGCAGCAGTAAGTTTTTTCATTTCAGGATCAACCTTGTGTTTTCATTCGGTGGTGGATTTCACATTGACATTATGCTTTAGATTTATGGAAATTATATGGAGCTAAGTTGCTCTTATGTATAGGGAAACACTGCAAATGATATAGAAATGGTTAATTATTTTATAATTAAAGCTTATTTTAAGAAAGCTTGTCATATTTTCTTCATCTACCCAAACTTTACAATAATAAAATCATCGATGAAGCATCGTTGCATGAGTTCTATTGAGTGTCCTATTTTTCTAATTGTTATCGATGGGATGAACACCTAAAGTACCATAGATCGAGAGTCTTTAAAAATTTAGGTAATGAGCATGTCTACAACAACTCCAAAGCGACAGCCTGTGTTTTTTATTTCACATGGTGGTGGCCCTTGGCCGTGGATGCCAGATCATCTCAATAGTATTTATGCCAAGCTTGCCCAGTCTTTAAGTCAACTGATTGCAAGTTTACCGCAAAAGCCAAAAGCGATTTTAATGGTTTCAGCACACTGGGAAGAGCGTGATTTTACCGTACAGGCAACGCCTGAACCAGACATGATTTATGACTATGGTGGTTTTCCTGAACATACTTATCATATTCATTACCGTTCTGCGGGCTGTCCAGCACTTGCTCAACGCGTCAGTGAATTGTTGACTCAGGCAGATATTCCAGTGCAGCAAACTACAAGTCGTGGTTATGATCATGGCATGTTTTCACCGATGCAGGTTGTCAATCCTGCCGCAGATATTCCTGTAGTGCAATTGTCCTTGAAAAAGGGTTTAGATCCTGCAACTCATATTCAGATGGGGCAAGCATTGGCACCGTTACGTGATGAAAACGTGCTGATTATTGGCAGTGGTTTAAGTTATCACAATTTACGTATGTTTAATGCCTATGCCACAGCGCCATCACAAGCTTTTGATGAGTGGTTGTATTCAACGGTAGTTGAGCATACAGGTACTGCACGTAATCAATTGTTGAATCAATGGGCGCAAGCACCTGCGGCTCGAATTGCTCATCCACGTGAAGAGCACTTACTGCCTTTGATGGTGAGTGTTGGTGCAGCACAGCAGGAAGCGGGCATACGAACTTATCATGAAACTGATTTTGTTGGCGGTTTGTGGGTGTCTAACTTTGCTTTTGGTGAATTAAATCAAGCCAGTTAAAACATTATTCTGAATGTGAAAACATAAAAAACCGAGGATTCTTCCTCGGTTTTTTTATTTGAATCGGGTTCAGATTAGACTTCTTTCATAATTGCCTATACCCTCTTTTTTTTTCTCCCATAGGGAGAAAGAAAAAGGACTTATGAAAGAAGTCTAT
>NZ_JAKLTL010000026.1:0-14765 GCF_022012315.1 Acinetobacter sp. ME22
AAGTTTTTTTAATCTTGATTTTGTAATATCTAACTTTTCACAAATATCTGTTATAGATAAAAGATAATCATCCTTAATATCAAAACTCCGGCTCGAATAAAGTTCTTGAATAACTTCACCTTGCATATTCTTTTCTTTATTAAGAGTTTTAATCCACTCATTAATACTTGAAGTTAACCATCTTGGAGCTTTGGTGCCATATACGTAGGTAAAACATATAGGAAATCCATTTTTTGTAAATCCTCCCATTTTCTTTGCTTCAGAGTTCCATCGGCGAATAGTTCTAATAGAAACACCTAACTTTTGAGCTAACTCCTGAATAGAAATTAAAGGTTTTTCCTCAATTAAATTTAATGTGTGACTCATTACGTAGCCTCTTTATTTTTTATCAATATAAATTATATAACCTACATTTGTCCTCCACGCACCATACATTTGTCCTCCACGTACCATACATTTGTCCTCCACGTACCATACGTTTGTCCTCCACGTACCATACGTTTGTCCTCCACGTACCATACGTTTGTCTTCTAAACTTATACGCTTCGTATAATACTGTTTATATTAGGATGTTTAATTACTTTACCTAAAATTAACATAATACACCTTATGCGAAATCAAAAATGGGGCGACATTAAGCCCCATTTTTTGTTAAATATTTCAATTATCTAAGTGCTTCTCTAACAAAAGATGGATCTTTGATAAACAATTTAATTAAAGATTGCGCTGCCTTAGATGGCTTGCGTACACCTTGTTCCCAGCTTTCCAATGTGCGTACAGAAACGCCCAAGGTGTCTGCAAACTGGCGTTGACTTAACTCTGATTTTTGTCGAGCCAAAGCAACATCTGTCTGTGTAATGATGTGAGTTTTTACGGGTGTATTTGCCAGCATCTCATCTACAGCCATCAGTAACTCGGCACCAATATCTCGTTGAGCATCACGGCTTTCAATATCATTGAAGCGATTCATTTAGTTTCTCCACTAAAGTACGTAGTACTTTCTTATCGAGTTGATCAACAGCAGACTTTCCATAAATGGTAAGTAACCAAATTTGTCCATTCGCTAAACGGTTGTAATAAATCACTCTGACACCACCGCTTTTACCTGTTTTTCCTGATCCCCAACGAACTTTACGTATTCCACCTGAATGAGGTTCTACATCACCAGCTTCAGGGTTAGATGCAAGAAAGATCTTAAACTCGTTGTACTCTTTTTCTGTCCAATAATCAGAATAAAACTTACTGAACAAAGTAGTTTCACATATTGTATACATCGAGCTTCCATATCAAGTACTACTATGTAGTACCGTTATTCTACTACATAGTCGTATTTATTCAATGTACTTTTGCTCAATTTTATATAGACCCAATTATGTTGGTTCAGACAAAGATTCATTTAAGATAAGCATCTTAACTTTTACAGCTTTTTCAAAATGATCAAGTTTATGTTGCATGATCCACCAATGGGCAGCTTCCATTAACAGCTCAGGATGATCATTTTTATTTTTAAAGAAAGCATAGAAAGATAAACCCACGTTATCGCCTTTTTTCTCAATTTTTTCATTACATCCATCAATAAATATTTCTCTTAATTCTTTTCTCATATTTTAGCAGTACACCTTAAACATCATTTTTATTGAATGAAATCTACACAACAGACAGAGATACTATAATTTAAATCATTAACTTAGAAAAAAATTCTACGGAAGAAACACAAATAAGAAAAAAGCCCCAACATCCTGTTGGGGCTTCTTCGTATTTGCGTCCTAGGGTTAACTCCTGTCATCCCTCACGATCCTGATGCGAGAACTTATTATTTTTGTTTGATGTTCCGGAACATCCTGTTCCTCAATGAGTTCAGAATAAGAAATTTGATCAGGCTTGAATAGGGGACATTGTCCGCTATCCGTGTGAGATATGGCTGACATCAAAAGGTTTGAATAAATCTGAATAAATTGGCACTATATGAACCACATACCTGCCATGCCTCTGAATAGCCTGACTATTGATGCACAAATTGTGCAGGTTTTTTTTTGCCTCCAAGATTTAACACATTAAACAATGGCTTAAAAACTGTCCTGAAAGAAATAAAATCTCAAACCTAAAAAAATCGCTGCAACTATGGCAGATACAACCGCCCCACCGACTTTATTGCCAAGGCTATTTTTCGAGAAAAGAAAATAGCCGGTACCGACCAGCATAAAACAACCCACCGACAAACAAATTCGGGCCTGAGATGGCGCAAATTGAAAGATGGCACTGACTGCCAACTCAAAAAACAGCGCCACCGCAAAAAACATAGTAAACGTGGCAGCCGCCACAATAAAACTGTGCTTAAAATCTGCTAAAAACATCCCATTGTTCTGCATAGCTCAAACCAAATATTGATTAATTAAGTCATTATATGTTTCACGATTGACCTGACTTTTGCCTAACTGAAGATTTGCAGTTTCGTACAATCTACGTAAAACGGCATATTGAAAAAAATCATCCGCATAATTACTTTGCCGTGGCAAATAATTCAACGCCAGCGGCACGTAATAGTCCATTTTCCTGAAATTCTTAGCAGTTTTTTTATAATGATAATTCACCGCATCCACCAGTAACCGTCCCACCTGATGACGATTGCCCTTAAACACCGAATAAAACCTCAGCACCTTGTAAAAAGCCTCTAAATTTGACATCGCAAGACTTTTGTCAGGATTCTAGATCAAGGCATTCATCATCTCAAGATATCTTTTCTTAAAAAAATACAGGGTTGGCTCATCATATCGCCATGTCCACGTATAGTTTTTGGCACTTTTCTCGGACTGCGCATAAATTTTTGATTTTTTACTGGAATGCGAAAGCCGGACCAACTCCATTTGAGCCGACTGCACAAGATTAATTTTTAAAAACGGCTTCTGTAGCACAAACTTAAACTTCTCATGATCCTGATAATACGCCTGAATCAACCGAATTTGCTCTTGTTCAGATTCACGATTCCAATCCGCTTGCACCTCTGCAACCCGTTGCTGGGGAATCTTCTTCAACTCAACATCACTCTTGGACAAATTGTACTGATGACTTTGCGGAGTGGTAATCAACAGCCAAAAATCAAAAATATCCTGCTGGGCACGTTTCTGAATCACCAAATCAGCAATTGGCTGTTTTTTCACATTCAAACGATAGGTTCTTTGACGCGCATTCAGATCCAAAGAATACTTCTGGGTCAATTTATGCAACAACTTTTGAATCTTATCAAAAAATAAAGTGCTATCACTTTCAACCGCAAAATGACTATAGAAATATGCCCCATTTGCCACCTTATCAGCAATCTTTTGAGCGGTATAACGACTATTCGGACTGTACTGAATCATTTTATTGTCACCAAGCAATATTTATAGAATTGTTATCAAGCAATATTCTAAATTTCAAATTGTCATTCAGCAATATTGAAAAACCATAGAAGCCTTATTTTATAAAGCTTTTCGTGGCGAAGCCACTTCAACCCGTGCCAAAGGCACGGGTCAGGCAGCATCGATGAAATTTGTCATTGTGCAATTATGTGGTTCCTTAGTAACGGAATTTACACCCCTTTTTGTTTCGTTTATAGTCGGCTTATTCATTGACTAAAGCAGTCTGACCTACTGCCTGACCAAACCGCTTGTGGCGAATTTGAGCAGGCGACAGCCTGCTTAAAGCCATGTTTTTTTAGATAGCGCACAATTCAAAATCAGCCATTTTGAATTGACCGATTGAGCGTACTACTGGAGAAATCCCGTTCCGTACGATCTGATGGGCGCTGAAGGTTTGAAATAACCTTTTTCGATCCAATCCGCTTTTGCGGGGTTGGGCGACAAGGACACGGGAGCCTATAAACGGACTGATTCATTCAGTCGGGGAAGTGGTCGCAAGGTTAGAAATAGCCTTGCTAGATGGTTGTTTACATCGAAACCCTGTTTTAACAATAACCGTGAGAATCTGACAGGACGTTAAGATTCGCTAAAAACGGCAATGTGTTGCGGTAAATGCACGTTGGAAACAACGGAAAGCGCAGCTCATTGGCACAACTGATGGCGTTTGAGGTAACCGTGAGGTTACAGGGGTATGAGGGGAAACCTAGAATACTCGGCACCTTGAAGTGAGATCATCTCAAGCAACAAGGGTCAACGGATAGCTTAAACAGTATACATGGGGAAGCATAAACCCCAGACACGTGTAGATAAAGAGCCATACGCTCTGATTTTGTCTCTAGATCATATCCACCAATATTCAAGGAACCGCGGGGTGGGGAAACAGGAAGCATCGACAGACAAATGAGCATTGGCGTTCTCATCGCGAAGATCGTTAAAAATAACTTGGGAATCTCTTATCCGTGCTGTCATGGCATTGGTTAGGTGAAGAGAGGGAGAGAAAATGAGTAGACCGTATAAGCCTGTAACGGTGAAATCGGGGCAAGTTGTATTTGCTAAAACACATTGCGAACGCTGATGACATTGGCAATGCCATCAGATAAAGGGAGTGATGCTGTTATCGAAAATTTGAGTCGGTTGTATGTAGTTATCTAAAAAAGCGCAACACCGCTAAAAATGGTTTGGTCACCATTGCGTTCCAGTGGTTCGAGATTGGTCTCTCGAACAACACTGGGACTAAGCAAATTTCAATGAAAGAAAAAAAAATACGGCAGCATAGTCTTGTGTATTGCATGATTTTTTTCATAGTCTTCAATTCTAATTAATTGAATATTTTTACTTTTTTTAGAAAAAAATGCGGAGTCCATCGTAAAGACGAGTTTTTACCTTTTTTTAGTAACAAAAAGGGCGTTCAGCGATACCAGCTCAGGCAAGTCAAAACTTGGGTCGATAAGTTGCGTAACTTTGCGTTAAAAAAATACACGGCAGGGGTATGACTGACAATCATACGAAACCCTGACCGTTGTCTTATCCTCAATACGCATAGTTTGCGATTTAAGCCCCTTGAATCAAAATAATGTAGGCAACCCTCAAAAAACTTGAAATCAGGCTGTAAGGCGCGATTATTTGCATCTAGATAGCATTCATGAACGAGTGTCTACGAGTGACACAACTCAAATTCGCTCATCCCTTCTCTGAAAAACCGCTTTTGCTTTTTCGACATTTGAATATTCTCAGTCGGTGGAGATCCGATGCTTGTGCTTTTCAAAAAATACGAGCATTGCGAGTTCATCATCGCTTTTGATCTTGCTTCTGCTTTTAATTTTGCTTTTTTCAAAATCACGAAAACAGTAACCAAAAAATTGCCCCAAGAATCGAGTGAAACGAGATTCAATAGAGTTTGAGCGCAGCGAAAACATAGGGCAATTTTAATGCCTTGGGGCTTTTAATTATTTTAAATGCTTTTAAATGCTTTTAGACAGGCTCTAAGCCTTATATAACAATGGTTTCAAAGCCTATATCCCCACGTTTAGTTACCTATATCCCCACGTTTAGTTACCTATATCCCCACGTTTAGTTACCTATATCCCCACGTTTAGTTACCTTTTACCCACATCATTTATCTTGCGGTTAAACCCACAATAAAATAATATGTGGGTAAAACCACGTTTTATTACCAATAATTATGTCAAAAGAACTAGTAGTTAAAACAAATCGATTGAACCAAGCCTTTCAAACACTCTCTCTTTCTGAATTACATATTGTTCAACTTGCTATTGTTGATGCCAGAGAAACAGGTACAGGATTAAGCACAGATACTCCTCTACGAATTGATGCTTTACGATATGCAGAAGTGTTCAATACAACTCGCCAAAATGCTTATATGCGAATGAAAGAAGCAGAAGAAACATTGTTTAATCGTAGATTTAGTTTTTTTGATGAACATGGAAAACTTGTAAAAAGTAGATGGATTCAACAAGTTAGATATCTTGATGATGATGGTGCAATTGAAATTGTTTTTACTCTGGCTGTAGTTCAAGGAATAAGTAAAATCGATGGTGTTAAAGAATTTTTTACCCAATATCTATTAAGTCAAACAGCGCAGCTTAATAGTGTTTATTCAGCACGAATCTACGAATTACTTATTCAGTGGCGGAGCACAGGAGAAACTCCAATTTTTGAGCTTGATACTTTTAGAGAACAATTAGGAATTGGGATCAATGAATATCAACGCATGGACCATTTCAAAAGTCGTGTATTAGAGTCTGCAATTAAAGAAATCAATGAAAAAACTGACATTACTATAAAATATAAGCAACATAAAAAAGGGCGTTCCATTTCAGGCTTCTCATTTACTTTCAAGCAAAAAAAATCCGCAGCGAAACCCACCAAAAATGTGGAGATTACTTTAGAAGAACGTGCTCTTAAAATGACCATCGCTCAACGTCATTTTTTTGCGAATAAACTCTGTCGATTACCAGAGCTAGGGAAACTTTCTCAAGGGACAGAAGGTTTTGAACAATTTGCAGTAAGAATTGCTGAACAATTAAGTGATCCTGTGAAATTGAAAGCATATTTACCCTATCTTGAGCAAGTTGGATTTACAGCTTAACGGTCAATTGACATTGTCAACTTGACAGTCAACTATTAACACAAGTTGACAGCTAGTTTACATCATGAAAAAACTATCAGTTTCAGAGTTAGCAAAGTTATATGGTTTTTCAAGGCAAGCTATATATGCTCATATAAATAAAGGAAATTTATCTAAAGGATCAAATGGATTAATTGACTTTTCTGAGGCAATTCGAGTTTTTGGAGAACCTCAGATAAAAGAGTCTTTTGTCAATCAGTGTCGATCAATTGACAGTCAACAGTTGACAGAAGTTGACATGCTAAAACGTCAAGTTGACATGCTTGAAAAACAATTGAATCAAGCTTTACTTAGGGAAAATCAATCCTTAGAACGGGAGTCTTTCTATCAAGAGCAAATTGAGGCAATGCAACGTCTTTTAGAAGCTCCTAAGTCCAATATGACTACGTTTACCGATCAGAATCCAGTGCAGCCAGCTGAACCTGAACCAATGACAAGCACAGTAGAAGTTGAGACATCAGAAGAACCCAAACGCTACCCAGTACCTGAACAAGTTGAAGTACAAGCTGAACCAAGGGGCTTTTGGAGCCGGTTTTTCAAGCCATACGGCTAAACACTACAAAGGAGGTTCTCTAGGTATGTCCTGTTCACGGTCAGCCATGAAAGTTTCAAATCCTTCTGAATCACCATGCTCATTGAAATAGTCTGCCCATGTCAGCGGATTCTCGCCATTCGGACATTGACGAATGTAGACCTCTTGGCCTTTGAAATGATATTCCTTGGGTAACTGAACAGCCTGACTCTGCCCAATCCTAAAAACTTTGGCGGTATGACTCATCTTCTCCCTCCAATACAGGCCCATCACCCCACATTAAAAGATCAACAGTAAAATACATCATGCTCTTTGTAACGGACATCTTGCGGCATAAAATGGTCGAAAGATGAGATTTTTAGAGGTGTTGAATGTCTAACCCTGTTGACCAAGAAATTGCTGAATCGGCAGAGGCCCATGATGAGGATCTCATCATTGCCCTTAGCCAGCATCTTCCCAGCGTAAAAGTCAGCGATCCCCAGTCTGCCCATGCCTTTTTAGAAGACGATGGTGGGTACTCGGATTGTTGAGCTGAGCTAAGCAAAAGGTAGGGAAAACGGTTAAGGAACAGGCTTATTGCGTGAAAAGTACAGTAAAAAGCCCGATTCTCTAGAACTGGGCTACAATACAAACTATAAGACACTGAAAAACAAAGAAAAACAGAGTTGATTTCGTATAAGGCGTATTATGTTAATTTTAGGTAAACTAAAAATTTTCAAATTCTTTTGACAGTAGAAAAATTTCACCATTTTTTATTTCATATTGATAACAATGAGTATGACATTTATCTGTTCCATACCACTGGTTATGCTCATAATAAAACAAACAATTTGGAAGTTTCTTTACATCAGGTATGTGTAAATGAAGCTGTAATTGCTTATTTGACCATTTCATTTGTGTTAATGGATCTATCACATAATCAGCGTTGATTAAATGACGTAACTCTTCTGATAATTTAGCTAATGGCTCTATTTTTGATGAATAACTGTTTTGAAATTTATAGAAAAAAACAAAATTATTGTGCTGTTTTAGAGGATCATCCATTAAAAGAGATGTCTTAACTGCATTAAATTGTTTTGATGAATAATGTGACATATATGCTATTTTATCTTCGTAATGAACACGACTAACTAAACCATGTGAGAAATAAACTATTTTATCATGTGAATCCATATTTAAACTCTCGCAAGTGTTTCAATAAATTTTCATATTTACAAAACATCATTTTACATTGAAAATTAGGATTAAATTTTAAAATTAAAGTAGTTAACCAACAAGATGATGAACTCAGAATTAACAACGGAATGGGAAAAAGAAATATTTTATCAAGGAATATTAGATGGTAAAAGTTTATTAGAAATAGAACAATTTATTCAAAAACGCCGATTAGGGTTTAGTTTTGAAACATGGCTAGGGATTTGGCGTGGTTATACAGGTGTAGCATTGCCTGCGATTATATGTAATTTGTATGATACTGCACAAAATCTAGAACAATTAAAAGTGTTAGATGCGATGATGATATTGGATGCACAATTATCTGATTTAACAAAACAAAGTATCAAAAATTTAACACAGGGTTTGCAAAAAGTTGCACGAGATATTCCAATGCATGAGGCTTTTCATAAAGATAATTTGAGTGATGCCTTAGAAGGTTTAAAATTTTATGTAGAACAAAATCAAGAAAATATTGATTGCACTGATTTTGATTTAAATTTCAAACTAGAAAATTTTTTAGGTTATATCTCTTTACAGTTTGGTCATATCCTTGCAAAAAGTGTAAAACGAAAATCTGATAATTTGGCATTGGTAAAAATTTCCTATCTATTAGATAGTTTACAACAGATGCTGATTCATCAAGATGTATCGACAGAGTTCTTTAGTCGCTTCCTTGTTATTTTGATGGATAATCTAAATGCTGCTCTTGCTTATGAAGAGGAGCGTATTGTACAAATTTTAGCAACACAAAAATTATTAGAAGAGCGAAAAAATCTTAAAGCGCAGATTGATTTACTAATTCATCAATATAAAAATGAAATTACACGCCAAAAACAACATCAAAAACAACATCAAGATAACCAAAAATATATTGCACGTTTACAACGTGAATGTGGGCAATACAATACTAAATATCAAAAAGCCATAAAGGCAAAAGATGATGCAAAGGCAGAAAAAATTACTGTGCTTATTCAGCAGTTAAAACAAAATATTGAAAATTTAAAAAATCCGGAAGAGATTTTAATAGATATTGTTCAGTTACAACAGCTAAAACACGATGCCACACAAGCACAGATGCTTTTAAAACAGTATGAAAAAGTTGTGACTGAATCGCAAAAATTTGGTTTATCTCACTTCAATCTAGAGTTATTGGGCGCAGAGGCATTAAATCAGTGTTCATTTTCTGAAAAATGGCTAAAAACCATCGCTGACTTAAAATTATTACAATATTTCATGCAACAACAGATTGATGTTTTAAATGGTCATTTTACTGAGGTTGACCATAGTAATTTTACTTATAATTTACAACGAGATGAATACTTAAAAAATGCTTCGTTTTATTTACAACATTTTAAAACTGATTTAAGTCTTTATCCTTTTAGCCATAAGAGTTTTAAAAATTATTTGGCTATATATCTAAAAATTTTACCTCAACCAAATCCAATTGATGTAAAGATTGCGGGTTTATGTAAGATGTTGGAAGATTTTATCAAATCATATTATTTGATGTATCAACAACAACAACAATTAGATACGATTGAAAATATTATTCAGCGTTTTCAGGCGACTTTGACATGTTGTGAAGAATATTTGCAGTTGGCTAAAGTTCGCCATGAATTTAAAGCAATCGAAAACTTTGATCATTTTTCAGTGGAGTGTGATGTCGCACATATTCAAGTCGATGTACTTGAACCAATGCTCAAACAAATTGATGCAGATGTAATTGATGATGAATTATATGCTTATTTGCAACAAACTTTAGATCAATTAGATCAAGAAAATATCTTAAGTACAGAAGAAGTTGTACGTTTAAAACAACAATTAAACCATGAGCAACTTAAGCATTATGAAAAAATTATTGATTTTGATTTAGATGAATTTAAAAACTCAGTCATTAATAGTATTAACTCTGCACGTCGTTTTAAAAAGCTCAATCAGACTTTAAATAAAGATTATCAGCATCATTTATTGACCAATTTTGAACATGAAATTCGTGCAGTTTCATTAGAATTGATTCCAAATCAACATGAGTTTTATCGTTATTTACAAGATGAAGATAAACAACAACTCATCATGTTGCTCAAGCGAATGATCACATTAAATAATAGTTTTTCAGGCATGAATATCAAGATTGCCAGTACCTTGTGTTCTAAGCAACAACATCATTTTCAATTGAAACAAGATATCTTTGCATGGAGTTCAAAAATTGCAGATGATTATTTTTATGGTCTTTATGCTAAAGATGTGAGAAATAGTCATGAATGTACGATGAATTTTTTACGTCAGGCTGCAGAGTATTTAGGTGAGATTACATTAAAACTTGATAACTATCATTTATTGTTTGATTTTATTAATTTAGTACATTATTCATTGTCATGGTTTGTGCTGAACTATAGCAATTATGGTGGGATGGCATTATATAAAAATGCACAACCGGAAGTCATCTCTGAACGTGTCAAGATGCTTGGAGATTGCAGTCCACAAACAGCGTTAAAAACAGGTTTATTAATGTACCCACATTATGCCAAAGGTTTTGTTGATGAATACCAAACTTCGTTATTTTTAAATCATATTGATTTACGTTTCAAACCGTTTACAGCTAAATATTCATCACATCAAGAGTATCAACAACGTATTTTGGCACTAGCAATCGATTTGCGAGAAATGCGTCGTTTATTGGTTAAAAACTTTAAAGCCAGTGATAGTATTTTGGAATTGGATGTAAGTTTAACCTATTCAGAAAAAATCACACTTGGTGCAAAAAGCGATAAGATTTATGCGCTGTGGCAATGGGAAACATTTGGTGATGGTTTAGGGCGAATCTGTATTGGTTATGATCAAGATGATATGCACCAACAAGCCAATAAAGCATCACGTTTAGACGCAACTTATGCGCGTGTTTTACGCATTAATTGGGATGGTTGTTTATCGGCAGTAGAAACACCTTGGTTAGATATTAAAAATATGGAATTAGTCGGAGTAGAATCAGCTACAGATTTAAACCTATATCTTTTAGAAAAATTCCATGAGCTATTCTTTCAGCGTTATTTAGATATGGCGCAAAAAGTGAAGCGTCGTGTTCAAAGACAGTTGAGTGTCATTGATGTAGATGTATTTACTGAAGATTATCAAGATATTGCTTATGATCGTTATGATTACGATATGATGCAAATTCAAGAAACATTACAAAAATTTGATTTAAACGTAGAAGATGAACAACAGACACTACTGTCTGGGCGAACTAAAACCTATTTCAACCGTAGCTTAAAATCCAAAGATTTCTTTAAAATCTTACAAGATAAATTTGATGTTGTGGTCAGTTCAGGCAAAGGTAGTGAGGTTAATGTCAGTCGAGTTGCCAATGGTGGACGAGTACAACGTTTAGGGCATCATGGTAAAGTAGTTGAATATAATGCAGGTTTAATTCGTGGTGTACTCAAGCGCTTGAATATTTCTTTAGATGAATGGGTAAGAGAGTGTATTTAAGAGTCTTAATTAAGGGTTATTTTTGACATAAATCTCTTATGCGAAGTCAAAAATGGGAGCCAGTAGCTCCCATTTTTTATGAATGATTTTTCAGATCTTCTAGCATAGCTTCACGCAGAATTTTATTCATACGTGTCTGATAGCCTTTACCTTGAGCCTTTAACCACGCAAGCACATCTGCATCAAGACGAACAGAAGTCTGTTGCTTCACTGGACGATAAAATTGCCCATGGCGAACTGCATTACTCCAGTCAGTGATTTCGGGAATATCAGACAGATCTAATTGATCATCAGGCACAGTTCCCTTAGCAAGCAAGCGTTTAATTTCAGCATCTTGCTTATCACTGAAGTTTTCATTCAGCTCTTTGCGTGTATATCTAACCATGCTCATATTGATTGCGCTCC
Source organism: Acinetobacter sp. ME22 (assembly GCF_022012315.1). NCBI lineage: Bacteria > Pseudomonadati > Pseudomonadota > Gammaproteobacteria > Moraxellales > Moraxellaceae > Acinetobacter > Acinetobacter sp. ME22. The sequence continues at coordinate 12,185 of NZ_JAKLTL010000026.1, forward strand.
GCTTTGGTTACTTGTCTTGCACTAATGATTCGTATGATTTCACAGTCATCTTCATCAAAGATGGTATGAGCAACTAACAACATTAGTACGCCTTTTACCCTACCAATGGTTTGCCAACGCTCTTCGCCATTGGTATGTCTATCTTGGATTGAGATCCGCAGCGGATCTTCAAATACAAGGCTTGCAGTTTCAAAAGAGATATCATGCTTTTTCTGATTCTTTCGATTCTTAGCCTCATCCCATTCAAAATACTGTTCCATAAAAAACATTCAAATTTGTATATACAATAATGTATCACATAATTGTATCACTCAAGCTAAATAGAGTTTTTTTGGTCAATTTTTTTGGCAAAAGATTCCAGAATTGAGCATAAAAAAGCCGACATGTTTCAGAATTGGCTTTTTTACGGTTTTTTGATTTTTTGAAACTGATTAAGTTATTGATTTAAATGGGTTCTAACAATTGCATTTCGCATAAGCACCATTATGTTAAGTAAAGGTATAATTAGCTAATTTTTATATAAACACTTTGAACATGACTATAGTAGAAAAGGTAGTACCTGTCATATTTAGACAGGTAGATCAAAATATTGAAATATTAGTTTTTAGACACCCTATTGCAGGTATTCAAATTGTAAAAGGTACTGTTGAAGCTAATGAAAATTTAGAGAATGCAGCTATACGAGAGCTTTATGAAGAGTCTGGAATTTCATCTACAAGTATTCATTCTTATCTCGGTATACATTATCCATCTGAGTCAGGACCTAATTGGCATGTATTTGTATGCCATACAACAGAAACATTAAAAGATCATTGGACGCATTTCTGTAATGATGATGGTGGGCTAGAATTTAACTTTTTGTGGCATCCTCTTGCTGAAGAACCAACGGATGAATGGCATCTACTTTTTAAAGAATTACTAGAGTTTATAAAATCTAGATATTAAATTTTTCTAAAATTAACATAATACACCTTATACTAAATCGAAAATTGGAGTCTTAAGCTCTCATTTTTACTATATTTTTTTAAATTTCATATAATCGCCATTATGTTAAATGGGGGTGTTATATTTTTATTCCGCTTAAATTTTTCTTATAGTATTCATTAATCTAAATTATGATAAAACCATGAAAATATGTATTGTAGGCCCTTCTGGCGCTGGTAAATCAACTATTTCTAAGAAGTTGGCTAAAATCTTCGAGATCGAACAATATCAGTTTGATGAAATCTATTGGGATCTAAGTGGGGATGAATTTGTAAAAAATTCAGAAGATCTTATTGCAAAAGCAATTGAGGATATTTTAAAAAAAGAAGATTGGATAGTTGAAGGAGCTTATGACAAAAGAATGTCCCCTTTCTTTGTTGATTGTTCTTTGATTTTGAAAATGGAAGTACCATTTGGGTTAAGATCAATAAGACTTATTAGACGGTTACTCTTATCTAAAGTGAAAAGAAAAAAACCAAAGGAAACACTTTCTAACACTATTGAGCTTATTCGCTTCTCATATATTTTTGATAAGAAATTAAATCTTTTTTTAGAACAAAATATGTTTTCTAAGAAAGTTGTTAAGTTTAGAGATTTATCATCAAGTCTTGATGTGATAAAAAATAGACAATGAATATATTTAAATATTTCTAAAATTAACATAATGCACGTTATACGAAATAAAAAATGGGAGCTTTAAGCTCCCATTTTTACTATATTTTTTAATATTTTAGGCGTGTTGTACTGTGAGTTTTAAGCCTAAAGCATTCACTACACGATTAATCGTATCAAAACGTGGTGCTGAATCCTGACGTAGGGCTTTGTAAAGTGCCTCACGTCCAATCCCTGCTTCTTTAGCGATTTGAGTCATGCCACGAGCTTTAGCAATTACGCCAAGGGCATGAGCTAATTCAGCTGGATCATTTTCTTCAAGAACTATGTTGAGATAAATCAAAATGTCTTCTTCAGTTTTGAGTGACTCAGCCATATCAAAACTTGGTAAATCAGCGACTTTAACCATTTTAATCCTCCAATTTTTTCGATAATTTGACTGCACGATCGATGTCTTGTTGTTGAGTTGATTTATCTCCTCCACCAAGCATTACAATCACTACGTCACCATGTTGGATGTAATACATCCTCCATCCGGAACCGAAGAATTCTCTCATTTCCCAAACGCCATCTTGGAGAGGTTTAATATCTCCCCAATTTCCACGTTGAACCTTATCTAATCGACGATTCAGGCGGATACGAGTCATATTGTCTTTAATGCCATCTAACCATTCATCAAATTCTGGCAGACGTTTAATTTCAATCATGAGTATTCCTTCTCTTCTCACCATATTGTATTCTATCGAATACAATATGCAAGTAATCTATACGAACATCCATTAATTTCGTATAACAGCCATTATGTTAAATTGACAAGTATCTAGTGAATAACTCTAGTATTAAGTTTTTTAAAGTGATTGATGTTGTGGTTAGATCTTAGCCATAATTGCACCATTTTAGCTGACCAATGTGGTGATAAACCATTTTGCAAGTAACAGATTGGCTCAACAAACTTTCGACCCCCATAGTATTCAAGTCCCATCCT
>NZ_JAKLTL010000027.1:0-10538 GCF_022012315.1 Acinetobacter sp. ME22
GAAATCATAGTAATCTATAGTGTTTTCAACACAATATCGATAATACATCCCATCATTTTCTTTATCTCCAGGTGCTCCCCAGGAGTTAAATATATCAATAGAATCCCAATCAGGTTCGCTACCTAGTTGTTCAATAGTGAAGTTATTGATTAGTCTTTTAAATTGTTCTTTTAATGCACGTGTATGGAAAGTTACAGCTATTTTCCAACTTTGGTTCTGTGCATGTAAATAAGCAACCTTCAGGGCCAATACAATAGTTTTTCCTGACCCTGCTAGCCCTCTAATTCTTTGTACACCATCAACTGTTTCAATGACTGCTTCAGATTGGTGTTGGTCTAAGTTAGCTATAGAATCTTCTAATTTCTGTAAGCGACTTCCTAAAGAGTTTTCCTTTTTAGTTTGCCTTCTAATAGAACCAGCTCGAATATTAGTAACAACTTGAATTGCTGCTTTTAATTCTTTAAATGTATTCTCATCTGATTCCCATTCAAATGAATTAATAACTTCATTTAAATTAGAAATATTGGCAATGTTGTATAGATCATCATCGATTTGTGGCAGGCTATTTTTTTTGGCTGGACAGAAAGTTACAGTTTTAATATCAAACTTAAGATGACGACCATTTTTTAACTTTGGATAGGGTTTTAACTTCACCTCCAACATGGAGGCCATTTCATCTTGGTTCTCTATATAATTAGTAAGATCAGTTCCTTCAACTAAATCAAAAGCAACGATCCCATTTGATTCGCTTAAAAGTAATGCATCAAATTTAGTTGGACCTAAAGGGGATCCTACGATTGGATAACCTATATATAGAAAACCCTCTAAACTAGGATTAGAGGATAATGTTTCCGCAAGTTGTCTTGAAGCAATTGGTTTTTCTTTATTAGTGCCCCAAATGACTTTAATCACAGTAATACCTTTAATTTAAATCTTGAAATTAAGCAATGCTCTACTATATTTAGAAGCTTTAGTCTTATCAAGTTAAGCCTTGATCTGAATAATTTTTATGGTTAGTTCGAAATCAAATAGATTTCTAGATTCGAATCTAGAGCCGCGCATCTTTAATTTTTTCTAAAATTAACATAATGCACGTTATACGAAATCAATTTGTTTTCTTTATATTTTTCAGTGTCTTATGTTCTATGTATTAGCCCGATTCTCACCAATCGGGCTTTTTACGTGAATTGTATTGTTCCACGCCTATTTATTAACCGAAGTTCCACGCCTTTCATTAGTTTTTTTGCAAAATCAGCCAAAGTTTCACCAGTTTTAAAAGAATCTGCGTTTGATCAATTTTCATTGAACACAGCATCAATCACTCTACCAAATAAACCGCGTTTTTTTTGGTGTTTTTTGAATGTGTCATTAGATGTATCAATATTGTCTCGCGGTGTGTCATTAGCGCGTGTCACTGGTGTTTCATGAGACAAATTTTTTTGACTAATATATTGTTTATCAATATTTTTATCTACATTTGGTGAAGTGTCGCATGGTGTATCATTGGGATGTGTCACTGGTGTTTCATGAGACAATTTTTCGGAAGACTCCTTATGTCCTAATAGAAGCTGAAAGCGATCAATTTGATCTAAATAACGCTTCTCTCGATCTTTGTAGGCTTCGATTTCCTTTTTCATAAAATCAACTAGCTGACGTAAATCAGCATCATCTTTAGGTTGATCTATGATTTGGTTCTGTTCTGTTTTTTTAGTGGGTTCACCAAAGCAGCGTATTACTTCTGCAATATCAAAATGACCATCTGCACTACGAGATAAACGTCCTTCTTTAATAGCTCTATATAACGTAGAACGACTTACGTTAAAGCGATTAGATACTTCACTCAACGATAATTTAGCCATTCACAGTGTCCTTTTTATTTGATGGTATATATCCAACTTTCCTTAGATATGGGAAAAGCTCTTTGAGGCGTTTAGGGTCTTGCAGCATTTTTGCTATACGTACAGCAAATTGCTGATAGCTTTCTGTACCTTGAGAGTATTTATTCATTTCAGGAAGAGCTGAGAGCTTTTCAGCAAATAAGTAACGTTGGGAATCTGATAATTTGGATAACAGATCAATAGTACTTTGATCTTTTCGAGAAGAAGTTTCTTTCTGCTTAAATGTAAAAGAAAGACCTGAAATGGCTCTTCCCGTTTTGTACTGTTCATACTTCACATTTATGTCTGTTGACTCATTAATTTGCTTTATTGCAGGCTCTAATACACGGTTTTTGAAGTTAATCATTTTTTGATACTCATTAATTTCTAAACCTAATGTATCTCTGAAATCTGATAATGAAATAACAGGTGTTTTGCCTATCTCTCTCCATGCAATTAAAAACTCATATAGACGAATTGCATACTTACTAGTTAGTTGAGAAACTTGTTTTAATTGATAACTAGTAAAGTGTTTTTCTAATCTTGTAATTAGCGGAACAACATCTGGAGCAAATGTAACTTCCAGTTTTGCCAAATCATCAATATATGCAATTCTACTAACCCAACGTGATTTGACTACAATTTCTTTGTTCGTATCATTACGGTTTTCTTTAAAAGAAAACTTTCTTTCAAAGAGGTTATTAACAGCGTTTTTCAAAGCACTATATGCTGCTTCTTTAGTTACATTAAAACGAGAGGCATAATCCGAAGCATGGATTTCTAACTTACTATCAGCAGAAATACCTTGTCCTGTTTCTCGAGCTCTAATTATAGATAAAAGAATTAGCCTTTGTTCTGTTACTTCAAGGTTATAACTAGCATTAATTAAGACATTATCTTTAACAACTAAGTCATTTTTCATGGAACTATTTAGGTTTTTAATCTTATTAAGACTACATTACTATCTAATGTAGTTAAAAGCAAAGAGATTGTAGTCTTATAGCAAAGAGATTGTAGTCTTATAGCAAAGAGATTGTAGTCTTATAGCAAAGAGATTGTAGTCTTATAATGGCTAAAACCATTGCTATGCAATGCTTTTAGCTCGCCTAAAAGCATTTAAAAGCTTTAAAATTAATTAAAAGCACTTGGTATGAAAAATTGCCCTTGGTTTTCGCTACGCTCAAACTCTATTGAATCTCGCTTTCGCTCAATTCGTAGGGGCAATTTTTTGGTCTATATTCCCTTGAATTTGAGAAAAAGCAAAAGCAAGATCAAAAGCAACTCGGAATTCGCTTCGCTCATAAAGCTTTTTTACTCGCTACGCTCGATCTAGGCTCAAGTTTCTGCATGTGATTTACGCTTATTTAGGCTTCACAGCCTAAAAAGCTGTTTTTCAGAGAGTCATGACGCAAATTGTAGTGGTTCGCTCGTAGACACTCGCTCTATAAGATATTGATATTATTATTAATAGTAATATATCGGAATTTGTCATTGTATTAGAGAGTGCGTATCGGAATTTGTCATTGTATTAAAATATATATTTTATATATCAATAACTTAGTAATTTTAATGTATGGGTTTTAAGTAAAAATAGGAATCTATTCAAGCAGACACAATATTTAATGTCTGAGTTGGCTCGGAAAATGTCTTTTTTAAACTTTGAAATCCCTGCTACATAAGGCTTACAGCGAGTCTAAAAGCATTTAAATCTTTGGATATTTCATTCCAATCTAGTTTTTACTCAATATTGATGAAGATTAAAATTCCCATATTTTTTGTTGAACAATCAAAATTCAAATATGCGCGTATTCGCTTCTATTTTGCGATTTCAGCGCATTTATAACTTTCACACTAAACAACATGCCAAATTAGTGAAATGATGCTTATACGTGATTTGGTGAAGTTTTATGGCTATTTTAGTTTTTTTAATCCAAGACTCTGACTGGATTTAAAGAGTTCTTCCGTTTCACTCTGGATTTTCGCCTTATGTGCAGGTGATCCAAAGGCATAGTCCTTCGTCTGATTATCAGAATTGACTGGAGGCTGTGTATCTTCCTGATTGAATACTGTTGTTGATGGGGATGCTGAGATCTGCTTTTCTAACTTTTTGGCATGGGTATTTTTATAGCGCGCCAGATAGACCGAAAATTGTTTAACGCTCAGGATCAGTCCATGTTGTTCTTCTAAAATTGAAGTGACTTCATCATACGAATACCCTTGTTCTCTGAGTTCTTGGATCTGCGGTAAGAGTCGAATAAAGGCTTTTGATTTGATTTTTGGCAGCATGATTTTAGTTTTCAGCGGAACAATTCAATTTGATAGTAAATTGTTAGTGCTTTGATTGCAAATTGATATATTTTCAGTAGTAATCCTCTGATTTTGATACCCAATTGATAACTTTTTGATAGTAAATCAGTAGTGTGTTGATATGTACGCCTTTTTAAAAGCTTTTTGCTCTAAATTCAGCTCAAAATTTAAGAGGAATTTCTGATGTTTTTTGGGTATACACCATACGCACCTAGTCAGGATGCCGAAAAACGAATTTTTTTTATTTAAAAATAAGAAGATATAAACTTTATTCTTGTTTCTTTGTGGTTAATAGAATGTTTGCAAATGTGTACATTTGAGCAATAAGTATATGTAAGAAAAAATGTTTTTTGATTACATGTTGAAAACATTGCTGTCTAGTAAAATGGGCTAAAACAGAGCTGATTTTTTGCGGTACTTTGTGCTGTTTCTTGCATTATTTTACGGATGCTTGTTGGCACAAAGTGACCCGACTTTAGACTCAGGCTAAAGCCTGAATCTAAAGTATCGGGTGATTCTATGAGCATCTATTGGCTATGCTCGATGCTTCAATTAAAGGGAAAATATGAGTATTTTTTTGATCCGTCATGCTGAAAGTGAAGCCAATATCAATGGTAAAACGCTGTCGCATGCTTCAATCACTTTAAGTGAGCATGGGCATATTCAAGCTCAAAATTTATGCTCTACGCTGCCTAAAATTGATCATGTGATGGTATCCAAGTATTTGCGGACGCAACAAACCGCAGCACCGATCCTCGAAAAATATCAGCTTGATTTTGAGGTTGATGAGCATTTGCATGAGTTCAGTTATTTGTCTGAACGGAAGTGTGCCAATACCAATTTGAATGACCGTAAAGCATGGGTGAATGCGTACTGGGATAAAATGGATTGCCAGCATCGGGACGCTGATGATGCGGAGTCTTTTGAGGATCTTTATCTGCGAGTGCAGGCGTTTCATGACAAGTTAAAAGCCGTGGCTGGGCACTATGTTGAAAAGAATTTGGCTGTATTTAGTCACGGACAGTTTTTACAGCTTTTGATTATGCAGATCCAGCAGCCAAGTCCACTAACTAAAGAGTTGATGCAGCAGTTTAGATCGGACTTGGTGCGCCAGCCGATCAAAAATACTGAAATTTTTAATTATTGAGTTTTTATAAATATAGGTCATTACTTTATATGAATGCTACAGAACGTTATTTAGGATTATTGAAAGAGTCTCTTAATTTTGCAAAGGAATTAGGACTGCAAAACTTACAATGGGATTCTATTGAGACCAAATATCAAGGAAAAGATGATATTCAAGAGATTGTTAATATTGTTCAAGGTGAACTATTTGATTTTATTGAAGACTTTTTTAAGTTTCATCCGTATCTAGGTAACATGTGTTTAGATCTTACAGCCATTACCTTTATGTATTTAAAAGCTAAGGGCTTTAATGCTGAAATGATTTATGGAAATGTGAACATTAACAATTCACCCGAAGATGAATGGGATACAACACCGATTTTTTTGAAGAACGAATATGTGAATAAAGTTAATAAAGGCGAGCAGGATGTACACGCATGGGTCGGTTTGGGGGGAGATATCATAATTGACTTTGCACTTCCTGAAAGATTGTGGAAAAACTATAAGTATCCTAGAGAAATTAACTTTCCTATTGGGCGTGCTGATTTTTTTGAGAACTCTTTAAAAGTAAAATATAAGCCGATGCTAGTTGGCTCTGATTTCTTTAAGCAAACCAATCGCTATGATCCGCTTGATGATATTTTTAATTTCAAAGAAAAAATGAACAAAGAAAAAGCCTAAATTAGGCTTTTTTTCATGTTCGAAGCCAAAATTTCGTATAAGAGATTATGTTAAATTTACTCAAACCATTCTTAATATGAAAAGACCCGTAAAATAGTAAAATCCTCACAATTACCTATGATAAGTGCATGTATATGCTAGATAATCAAGCCCACCAGCTCCTGAAATTATGAAATATAATCCCTCTGCAAAATTCAGAGGGAATTTTACATTTTGGAGCAAAAAGCCTGTACTTTATTTTAGGGTAAATAATGAGCGTACGAGATTACAAAGAACTAGAGAACCATATTATTGATATTTGTAACAATAAAGAAAATATTGTTTTAAACGGTGTCAAATATGAACTATCAAAAGCAGGTCGTCCTATTGTCAAAGGCAATGGAGAGTGTAAAACAGACGTACTAATTCGATTATATAAGCATGCCGATAATCTGGATGATTTTTTGGATATAAAAATTTCCATTAAACAATCAAATGCAGAATTTCTGGCAAATAAATTAAAACCGATTGATGCTGAAAACCTATTCGGTGAAAATTGGAAAGATATTGTTATTCAATCAGTTGAAACAATTAAAGATAAATTTGAAGGTAAAAAGCTTTCCGCAACCAGTAAAAAAAATGGAATGAGATATACTTTAGGATGGCGTTTGGAAGTTGCTAATAGGTCTAGAGTGCTAGCATCAAAACTCCAAATCCCTAAACAGGAAATCATCGATGTAATTTATAAAGGAAAATCACTATCTGATGACAAAAAAAATGCTTATGTTTTTGGGAATGAAGTTAAAAACTCAGGTATTGCAGATTTCTTATTAGAGGGTAATAAAAAAGACTTTAAATCTATTGAAGATGTTTTAAATAAAATCCAAGAAATGGATTCTCTGAATGTAAATAACGTACATTTGATTTTTACTGCTAGTAATTATTTCCCAGATAAAGAATCAAAAATTGAAGGCAATAGATATTTAGCTGTTTATGTTGATTGGGATGTTATTGATAATGAATTAAAATCTTCAATTGTTTTTGATCAACCTCTTAAATATAAGGGAGTGGATGACATACTGCCCTCTTTATTAAAAGCTATAGATCAGCCAGTTTAAAGCTCAAATTAACGTCATCATTGAGCTTAAAATTTGATTCAATTGTTGATATGAACAATGCTCTTGATCCTTTAAGGACTATCTCATTTTAAAATGAAAAACGTGAGGTCATTGCCTCACGTTTTTTTCTTAGCTTGCTTTCAATATTGAGTTAGCTTGATTCAAAGCATTAAGAATGCTTTTTGCTAAAATTCTAGCAAAATCAACATTTACTGCATTTCCAATCATTTTATATCCATGGTTTACATCAGCGTATTTGAAAATAAAGTCATCAGGGAAGCTTTGAATCCGAGCGCATTCTCGAACGCTTAAACGTCTGTATTCACCGTTTGGTGAAAACATGAATTTGTCTTGCTCAAGTTTCACCATTTTAGGCGCACTGGGATGAATTGGGGCATGGCGACCACCAGCTTGAATCGTAAATGATGGTTCATCCCAGGCCCGGACTCGGTTTCTAGACATATACATTGATGAGAAGCCACCTGTCATGTATTCATGGTTTGGTACAGTAACGTCAGGATTTGGTTTCGACTTGTTCAATGCAGGAACAACGTTATGTTCTAGGTCTTGAATAATGTCTTCTAAGCAACGAACTTCATTGGATTCTTCCGGGAATGCGTAATCAATATTAAGATCGGTTCTAAAACCAATAAAAATGACTCGTTTACGATCTTGAGCAATCCCAAAATCTGCTGCATTTAAAAGTTTAAAATGAAGATCGTAGCCAGCTTCTAGAAAGGTATTCTTGATATTATCAAGTGCATCTTTATGTCTTGGTGCTAGCATGCCGCTGACATTCTCTGCCAAGAAAAATGATGGTTTCTTCGCTTCTAGGATACGAATGAAGTCAAAAAACAGTTGTCCTCGTTTATCTTCAATCCCTCTTCTTGATCCTGCTTCGCTCCAGCTTTGGCATGGTGGACCACCAATGATGCCATCGCAGTCAGGGACCTCAGATTCATCAATCAAAGTGATACTGCGTTTATCTAGAGCTGTTTCAGGATGGTTATGCTCATAGGTAGCCCAAATATCCTTGTCAAATTCATTGGCGAAAATGATGTCAAAGCCGGCTTGTTTGAAGCCAAGGTCTAGACCACCTGCACCAGAGAAAAAGGAAGCTATTTTAAGAGACATATTAAAAAACACGATTGAAGATTTAGACGTAATTTTTACATTTTTGGATTCAAAAGGCCAGCTTTTTTTTTAAGAAAACGACATCTCCTGTCGTATCGGAGCATTATTGATCCTTTAAACATATAGTTAGAGTAATGTTATATAGACATCTTATGAGCCTAAAATTGACAGTCTAGATTTTTAGATATAGCCTTGAATAAAAGGCGCTTCATAATCCGGTTAGAATCACCGCTCTGAAGCGCTTTTTTTTGTCTGTAATTTATGGAATATGGTAAATTTAGGGAGTAAAGTGCTTCGATAGATGGGTAGTTCCCTGTCGTGAGGCATTTTCAAAGGCGCTTCTAGTGACAGGCAGTTCCCTGTTCTGAAGTGCCTTTTTTCATTTTATAGAAGAGATTTTATGTTACATAGATGGAATTATAAAATGAAGTGCCCAATTTTTTTCTCTTCATTAGTAATAGTATGAAAAGGAATAACATTAGCCATCTTCTTATCAAAAATATTCTTACTTTTTGTATATCCAGAATAATAAAAATTGCGTAATAAAAACAAAATAAATTTTCTTGGTGTAACTGGCATTGAAACAGGAATTCTACAATTGAGAAATTGCCCAAATGTCACATGTGAAGCAGGATGAGTAACATTCACATGATTTTTGGGATCATAGTCGAATCTAATAGGGAATTTAACTAAATTTTTTTTAGTACACTCTAGAAAAATCTCATCTTGACTAAAAAGCTCAGGGCAATCTTCAAATGAAGGTAATGATGGTGAGGGATAGAATGACAATCTATGTTTTTTTATAAAAAAAGTATCATCATTTTTCTCAAAAATATAATTAAAAGAAACCAAGCCACCATCTATCAGGTGGATATGATAGCTCTTCTCTTCTAAAACAGACTTATATATATCTTCATATGGGATATTTTTTAGAGCTTGAGAAATTTCAATCCCTTTTTGAAACCCGATTTCATAATCTCCACTAGCATTAATACGTGTAGATGGATATCGTTGTTCTATTGATAATCCAGATTCAATAAGACGATCAATTATTTCAGTACATTGTTTTAAAATATTATCAGAATACATACTAATGCCCTGATTTTTTTAAAATATTAATTAATTCTTCAGGGATTAATTCAGTTGGCAATTCTCCTGAATTGATAGCATGTATAATTTCTTGAATGTTATTTGTCAGCTTTCTTCTTCTATTTCTCTCTTGAATAGACATATCCTTATTAATTAACTTTAATGCATGTTTCTGTTTTTCTGTTGGATAAACAAATTTTAAAGCGTAATCGTTATTTTTTAAAGTTTCCCATTCTTCTTTCAGAGCTTGCATAGATGGTCCAATTCCTAATACACGAACCCAAGCTTTACTTCGAGTAATGGCAGTGAATAATCTATTCCTAATTAATGCTAAGTGATTTGGATCAAAGGAATCAGCACAATCTTGAGCATGGATAATGTATACCATCGCAGCCTCATTACCTTTTGCTCTAAAGATACCTGTAAAAGTGACAGCTCCATTTTTTCTGAAGATATCTCTTGAAGTTGTAACACCTGCAATTTCAGAATCTATATCATTTTGTTGTAATGCTTTTCTTACAAGACCAACATTTTTTTGTGTTGTGAAAGGATCAGGATTAATAACTAAGATATCTTCAGGTTTTAGTTCATCTTCATGGATATTTTTAACAATAGAATTGAAGAGCGTTTGATTCATATCTTGTACTGAATTAAATACTTCAAACTTTATAAGATCTTCAAGAGGTGTATGTTCTTCTAAAAAAAGAGGGCTAGACTCGCTATTTCTAATTAACTCTACCTCTTTTCCACCTTCAATTTGCCCCTTTTTAATAGAATAACCAACATCTTCCCATAAAGAATCATTATCAAAGAACTGAATTAATCCTTTTGGTCTCGTTAATCCAAACCCTAGTGTGTGAGCGGTCGCGAGTAATGGACGTGAATTGCGATAGCATTTTTCTAAAATAATATCTCTTTTAGGCTTTGTTAGATCTTCTTCTTCTAAGGTTACTAAAGGAACTCCTTTCGCATCTTTACCAAATAACTGTTCCGGAGGTAAAACGGATAGACCATTTAAAGACTGAAGTTCATCATATGCATAAACTAATCGCTTAGGATCTTTTAAAAATCTATAGCATAATTTAATGAATTCGGGAGGGAAATCTTGAGCTTCATCAATTAGAATTAAATCATATTTTTCAACGCTTTTTGATGCTGACTGTTCTAAAGCAAGTTTGCAGACTTGTTGAAAAGCATTATTATTCCCAAATTGATTCTTAGCTGTCTG
>NZ_JAKLTL010000028.1:0-9475 GCF_022012315.1 Acinetobacter sp. ME22
ATGAGAGAATTAGTTGTAAAAGACAATGCCTTAATTAATGCAAGCTATAACTTAGATTTAGTAGAACAACGTTTAATCTTATTGGCTATTGTTGAGGCAAGAGAAAGTGGCAAAGGGATTAATGCTAATGATCCATTAACAGTCCATGCAGAAAGCTATGTCAATCAATTTGGCGTACATCGCAATACCGCTTACCAGGCATTAAAAGATGCCTGTAATGATTTATTCGCAAGACAATTCAGCTATCAAAAAATAAATGAAAGAGGGAATATTGAGAACTATAGATCCCGTTGGGTTAGTGAAATTGGATATGTAGATAATGAAGCCGTGGTTAAGCTTATTTTTGCCCCTGCCATAGTTCCATTAATTACGCGCTTAGAAGAGCATTTCACTAAATATGAATTGCAGCAAGTTAGCAATCTCAGTAGTGCTTATGCTGTTCGTTTATATGAGCTATTAATTGCTTGGAGAAGTACTGGCTCTACTCCAATTATAGAGTTAAATGATTTCCGCCAAAGAATTGGAGTACTCGATACAGAGTACAAGCGTATGGAACGCTTTAAAACTAGTGTACTTGAGCTTGCTATTAAACAAATTAATGAACATACAGATATCACAGTGAAGTATGAACAACACAAAAGAGGTCGATCAATTTCAGGTTTTTCTTTTACGTTTAAACAGAAGAAAAAGGATAATCCATCAATAGAAAGAGATCCGAATACCTTAGACCTTTTTTCAAAGATGACCGATGCTCAACGGCATATGTTTGCAAACAAACTTTCAGAACTCCCTGAAATGGGTCGCTATTCACAAGGAACTGAAAGCTATCCTCAATTTGCTGTTCGTATTGCTGAGATGCTACAAGACTCTGAAAAAATCAAAGAACTAGCCCCATACCTAAAAAAAGTGGGATACATGCCATCAAATAAAAAGGACACAGTAAATGGCTAAGTTATCGCTAAGTAAAGTATCTAAAAAATTCCATGTGGATAGATCAACCATTTACAGAGCTGTACGTAACGGACGTTTATCACGCTCCAGTGATGGACAATTCGATCTAGCAGAGGTCATCCGATGCTTTGGAGAACCTGAGCAAACACCTCAAAAAATTGAATCATCTAAGCAAGAAGGTGATGAATCTACAAAAAAACTTATTGCCCATTTAGAAAATGAAGTCAAAAAATACCAAGAACGTGAAGAACGGTTAATGCAACAAATTGACCGTATGCAAACACTCATTGAGCTGAAAAGTGTTGCACCTGCCACAGCAGCACCACAACAAGATGCTACGGCATGCGACACTGACATGCCACAGCATGCGACAACACAACAAGACAATGATAATAAAAAGAATAATGCATTAAATATTGCAGAAAATGTGGCGGTGCCACAGCAAGAAACTACGGCATACCACACCCAAACGCTACAGCATGCCACGTTGCAAAATGTGGCAGTGCCACAACACAAAAAACGTGGCTTATTTGGCCGTGTACTGAATGCTGTTTTTGATAATGACTAAGGGAGAAAGATCATGCCGAAACTGAAAGACATTGCCCTAGGCATTATTGTGGCCCCGCTGTTGATCCCGATCATGCTGATCGCATCGTACCAAGATAAAAAGGAGCTGAAAAAAGAGCTGGATAAACGCCAAAAAGAGAAAGACCAGGCATCCTGATTATTCAATTGGGCTAATTAAAACTGTGAAACATTGATCACTTATTAGGCGTGGAACGTGATAAATCAAAGAAAAAGCCCAATCGGGAAGGATTGGGCTTTTTACATCAACATAAAACACTGAATTTTAAAGAGAAATGAAGAGCATTTCGTATAAGGCGTATTATGTTAATTTTAGATATTCTTAATTTATAAACACCTTATTTTTATCAAGCCATATCTATCATCAATTAATTCCATGTTCTTAGGATCAAATTTTAAAGCAAGTTCATATGCTTTATCTTCTGCATACCAATTTATCGTTTGATGTTCCTTAAGAGATATAACATAAGCGTAGTACTTAATTTTTAAGTACAGTTCTTTTAGCTCTTTAAAGCGTAGATATAGGGTTCTTGCTGATAAGGTATCACCTTTCTGCTGAAATAGATCTGATACGATCTCACTTATAGTTGTTTTATCCGGATGATGTTCTTCAGAATATATTGCTATTTTTTCTCCATTCGTTGAGTTTTTTAAGCAAAGAATAAGAAAAGCACCAAAAATACTTAACCATCTAGCAGGCTTACCAACAAAAAATCTTTCTCGCTTCATTCTTTCAGAGGATTTTAAAATAAAGTTAAGTAAATCATCTTTATCATTTATATAATCTATTAAGAACATTGACGCAGATGTTGTTCCATCAGATGTATCTATAATATCATCAATCAATTTCAGACATTCCTCTTTAAATTTCTTCCTATCTTCAATACTCATATTTTCATCAGGTTCTATTATTGTAATTTCTTTTCTATTACCATTTCTTTTAATTCTAAATAAATTTTTGATACTCTCATATTCAATTATTAGAAGAAATCGAATAAAAATCTCTTCACCATATTCATATAGTATTTTTGAATTAACATTTTTTTTTGTAAACAAATTAAGATCAATATATTTTTTATATATTTTATAAGATGCCATATTAAATTCATAAAAAAATGACTTTATTAAAAGATTGCTTGCATAAAAATTATCATCAATATTTTTTTCAATATAATCTAAAACTTTATTTAGATAGATTTCAAAAATTTCAGTATTTAATTTTTTAAATTCTATATATTTTAGAATAATTCCAAGTGAGAATTCTTTATGATAATCCAAAACAGCTTCATATTGTTCTTTATTTATATTATTATATTTTCCATTTTCAGTATAGTTACGTATTTCATAAAAATCAGGTGATTTTTTTCTTACTAGAATTACTTCTAAAGCAAAAAGTAGATAGTGTTTGTATAAGGTATAGTCATGTGAGCTAACTTCATTTTTTTTTATAACGCAATCAATTTTAGAAATTATTTTATTTATATTTTTACATAATTCATTGTTTTTAATCATTAAAAATGAAACTTCATGGAAGTGCATAAAGTCTAGAAGATCTGATGCCGCATGCTGTTCTTTAGTAATTCTTGCCATTTTAGTTTCATAAAAAGTAATCTTATTATTGACAATTATATACACTAAATTTCTCTTGTAAAATCTAGTAATCGAAACATTTTTTATTAACTTGATTATTATGAATATCACCAAACATTGTCATAAGAGAATGTCTCAAAGAGCAATATCTAAGAATTTAATTGATTTCACCATTTATTATGGAGAGCTTAAAGGAGATAGGATAGTAACAAATAAGAAGATATTGAAATCAAATATAATTGAAATCGATATTAAAATAAAGTCATTAAAAAAACTGATAAATAAATTCAAACATTTATTAGTTTCAAGATTAATAAAAAAATCTTTGATTAGTCTTCAAGAAACAAGAAAAGTTGCATTAAAAGTTTTGGATAAAGGTGGAATAACTATTGTTTTAGATGGAGATTCATTAATCACAACATACAACACAAACAGTTTTAGACGCTGTTAATTTCAATCAAAGAGAGTTACTTATGAACACTATACAATTAGGCTCACACCTATGCTCTTCAAGAGGCTTATATGACCATCACGGTATTTACGTTGGTGATAATCAAGTTATTCACTATTCTGGTTTTGATGAAGCCTTTAAGAAAGGGGCTATAAAAAAAACAAGCCTAGAAAGCTTTTTGGGAGGAAGTGACGATTTCAAAGTTGTAAGCTACCCCTCATATCAAAATATCTATTCTCCAGAAGAAATTGTTCATAGAGCACAATCGTGCCTAGGCGAAGATGACTACAATCTTTTTTTCAATAATTGTGAACACTTTGCTTGTTGGTGTGTAACAGGAAAAGCTCGTAGTGAACAAGTTCAAGCAATTATGCGACACACAACCAATGCTGTGTTTTCTTATTATGCTTTTCAAAGATATCAGATACTGGCTGCTACAGCTTCAGCTCCTATAACGATGATGACAACTACACCAGCAGTAAATTCTGTTCTAACAAGTATGGCTTTGGGAGGAACGGTTGGGATTGGTGCTGCAACTCTTACTACCTCAGCGCTAGGAACTGGTGCAGTAGCAGGTGCTGCTGCAGTTGGTGTGATTGGTGCAGCAGGAGTTGGAGCTGCTGCAATCACGGTAGCACCAGTTATGATCGCTGGAGCACTAATTGGCGGATTATTTTCTTTATTTAATGACTAGACTTCTTTCAATTTGGCAGTATTATTACTGCCAAATTTATTTTAAAAATCATAAAATTATACTAAATAAGGCATATTATATGGATCTAGTCATAAATTGGCATATAACCGAAGCATGCAACTATAAATGCTTTTATTGCTTTGCCAAATGGCAACAAAAAAATCAACGAGAAATTTTGCACTCAAAACAAAATATTCAGCAATTAATGCAAGAAATCTCTTTATTACCCTCTATTTTAAATACGAAAAGTGGATGCTCTTTTACGGGAGTACGTCTCAATTTGGTTGGTGGAGAAACATTCCTCTATAAACACCAAATCCTAGACATCATAAAAGCAGCAAAAAAATATCATTTTAAGTTGTCTGCGATCACGAACGGCAGCCTATTAAATGATGAACTCATTAAAATTATTGCAAATGAATTTTCGATGATTGGCTTCAGTATAGACTCTACTCACTCCGAGTCTAATCTCAGAATTGGCCGGGCAATTAAAAACATACCTATCGAAACAGATAAGATTTATGCACATATCCAAAATCTGCGAACAATTAACCCTAAAATCGATATAAAAATCAATAGTGTTATTAATCAGTTTAATAAAGATGAAGATCTTAATGACTTCATTAGGAAGTTATCGCCATC
Source organism: Acinetobacter sp. ME22 (assembly GCF_022012315.1). NCBI lineage: Bacteria > Pseudomonadati > Pseudomonadota > Gammaproteobacteria > Moraxellales > Moraxellaceae > Acinetobacter > Acinetobacter sp. ME22. The sequence continues at coordinate 4,914 of NZ_JAKLTL010000028.1, forward strand.
AAAATGGAAAGTTTTTAAAATGCTTCCTGTCATTACCAATGATTATTCCATTAATGACTCTGAATTTTATGCGTTTTTAGAAAGACACTCTGATTTAGAAGATATCATTAGTTCAGAAAATAATGATGAAATGACTCACTCTTATTTGATGATTGATCCACTTGGACGATTTTTTCAAAACTCATCAACTTCTTGTGGTTATGATTATAGTTCTGAGATCCTAATTAGTGGTGTTTCATCAGCATTAGATGAAATTAAATTTGATGTAAGCAAGTTCATTAAAAGATCAAAACTGATTCCAAACCTGAACCTCAATACTAGGAACAGTCCACTAATTAATGAGTGGCTTTCAAGAACCCATTTAACATAATGGCGCTTATGCGAAATGCAATTGTTAGAACCCATTTAAATCAACAACTTAACTAATTTCAGAAAACCCAAAAACCGTAAAAAAGCCGATTCTGAAACATGTCGGCTTTTTTACGCTCAATTCTGAAACCTTTTGCCAATAAAATTGATTAAATTTTAGTCAAAAATAGCAATCCCATATATTTTATAAGCCTTTTATGACCGAAAGAATCCACAATTTCTGCGGATAACCCTTGGGATGAATTTTGAACAATCCTGTACGCTCAGGATCACATGAATTAGGGATCATTGCGTCTATGTCATCTCTATGATTTTTCTTATGATGAAGTCATACAGGAACAGGAAGTTCCAGAACGTAAAATGGATGTTTATGTTCTAACGCAAGGATCGTGAGGTACAACAGGACGTTATACCTAGAACCGAATATGAAAAACCCTCGGCAGGATGCTGGGGGTTTTTTATTGCCATTTGAAAAGTAACTGAGTTAGATATAAAATATAGACTATAATCTATATTATGGTTGTAATATGTGGACAGTCATCACGACAGATCTGTTTAATGAATGGCTTGAGCAGCAAGACGAATCAACACAAGAGAAAGTTCTAGCGGCTTTGGTTGTTCTACAGCAGCAGGGACCAAGTTTAGGTCGCCCTTTAGTGGATACCGTGTATGACTCTAAATTTACCAATATGAAAGAGCTACGTGTTCAACATCGAGGGAAACCACTGAGAGCCTTTTTTGCATTTGATCCATTACGACAAGCCATTGTGCTGTGCATTGCTGATAAAGGCGGGAAAAAGCGATTTTATAAAGAGATGCTGGATATTGCAGATGAGCAATACGAACTTCATCTCTCAACCCTAGGAGATTAATCTAATGGCTAAAACCTTACAGGAATTATTGGCTAGCCGCTCTCCAGAGAGCCAAGCTCGTATTCAAAAAATGGCTGATGAACTACTTTTAGAAATTCAGCTTCACCTTATTCGAGAAGAATTAGAGATTTCCCAAAAAGAACTGGCTGAAACTCTTGGCATAAAACAGCCATCACTTTCAGCAATCGAAAACCGAGGCAATGACCTTAAAATTTCGACCATGAAAAAGTATGTTGAAGCGATGGGTGGAAAGCTCCGTATTGATGTAGAGCTTCCAACTGGAAAACATATAGGATTCAATGTATAACGATACAAATGGGAGCTGTAAGCTCCCATTTTTCACTTCGCATAACGTGCATTATATTAATTTTAGAAGAATTAAACTAATGAAAAAATATTTTTTTAAACAGCTCTATCATTTCAAAATAGAGCTAAATGAACTTTCCTTAGATAATAACAATGTTGATTTGCTATTAAAAATTCAACAAAGATTACTTAGTTGGCATAAATCATTAGAAGATTTTTCTCATCGTAGAAAAAAAAGATTAAATTACCTTAGTAAACAAAAAAAAGATCCTAATAATAGTAAGCTAAATTCAAAACAGATTAAAAAATCGATAAAAATTTGCGTAGATCAACTCGATGAGCTTAAAGTATTTAAGCTTTGGGCACGACATTTAGGTAACTCTATTCCCCATCTGTACTATGACAAAGGAGATTTAAGAGCCTATTCATATAGTGTCAATTCAATTAATCTTAAAGAGTTATCTGGAGATCTCTTTGGAAAAGAGGGACAGGATTTAGAATTAGAAATTTTCTATAAATTACTTTCAGAAGGATATAAGACTCTATTAAATGATCTAACTAGCCTAATTAGACATGCCGACATTATGGTCATGGAGAGAGAAGTTCCATTTTTAATGGAAGTAAAACAAAGTAAGGCAACCTCTAAAACAGCAGAAAGACAAATCCAAGATGCAAATAAAATTGGAGAGTATTTATTAAAAGATAATAGTACGGAAATTAGAGGTGGTGCTATTTCAAAAAGGATCAGCGCTTCTGTCAAAGAAATTAGCAATAAATATTTGATAAATAAAAATTTTAAAAATTCAAAGAAGGATGGGTATTGCTTTTCCAAGATTGAGGATGGCTTTTATTGTTTAAGCCATTTAAGCGGTGTTGATCCATCACAAATAAATTTTTCTCTAATAGAAAATTTAGAAAAACCATTTTTTTTCCTCTTAAATCAATTTAAAAATCAAGAAGATCATTCTCTTTTTTATCCATATTCGTTGTCCATTGATGATCCCGATATATTTGCAAATTTTTTGTGTGGTAATTTTCTTATTTATTTCATAATTGATTGGAAAATCATCGAGGATAAGGCTGAACTTGAAAAGCTAACTTTAACTCCTATTTCAGAATTTTTAGCTTTAGAGATTTTGTCAGACTCTTCACCCCCCCTATATTCATATACTTTGATGAAAGCTATTGTTGAATTTACATCAGTACATTGGGCATTAAATGAACTATGTAATATCTATGCTAGTGTTCCACTAGAGTTCAAAAATCTAGAATGAAATTGATACAAATTATATGTTTGTAGATTAATTACCCCTTACTTTTTGAGTGATAGTACGTGTAGCTCAGCACGACTTTCGATTTAACATAAAATCTCTTATGCGAAATTCAGGCTAACGCCACTATACAAGGTCACACACCTTACACTTTTTTAAAACTTGATCGCTGATCTGACTTTAGAAATGAATAGATCAATCGAATTTTGGTTCTTAGAAAAATCCAGCAGCAGCCCATTTACTTTAGATCTGATCTCGTTCGGATCAGTCAGCTCCCCATTCATTAAGTTTTTCAGTAGTCCCCCCACTTTATTCATATCTGATTTTAGGCTGCGAATTTCCTGGATTGTTTTTATATCAGTCAGACTTTTAGGTTGGTAACCCAATCCTAAATCACGCAACTGAGAAGCCGACAAATTTCCCTGGGCCGCACTTTCTTCAATTTGCTTTTTTTCAGCTTCAGTTACCACAACTTGAATTACTTTTTGGCGTATCCGTTTCGGCTTTTTTTGTTCAGTCATTTTTTCTATTTCCAGTACATTTTGGCTATGCCAAAAGCTCCGCAGGACAAGATGCCACGTTGAGCTGAAAGCGAATAAGTAAGGTAATTTATATAACCAAGGCTTGCCATGTTATATAACATTACACATCTTGCCTACTTTACCCTTAAGTACTTTCTTAAAAATTCTTAAATATTCCTAAAAATCGACTATCTAAACAGGCCCAAAACCCTAAATTCCACGTATTCCTAGAAATTCTTAAAAATTCCTAGAAATTCCTAAAAAATCTTAGATAATCCTACTTATTGAAAATCTATGATGAAGTAAAAAACAAATCATAGTTGGACATCACCAAATTAAAAAATACCTTCTTCAATCAAAAGAAAAGATCCTGGCAATGCACGAATATGCATATCCCCCCCAATGAAATTAATGCGGAAATTCCTAAATTAAGCCGAAATACTTCGTATCAGTCATTGTCACTAGTTTGTCTACAGACGAACTTAATCAACAACAAAAGCAAAGAAAAAAAGAAATAGAAAGACAGGAGATCAATTCAAATCTTCAGTTAATGAAATGACCAATGTTGAGAGGAATTTAGAGAAACTAACAGAGAGAAAGCCTAAATTTTTTTATGATCCCCATACAGAATGTAAAGACTTTATCTAATCCCTGTAAAATTTAGCTTTTAAATGCACTCATTTGCGATTTAAGCTCAAATTCACACTGGAAGGTACAGAACGAGTGTCTACGAGTGAAATCGCTGAAATTCGCGCTTAGACTCTCTGAAAAACAGCTTTTTAGGCTTTGAAGCCTAAATAAGCGTCAATCACATGCAGAAAATTGAGTCTAGATCGAGCGTAGCGAGTAAAAAAGCTTTATGAGCGAAGCGAATTCATCGTGCTTTTGCTTTTTATTGAAGTCACAACGAGATGAGCCAAAAAATTGCCCCGACGAATCGAGCGAAAGCGAGATTCAATAGAGTTTGAGCGTAGCGAAAACCAAGGGCAATTTTTCATGATTTGGGCTTTTAATTATTTTAAAGCTTTTAAATGCTTTTAGACATGCTGAAAGCCTTTATTAACAATGCTTTCAAAGGTTATATGACACCGTTTACCTTGCAATATGACACCGTTTACCTTGCAATATGACACCGTTTACCTTGCAATATGACACCGTTTACCTTGCTTATAGCACTATAATTAATTAATGTGTCATAGCATAATAAATAATATTGGTGCTTC
>NZ_JAKLTL010000029.1:0-5550 GCF_022012315.1 Acinetobacter sp. ME22
ATGACTTACTCTCACATGGGTAACCCCACACTACCATCAGCGCTAAGAGGTTTCACTTCTGAGTTCGGGAAGGGATCAGGTGGTTCACTCTTGCTATTGTCGCCAGCACAACTGTTTATGGACTTGTTCAGGTTTTATGCTCAGATCATTTGATCTTATTGCTACCCTACTTGGTACCAAATGAGTTATTAACGGATTGGTTAATTGAGTCGAATTTTATGTTCTAGCGTTGACTAAATCAAGTTCTTTGTTTCAGATCAGGTTTAACTGATCTTTTATGAATCGATTTAAGCTTTATATACAACTGCTTGGGTGTTGTATAGTCAAGCCTCACGAGCAATTAGTATTGGTCAGCTTCATACGTCACCGTACTTCCACACCCAACCTATCAACGTCCTAGTCTCGAACGGCTCTTTAGAGGACATAAAGTCCTAGGGAAATCTTATCTTGAGGTAGGCTTCCCGCTTAGATGCTTTCAGCGGTTATCCCTTCCGAACATAGCTACCCGGCGATGCGACTGGCGTCACAACCGGTACACCAGAGGTTCGTCCACTCTGGTCCTCTCGTACTAGGAGCAGATCCTCTCAAATTTCCAGCGCCCACGGTAGATAGGGACCGAACTGTCTCACGACGTTCTAAACCCAGCTCGCGTACCTCTTTAAATGGCGAACAGCCATACCCTTGGGACCTGCTTCAGCCCCAGGATGAGATGAGCCGACATCGAGGTGCCAAACACCGCCGTCGATATGAACTCTTGGGCGGTATCAGCCTGTTATCCCCAGAGTACCTTTTATCCGTTGAGCGATGGCCCTTCCATACAGAACCACCGGATCACTAAGACCTACTTTCGTACCTGCTCGACTTGTGGGTCTCGCAGTTAAGCGCGCTTTTGCCTTTATACTCTACGCGTGATTTCCGACCACGCTGAGCGCACCTTCGTACTCCTCCGTTACTCTTTAGGAGGAGACCGCCCCAGTCAAACTACCCACCAGACATGGTCCTCGTCCCGGATAACGGGACAGAGTTAGAACCTCAACATTACCAGGGTGGTATTTCAAGGACGGCTCCATTGGAACTAGCGTTCCAACTTCAAAGCCTCCCACCTATCCTACACAAGTAAGGTCAAAGTTCAATGTCAAGCTGCAGTAAAGGTTCACGGGGTCTTTCCGTCTAGCCGCGGGTACACTGCATCTTCACAGCGATTTCGATTTCACTGAGCCTCTGCTGGAGACAGCGCCGCCATCATTATGCCATTCGTGCAGGTCGGAACTTACCCGACAAGGAATTTCGCTACCTTAGGACCGTTATAGTTACGGCCGCCGTTTACTGGGGCTTCGATCAAGAGCTTCGCTTACGCTAACCCCATCAATTAACCTTCCAGCACCGGGCAGGCATCACACCCTATACGTCCACTTTCGTGTTTGCAGAGTGCTATGTTTTTAATAAACAGTTGCAGCGGCCTGGTTTCTGTGGCTGCCAACAGCTCAGGGAGCAAGTCCCATCACCATCAGCAGCGTACCTTCTCCCGAAGTTACGGTACCATTTTGCCTAGTTCCTTCAGCAGAGTTCTCTCAAGCGCTTTGGTCTACTCGACCTGACCACCTGTGTCGGTTTAGGGTACGATTCCTGTGTAACTGAAGCTTAGAGACTTTTCTTGGAAGCATGGTATCAGCCACTTCACTGTACAAGTACAGCTTGCTATCAACTCTCAGCATAGAGCACCCCGGATTTGCCTAAGATGCATGCCTACTGTCTTTCACCTGGACAACCAACGCCAGGCTGACTTAACCTTCTCCGTCCTCTCATCGCATTACACAGAAGTATTGGAATATTAACCAATTTCCCATCGACTACGCCTTTCGGCCTCGCCTTAGGGGTCGACTCACCCAGCCCCGATTAACGTTGGACTGGAACCCTTGGTCTTTCAGCGAACGGGTTTTTCACCCGTTTTGTCGTTACTCACGTCAGCATTCGCACTTCTGATACCTCCAGCATGCTTCTCAACACACCTTCATCGGCTTACAGAACGCTCCCCTACCACTTGACTAATGTCAAATCCGCAGCTTCGGCACATAGTTTTAGCCCCGTTACATCTTCCGCGCAGGCCGACTCGACTAGTGAGCTATTACGCTTTCTTTAAAGGGTGGCTGCTTCTAAGCCAACCTCCTAGCTGTCTATGCCTTCCCACATCGTTTCCCACTTAACTATGATTTTGGGGCCTTAGCTGGCGGTCTGGATTGTTTTCCTCTTGACTACGGACGTTAGCACCCGCAGTCTGTCTCCCGGATAGTACTCATAGGTATTCGGAGTTTGCATCGGTTTGGTAAGTCGGGATGACCCCCTAGCCGAAACAGTGCTCTACCCCCTATGGTATTCGTCCGAGGCGCTACCTAAATAGCTTTCGGGGAGAACCAGCTATCACCGAGTTTGATTAGCCTTTCACCCCTATCCACAAGTCATCCCCCGGCTTTTCAACGACGGTGGGTTCGGTCCTCCAGTTAGTGTTACCCAACCTTCAACCTGCTCATGGATAGATCACCCGGTTTCGGGTCTATACCCAGCGACTAAAACGCCCTATTAAGACTCGATTTCTCTACGGCTCCCCTATACGGTTAACCTCGCCACTGAATATAAGTCGCTGACCCATTATACAAAAGGTACGCAGTCACACCACGAAGGTGCTCCCACTGCTTGTATGCATGCGGTTTCAGGATCTATTTCACTCCCCTCACAGGGGTTCTTTTCGCCTTTCCCTCACGGTACTGGTTCACTATCGGTCAGTCAGGAGTATTTAGCCTTGGAGGATGGTCCCCCCATATTCAGACAAGGTTTCACGTGCCTCGCCTTACTCGACATCATTATCTAAGCCCTTTCGTGTACAGGACTATCACCCGCTATGGTTGCACTTCCCAGAGCATTCCACTAAAACTTAGATAACTTAATGGGCTGATCCGCGTTCGCTCGCCGCTACTGACGGAATCTCAATTGATTTCTTTTCCTAAGGGTACTGAGATGTTTCACTTCCCCTCGTTCGCCTTGCATGACTATGTATTCATCATGCAATACCTACCTTATGGTAGGTGGGTTCCCCCATTCAGACATCTCCGGATCACAGGATATTTGCCGCCTCCCCGAAGCTTTTCGCAGGCTATCACGTCTTTCATCGCCTCTGACTGCCAAGGCATCCACCACATGCACTTAATTACTTGACTATACAACCCCAAACAGTCGTTAATCCTTACAAGTAAGATTAACAACAAGATCAACTAGTAAACTAGTCTTTCTCACAGTTAGAGTCTCGTGAACTTAATCACTGTACAGCTTCAATCTAATTCATATACCAAAACGCTTGATTCAGTTAATTTGCTAGTTCTCATCTCAATATACATTGATCAACAAGTTGCCTTGTAACGTATATTGTATGAGTGAACAATTTATTTCAGACTCAATTTTACCAATCTGTTAATGAGTTAATGTGTCCTCGTCGGATCACACTAATACCGTGATACTTAAATCACAGAAGTTAATAAATCGCTTTCGCTTATTTACTAATTTCTGCAATCTTTAGCTTTGTACTTAAAAGTACTTGGTGGAGACTAGGAGAGTCGAACTCCTGACCTCCTGCGTGCAAAGCAGGCGCTCTACCAACTAAGCTAAGTCCCCAGCTTATATCATCAATCTATATCGAACTTGTCTTTGGTGGGTCTGACAAGACTTGAACTTGTGACCCCACGCTTATCAAGCGTGTGCTCTAACCAACTGAGCTACAGACCCATTCGATATACCAGAAGAACAACTTGTTGTGGATTCTTACCAATCAATCCGTCTTTTCGTTAAGGAGGTGATCCAGCCGCAGGTTCCCCTACGGCTACCTTGTTACGACTTCACCCCAGTCATCGGCCACACCGTGGTAACCGCCCTCTTTGCAGTTAGGCTAGCTACTTCTGGTGCAACAAACTCCCATGGTGTGACGGGCGGTGTGTACAAGGCCCGGGAACGTATTCACCGCGGCATTCTGATCCGCGATTACTAGCGATTCCGACTTCATGGAGTCGAGTTGCAGACTCCAATCCGGACTACGATCGGCTTTTTGAGATTAGCATCACATCGCTGTGTAGCAACCCTTTGTACCGACCATTGTAGCACGTGTGTAGCCCTGGCCGTAAGGGCCATGATGACTTGACGTCGTCCCCGCCTTCCTCCAGTTTGTCACTGGCAGTATCCTTAAAGTTCCCATCCGAAATGCTGGCAAGTAAGGAAAAGGGTTGCGCTCGTTGCGGGACTTAACCCAACATCTCACGACACGAGCTGACGACAGCCATGCAGCACCTGTATCTAAGTTCCCGAAGGCACCAATCTATCTCTAGAAAGTTCTTAGTATGTCAAGGCCAGGTAAGGTTCTTCGCGTTGCATCGAATTAAACCACATGCTCCACCGCTTGTGCGGGCCCCCGTCAATTCATTTGAGTTTTAGTCTTGCGACCGTACTCCCCAGGCGGTCTACTTATCGCGTTAGCTGCGCCACTAAAGCCTCAAAGGCCCCAACGGCTAGTAGACATCGTTTACGGCATGGACTACCAGGGTATCTAATCCTGTTTGCTCCCCATGCTTTCGCACCTCAGCGTCAGTGTTAGGCCAGATGGCTGCCTTCGCCATCGGTATTCCTCCAGATCTCTACGCATTTCACCGCTACACCTGGAATTCTACCATCCTCTCCCACACTCTAGCCAACCAGTATCGAATGCAATTCCCAAGTTAAGCTCGGGGATTTCACATTTGACTTAATTAGCCGCCTACGCGCGCTTTACGCCCAGTAAATCCGATTAACGCTTGCACCCTCTGTATTACCGCGGCTGCTGGCACAGAGTTAGCCGGTGCTTATTCTGCGAGTAACGTCCAAGCTTCTAGGGTATTAACCTAGAGCTCCTCCTCCTCGCTTAAAGTGCTTTACAACCAAAAGGCCTTCTTCACACACGCGGCATGGCTGGATCAGGCTTCCGCCCATTGTCCAATATTCCCCACTGCTGCCTCCCGTAGGAGTCTGGGCCGTGTCTCAGTCCCAGTGTGGCGGATCATCCTCTCAGACCCGCTACAGATCGTCGCCTTGGTAGGCCTTTACCCCACCAACTAGCTAATCCGACTTAGGCTCATCTATTAGCGCAAGGTCCGAAGATCCCCTGCTTTCTCCCGTAGGACGTATGCGGTATTAGCGTTCCTTTCGAAACGTTGTCCCCCACTAATAGGCAGATTCCTAAGCATTACTCACCCGTCCGCCGCTAAGTCTTGGTGCAAGCACCAAAACTCCGCTCGACTTGCATGTGTTAAGCCTGCCGCCAGCGTTCAATCTGAGCCATGATCAAACTCTTCAGTTTAAAATCATTTGTACTTTACTAAAAGTACTAAATCTGGCTCATTAATCTTACTGACTAAAAATTCGCTCAAATAAACTTCGAGAAATTTCTACCAATTCAATCAATGAAATATATTTTCGACTGATCAACTAGTAAAAATCCACACAAGTTGTTCTTCCAATTCTCTTAATGATCTTCTT
>NZ_JAKLTL010000003.1:0-429525 GCF_022012315.1 Acinetobacter sp. ME22
GCACTTAAGCGACCTTTTTTACAACAAAAACAAATGTGAGTAACAATGTGAGTAAATATTAAAAATTAAAACAATTAATCACGAAATTACAAACATTTATTCGGGTACAGTGCAGATTACATCATGCCGCCCATACCACCCATGCCACCCATATCTGGTACAGCAGGTTTATCTTCTGGAATTTCAGTGATCATACATTCAGTAGTTAGCATTAGACCTGCAACAGAAGCAGCATGTTCAAGTGCAGAACGTGTTACTTTTGCAGGGTCAAGAATACCCATTTCTAACATATCACCATATTCTGAAGTCGCAGCGTTGTAACCGAAGTTACCTTCACCATTTTTCACTGCATTAACAACAACTGATGGTTCATCACCAGCGTTAGCAACGATTTGACGAAGTGGCGCTTCAATCGCACGGCGAAGGATGTTCACGCCAACGTTTTGATCGTCATTTACACCAACCACACCATCAAGTGCTTTAGCAGCACGTACAAGCGCTACACCACCACCCGCAACAACACCTTCTTCTACAGCAGCACGTGTAGCATGAAGCGCATCGTCAACACGATCTTTCTTCTCTTTCATTTCAACTTCAGTTGCTGCACCAATTTTGATAACAGCAACACCGCCTGCCAATTTAGCAACGCGTTCTTGAAGTTTTTCTTTATCATAATCAGAAGTTGATTCTTCGATTTGAGCACGAATTTGTTGAACACGCTCAGCGATTTGTGCTGCATTACCAGCACCATCAACAATCACTGTATTTTCTTTAGATACGGTAATTTTGTGTGCAGTACCCAAATCTTGAAGAGAAGCTTGCTCTAAAGACATACCGATTTCTTCAGAAATCACGGTTGCACCAGTCAAGATTGCGATATCTTGAAGCATTGCTTTACGGCGGTCACCAAAACCAGGTGCTTTCACTGCACATACTTTAATGATGCCGCGCATGTTGTTCACAACGAGAGTAGCAAGTGCTTCGCCTTCAACATCTTCAGCGATGATTAAAAGCGGTTTACCAGTTTTTGCAACAGCTTCTAAAACAGTAATCAATTCACGAATGTTGCTGATTTTCTTGTCAACAAGAAGAATGAATGGATTTTCTAATTCAGCAGTTAACGTATCTTGTTTGTTCGCGAAGTATGGAGAGATATAACCACGGTCAAACTGCATACCTTCAACAACGTCAAGTGCATCTTCGAAGCCTGAACCTTCTTCAACTGTGATCACGCCTTCTTTACCAACGCGTTCCATTGCTTGCGCAATCAATTTACCTACAGTTTCATCAGAGTTTGCAGAGATCGAACCAACTTGCTCAATCGCTTTGGTATCAGATGCAGGTTTTGCAGTTGCTTTAATTTCAGCAACCAATGCCTTAACTGCAAGGTCAATACCACGTTTCAAGTCCATTGGGTTCATACCCGCTGTCACTGACTTGATCCCTTCATTTAAAATAGCTTGTGCAAGTACGGTTGCAGTTGTTGTACCATCACCCGCGATGTCATTGGTTTTTGAAGAAACTTCACGAACCAATTGTGCACCCATGTTCTCAAATTTATCTTTAAGAGAAATTTCTTTAGCAACAGTTACACCATCTTTAGTGATGTGTGGTGCGCCAAAAGAACGATCAATCACAACGTTACGACCTTTAGGGCCTAAAGTCACTTTGACTGCGTCTGCAAGGACATTAACACCTGCAATCATTTTTGAACGAGCTGAATCACCAAATTTTACGTCTTTAGCTGACATTCTTATTTACTCCGAATCTTTTTACTTTGTACTTGATCTGATCTGAATGAGAGATCGACAATTAGCCTTCTAAAACCGCTAAAATGTCAGACTCTTTCATAATAAGTAACTCTTCACCAGCAACTTTTACAGTTGTACCCGCATAAGTACCAAATAATACTTTGTCACCAACTTTCACATCTAATGCACGAACGCCATGATCAGTAACTTGACCATTACCTACAGCAATCACTTCGCCTTGAGCTGGTTTTTCTGCTGCAGAACCTGGTAACAAGATACCACCTGCAGTTTTAGTTTCTTCTTCAACACGACGAATAACAACGCGATCATGTAATGGACGAATGTTGCTCATATAAAACTCCATCAGACTAAGTCTTTGTTTCAATCAAAAATGACGCTTATCGTAATTCCTTTGCGTCATTATCAATAAATGTTTGTGATGTCATTTTTTTGGGGATAGAAAATCAGGCTTCAAGGGGAAAATTTAAAAAAATTTCATTTTTTGCAGTTTTTTTAGGCTAAAACCCCAAATTAATGATACTCAACTTGGCTGTCGAATAAATTCTCGGCTTTGCACATCAAATACATAATGTTGTAGCCCACCCTGTGTCGTCACAACATTAAAGCTATTGGGTTGACCTTTACGTAAGCGATGTGACGTTGCTGTTCCCGCATGAATCTCAAAAACAGGATGATCCAACCCAAGTTGGTAAATCCGATTAAGATCATAATAAGCCGTTTGATGTAGATGCCCATGCAATAATCCAAACAATCCTTGTTGCCCCCAAATTTCCAAAGCCATGCGTCCAAGTACGGGACAATCTTTTACAGCATGTCCATCTTCAGGCGAGGTATAAAAAGGTTGATGAACCACCACAATTTTTAATTTATGAGCAGGTGCTGAACGTAATCTGGCATCTATCTCTTGAATTTGAGCCAATGAAATATGTCCTTTGGTATGATGGCGTCGTCGAATACTATTTACACCCAACAGGTAGAAATGCTCGGTTTCCAAAACACCCTCAAGCGCACCAAAAAATGCCTGATAACGAGCAAATGGACTAAACACCCGATTGAAAACATGATATAGCGGAATATCATGATTCCCTGGCACAACCAAATAAGGTAGATTTAAACGCTCTAAAAAATATTTACAACTCAAAAACTGAAGAAAACGAGCACGTTGAGTCAAATCCCCACTCACTGCAATCGCTTCAATCGGATGATCACGGCAGAACTGCTGAATCGCCATAAGACATTCAGGCTTTTCTGTACCAAAATGCAAATCAGAGAGATGGAGTAGCATCTTGAGGAACCATTACCGCCAAAGCATGGCGATTAACTGAAAAATGAAGTGGTGATTGCTCTTCAATCAATTCACCATCAAGTGCCACATGCAATTTTTTGCCTTTTCTTGCATAGACAGTGATTTGATCCGCAGCGAAGCTATAAATATCACTGGCTTTTTCAATATCACCTTTAAGGAGCTGAAATAGCAGTTTCATTAAGGTCAATTTATCACTCTTTGCAACAATGACCCCTGCAATTTTCCCAAACTGAACGACATGAGCAATTTTCAGATTCATTTCCTGTAGCTGTAAATGATTATTTCCAAAAAAAACCAATGGTGTTTTTACAGGATATTTTTCACCATCCACCACAACTTCCAACTTTAACTCACGATGTCGTCTAAGCAAAACATCTAAAGCTGAAGTGTAAGCATGTAAAGGAAAGCGTCCAAATAAGCGATTATAGTATTCTCTCTTTTCAATAAATAAGGGATACAGCCCTAAACTTGCATTATTCAAATAAATATGATTATTCAATTGTGCAACATGAATTTTTTTAACTTCTCCTCGTACAACCACACGTGCAGCTTCAAGCAAATCCAAAGGAATATTTAACACCCTAGCTACATAATTAAATGTACCTAAAGGCAATATTCCCATACAAATATTGGTATGCAGCAAATGACTGGCAACCGCATTTAGCGTTCCATCACCACCTGCTGCAACCACAACCCCCGCAGCATCTGCATTTTGGTGGCGTATCAGCACTTGTTGCATCAACTGATCAAGTGAAACTTGTGAATTCAGTTCAAATACCTGAATTTCAAAATCATATTCTGTAAATATCGTCATGATTTCTTCATAGACACGATCATTCTGAGTTGCATGAAAACCTGATTTTTGATTGTAAATAATAGAAAGCGGTTTAAGCATGATATCGTCATTAGGGCACTGATAACTTTAATCTTTATTGTGTAGATTCCATTTTTGATAAATAGTGTATTTGTGTAAAAAAACTACACAAACTTTTGCAATTTTTTCAGGCTTTTATCATCAATGCACAATCAATAAGTATTTAATTTAAATATACATTTGCAAAATAAATGATTTTATTTTCATAATTTATTTATTAAATAGTAGTATTTTTTAAACATAAATCATTAATTATTATTGAATTTTACACCATTCAACACACAAATATTCAGTAAGATCAGTTTTTAGGCATCTTAAAATCTGATGACTTTTATGGTTTAATACGCCCACTTTTTTGACACACTCGTGATCAAGGGTTGATCACACCTTTATGTGTGTTTTGTTTTTTTGTATCTCAAAGGCATCAACATGACCCAAGTGAATGCACCAGAATTCGTTCGTCACCCTAAGCTTATTGCATGGGTGGAAGAAATTGCTAAATTGACCAAACCAGCAAAAATCGAATGGTGTGACGGCAGCGAAGAAGAGTATCAACGTCTTATCGACTTGATGATTGCTAACGGCACCATGCAAAAGCTGAATGAAGAAAAACACCCTGGTTCTTATTTGGCGAATTCTGACCCTTCTGACGTTGCTCGTGTTGAAGATCGTACTTATATCTGCTCTGCACAAAAAGATGATGCTGGCGCAACCAACAACTGGGAAGACCCAGCGGTTATGCGCGAAAAATTAAATGGTTTGTTCGACGGTGCTATGCAAGGACGCACCATGTATGTGGTTCCTTTTTCAATGGGTCCACTAGGAAGCCACATCGCCCACATCGGTATCGAACTGACTGATTCTCCTTACGTTGCTGTGAGCATGAGCAAAATGGCGCGTATGGGTAAAGCAGTATATGACGTTTTAGGTACAGACGGCGAATACGTTCCATGTGTTCACACTGTTGGTGCACCGCTTGCTGAAGGTCAAAAAGACGTTGTTTGGCCATGTAACAAAGAAAAATATATCGTTCATTACCCAGAAACTCGTGAAATCTGGTCTTTCGGTTCTGGTTACGGCGGTAACGCATTGTTAGGTAAAAAATGTCTAGCATTACGTATTGCATCTGTAATGGGTCGTGAGCAAGGCTGGTTAGCTGAACACATGTTAATTTTGGGTATCACCAACCCAGAAGGCGAAAAACACTACGTTGCAGCAGCATTCCCTTCAGCTTGTGGTAAAACCAACTTTGCAATGTTGATTCCACCAGCAGGTTACGAAGGCTGGAAAATTGAAACTGTAGGTGATGACATTGCTTGGATCAAACCAGGTGAAGATGGTCGTCTATATGCGATCAACCCTGAAGCTGGTTTCTTCGGTGTTGCTCCTGGTACAAATACCAAGACCAATCCAAACTGTATGGCAACCATGCATAAAGACGTTATTTATACAAACGTTGCTGTCACTGAAGATGGTCAAGTTTGGTGGGAAGGTCTTTCTAAAGAAGTTCCAGAAAACCTGACTAACTGGAAAGGTCAGCCACACGTTGCAGGCGAAAAAGCAGCGCATCCAAATGCGCGTTTCACTGTAGCAGCAAGTCAATGTCCATCAATTGATGCTGACTGGGAAAACCCAGCAGGCGTGCCAATTTCAGCGTTCATCTTTGGTGGTCGTCGTGCTGACACTGTACCATTGATTTCTGAAGCATTTGACTGGGTTGATGGTGTTTATAAAGCTGCAACAATGGGTTCAGAAACCACTGCTGCTGCAGTGGGTCAGCAAGGTGTTGTACGTCGTGACCCATTTGCTATGCTACCTTTCACAGGTTATAACATGGCAGACTACTTCAGTCACTGGTTAGAACTAGGTGAAGATGTTGCAGCAAAAGCGCAAGCTGCAGGCAACAAATTACCAAAAATCTTCAATGTAAACTGGTTCCGTCGTGACGAAAATGGCAACTTCGTATGGCCTGGTTTTGGTCAAAATATGCGTGTGCTTGAGTGGATCATCAACCGTTGTGAAAACCGCGCAAATGCCGTTGAAACTCCAATCGGTTTCGTTCCAACTTACGATGATTTGAACTGGACAGGGACTGATTTCTCTAAAGCTGACTTTGATAAAGTTACTTCTCAAAGCCAAGCACAATGGATCAAAGAAATTGAAAGCCACACCGAGTTATTTAACAAACTGGGTCAGCGTTTACCACAAGCATTAAAAGCTCGTCAAGCAGAGTTACTTGCAGCCGTAAAAGCAACTGAAGCTGAAAACGTAAATGCTTAAATAATCCCATAAAAAAAGACCACGCCAATGTGGTCTTTTTTTTAACTCAAACAACAGTTTACTTTTTTATAAATATAGATATGAATAAATTATTTTATAGCTTAGCAATCATAACACTCCTAAATGCAAATATTACACATGCTGAAAACATTCTAATTCCAGCACAAACACTACCTATACCGCTCAATATGAGCAATCAACCACAACGACTGTGTTTAATTACAGGAACACCTTCAGGTAATTTACAATACAAAGTCATCAAAAAGATTAAGTTTGGTAAAGGTACTTATGGCAGTGTGACCGACCTATACCCCCGTTTACATCAAACTGCCGAAAAATATCATGCCGATGCCGTGATTCACTATCGAGCAAGCCAACGTTTTGGGTTTTGGCCTTGGCGCTTCGTCCGTCCTGTGATCTCTGGAACAGCAATCCAATGGCAATCACCATCCGCGAACAATTGTCGAATCGCAGGTGGTCAGGAACTTTAATTACAGATCTTGACTGTGATTGAGATAAAAAGCCCGTCGGATATATCCGACGGGCTTTTTTTCGATTTCATCTATTCGTTAATGATCATGATGTAAATATTCAGGCTCTTTAGGCAATTTTAAACTACATAAAAAACAGATAATTAACATCACAATCACATAAATAAAGAAGGTATATTCATGCCCTGCTTGTTTAAATTGCAAAGCAACCGCGGGTGCTGAACCTCCAAAAATTGCATTTGCAACTGCATAAGAAAAACCAACACCCAACGCGCGCACATGGGGTGGGAACATTTCAGCCTTAATCAAACCACTAATCGACGTATAAAAACTCAAGAGAAGCATGAGAAAAACAAGCAGCAAGGTGACGATCACAGGTGAACCACTAAAGGCATGCATAGCGATGACCATAACTGGATAAATACAGATCGCCAACGAAGCGCTAAAAATCAACATAGCTGCACGACGACCAATACGGTCTGCAATTGCACCAAAAACAGGTTGTGCCAGCATGTAGGCAAATAATGCGACCGTCATCATATAACCTACTGTTTTTACATCAATTCCAAGACCAGTCAAATAGGTTTTCGAATATACAGTTAACACATAAAATGACAATGAACCTGCCGAGGTGTAACCGACAACCAGCAAGAATGATTGCCAGTGATTTTTAAAAAGTGCCTTTAGTGTTCCTGATTCTTGGTTGTGACTATCTTCATGAGATAGCGTTTCTTCCAAACGACTTCGTGCCAGTAAAGATAAAATTGCGGTAATTCCACCAATCACAAAAGGAATACGCCATCCGCCATCTTGTAACTGCTGTTCAGACATAAAAAATAATAGAACCACACCAAGCAAACTTGCTAAAAGCTGACCACCAGACAATGTCACATATTGAAATGATGCATAAAATCCACGGTGTCCTTTTAAAGCAATTTCACTCATATAGGTTGCAACAGCACCATATTCCCCACCAACTGATAAACCTTGCAACAAACGCACTAAAAGCAATAAGAATGGTGCAACAATACCGACCTGCCCATAAGTGGGTAGCAGTGCAAATAAAAATGAACTCAGTGCCATCAAGCAAATTGAAATGACCATCGAGCGTTTTCGACCATGTTTATCGGCAATGCGTCCAAACAACCAACTTCCGATGGGTCGCATGAAGAAACTTGCAGCAAACACCCCCCAAACATAAATTTGTTTGGTTTCCGCCCCCATATCGGGTGAGGTTAATGCTTGCTGAAAATACACAGCAAATACAGCATAGATATAAAAATCAAACCACTCCACCAAGTTGCCTGAAGCCGCACCAACAATTCCAAAAATCCGTTTACGTTTTTCCTCTGCGGTATATTGTACGTCACTCATTCTCTAACACTCCCTCGTGTATATTTCTAAAGTTGGTTTTCGCTTTCAACATGATTTTTTGTTGTTATCTCGTCTATGATGAATGATTCAAACGAAATTAATCTTCCTTTTTAGTGATCCTAGCAACCTAAAATACAAATAGTTTATGTGAAAAATCCAATTTTATTTTGTATAAATATGTATGAAGTCAAGATGAATCGTAGCGCAATATTTATGTTTATCTAATGAGTATTACAGTGAGCTATGGCATACTGTGAAGAAATGACAAAAGGTCTAATCTCATGAAAATGACATTGAAATTATTGGGTCTGAGCACTTTTGCTCTTGGGCTAAGTGCCTGCCAAAACTTACCTCAAACTTACAATGGTAACTCAGGCTATCAAGTTGAAAGCAAAACTGAAAATAGCGCCATTATTAGTTACACACTTGCAATTCATGCCAATCAAGCAGCAAATCAAAATAAACTACAAAACACCTGCAAAAAAGTTTTAGGTGCAAACCAAAACTATAAAATTGATGTTCTCAGTAGCAATGAAATTGCAAATCCTGCAAACATGCCAATCAGCAATGGTGTACAAATCGGAAAAACGCATACCACTTTTGGTCTAAGCAATGCCAGCAATAGCAACGATGATGATTATGCAATGCGTAGTGCAATGCAAACTCGACCAAATACACTGACTGTTGTTCGCTTCCGTTGTTCGATCTAGTTTAAATCCAACAAGACGCTGTCAATTCAGCGTCTTGTAAAAACTGACATTGCGAAATTCTTTTGCTTCATCCAAATCAGGCCAAGTTGTTGCACTTCGCTCATCTATTTTTTGATATTGCGGGTGACTGAAATTTTTAACCCGACTATCCGCTACCCAAACCTCTGGGGCAAACTTTAAGAATTCATCCAAGAAAAAACGATTGCACTGGTCATACAGCACATCTGCTGCCAATAACACATCGACTGGTTCAGCACGATAGAGATCATCCAAATATTCAAGCTCAACCTGATTCAATGCTGCATTTTCTCGACAAGCGGCTAGGCTCACCGCATCTATATCGCAACAGATGACACGTTTAGCTCCTGCCAATTTTGCTGCAATTGCCACTACACCGGAACCCGCACCAAAATCCAAGACAACCTTGTCTTTGACGTGCTCAGGTTCTGCAAGTAGCCACTGTGCCATTGCCAGACCCGAAGCCCAACAGAAAATCCAGTAAGGCGTGTCATTCCAAATCCGTTGAATTACCTCATCGTCCAAACGCTCAGTCGGAAATACAGGCGGTATCAACCACAATGAAATCAGCGTATTGGGTAACTGCTGTGATTGCAAGTCACAATGAGGGATGACTTGATGTAAGGCTTGAAGTAAATGTTCAGGGGCTTTGGGAAATTGAAAGGTGCAGCTCATAAATAAGCTCAACAATTTATAATTACTATTTGATACGCGTTAGTGTCATCCGCAATTGTTCGAGGTAGGACTACATGAGACAGAAATGATTCTGCGACTTATCTAAAGCTAACCAGTAGCTGACGAGTTTTGCGGATGACAAATGGTTTTGGTTACTTTTCCCGAAAGAAAAGTAACCTACGAACTCCTAACATTTGCATTAAACGATAGGATGCTGTCGTGAATAAATTAACCTAAAGCTTTTTCAGCAGCTTCAACGGTTTGACGAATCAAAGTTGTAATCGTCATCGGGCCAACACCACCTGGAACAGGCGTGTAAGCAGAAGCAATGTCTTCAATACCTTGTAATTGGATATCGCCAACACCACCGCCATCACGTGGGTGGAAGCCAGCATCCACAACAACCGCGCCTTGCTTGATCCAGTCTTTTTGAATCAATTCAGCTTTACCTACAGCACCCACCACGATGTCGGCTTGTTTAACCAAGTCAGCCAAGTTTTGAGTACGTGAATGGCAAATCGTGACTGTTGCATTGGCCTGAAGTAGCATCATCGCCATTGGTTTACCCAAAATTGCAGAACGACCAACAACAACTGCGTGTTTACCCGCGATTTCAATGTTGTTCTCTTGCAAGATGGTCATGATACCCGCTGGTGTTGCTGAACCATAAGCAGCTTCACCCATCGCCATACGACCAAAACCAAGACAAGTTACACCATCAACGTCTTTTGCAAGGCTAATGGCATCAAAACATGCACGTTCATCAATTTGCGCAGGCACTGGGTGCTGCAACAAAATACCGTGAACATCAGGATTTGCATTTAATTTTTCAATTTCAGCCAACAACTGTTCCGTTGTGGTTTCTTGTGGCAATTCAATTTTCAATGAATCCATGCCCACACGACGGCATGCATTGCCTTTCATGCGTACATAAGTTGCCGATGCACCATCATCCCCAACTAAAATTGTTGCCAAAATCGGAGTACGGCCCGATTTTTGTTTCAACACTTCAACACGTGCAAATAAATCTGCTTCAATTTGCTTTGCTAACGCTTTTCCATCTAATACCAATGCCACAATACGTCTCCACAGGCTGATATCAATCAATTTCGCAAATAATACATGATTATTTGCCCAATTTTATTTTAGATGTTGATTTTATGTGCATATCCACTGAATTACCTATTGTTTTTTTTTCAAAGGTTGCTAATATGTGCATCACCAAGACAAGGCGGGGTGGCAGAGTGGTCATGCAGCGGACTGCAACTCCGTGGACGCCGGTTCGATTCCGACCTCCGCCTCCAATCTTGGTCAAGCCCGGGTGGTGAAATAGGTAGACACAGGGGATTTAAAATCCCCCGCCCACAAAGCGTGCCGGTTCGAGTCCGGCCCCGGGCACCATTTTAAGACTGTTAAAATGGTGCCAATAAAGAATCCAGCGCAAGCTGGTTTTTTTATGCCTGAAATTTCATTTATAGTGTTTCAAATATTAAAAAAGCGACTTAAAGCCGCTCTGTAAATAAAATGCCATTCAGATGATCTATTTCATGCTGCACAATCCGTGCAGGAAAACCTTCATAAGATTGTTCAATCTGCTCACCTTGTACAGTGAAATAACGTACCTTAACCGCATAAGCACGCTCTACCTGCCCTCGTTGCTCAGGTACACTCAAACAACCTTCTTCACCGAAACAGGTTTCAGTTGAATATTCAATAATTTCAGGGTTAATCATGGTCACGGCTGACATTTCAGGTGCATCTGGATAACGCAGATTTGGACGAGAAGCCACAATAATCACTCGTTTCGAGACATAAACCTGTGGCGCAGCAATTCCAACGCCATTACGCTCTAGCATAGTCGCTTGCAGTGCGAGAGCTAGCTGCTCAAGCCATGCCGAATTAAACTCATTTTGTGCAACAGATGCCGCTTTGAGTGTGAGGATATCCTCACCACGTTGGGCAACAGGTAAGACTACAGACACCTTTTCTTCCTCAAAATTTATTTTCATTTCAGATCATTCAGCTTAACATAAGCAAAAATCAATACAGCAGATTGACATATGAATGCAACACAGCTTTTTCTTGGGGTCATTTTTAGCTCAATCGGCTTAGGTTATTTTATTTATGGCAAGAAGCAGCAGCGTACTGTACCACTGGTCTGTGGCATTGGCTTAATGGTGTATTCTTATTTCTTTGATAGCAACCTCGCCATTGTTGGTATCGGTTGCATTTTAAGTATTATTCCCTACTTCCTTAGAGCCTAGATAAACAGTTCACCAATCATATAAAGTTTGGCATAACCCGAAACTTCAATACGTTCATCATTTAAAATACGGCAGAACAACTCGCCACCACGCACTGATGCCTGATACGCTACCAATTCAGTTTTACCGAGTTTTTCAGCCCATAACGGTACAATTGCGGTATGAATAGAACCTGTCACAGGATCTTCATTAACCCCGATATCTGGCGCAAAATAACGTGAAATACAGTCATAAGCATATTCGCCTGCATAATTTGCTGTCACAGCAACATCTAAACTGGGTGCTTCCATCGCAGCGCGCATATCACCTAAAGCTTTCAGCTTTAAAAAATCAACCTCTAAGTCCAGTACATCTTGTGCAGAATCAAGTTCAACCACATAAGCCTGTGCATTGACATACACCGCCTGAATCGGTTTGTTCAGAGCTTCATTTAAAAGTTCTGGATATTCTTCTAGATACTCAGGTTTACGAATTGGAAAATTCATATTGATTTTTCCATCTGCTGCCTGAGACACATAAAATGTTCCCAATTCTTTGACTTCAAACTCAATTTCTGTTGCCTGTGTATATTCACGAAATAATACAAAGGCACTTGCCAAAGTGGCATGTCCACAAAATGCCACCTCAGCCGCAGGTGTAAACCAACGAATTTCATAATGTTTATCATCAATTCGTTTTACAAATGCGGTTTCAGAAAGGTTATTTTCCAGCGCAATATTTTGCATGAGTTCATCTGACAACCATTCATTTTGCACAATGACCGCCGCAGGATTACCTTGAAATAATTGTTGGCTAAAGGCATCCACTTGATAAATTTTCATTGTTTTACATTCTCTATATAGACTTAATCTGTTGATGAATCACACAATCTTTTATTGTGATTGAATACATTTCTTTTTAACCTAATCTTAGATGATTGTCACTTTATGAATTTTTCAAATCTCCACTTTAAAAATGTGCCTCTCGAGAAAGCCTACCGTTTGTTGACACATGGTGCGACAATATTAGTTTCTTCACAACACGAACAACAATGTGATGTCATGGCAGCAGCATGGGCTTGTGCACTGGAGTTTAAACCTGCCAAAGTCACCGTAGTTCTCGATAAAAGCACCATGACCCGCAAAATCATTGAGCAATCGAGTTATTTTGTTTTACAGATTCCAACCTATAAACAAATTGATATGGTCTATCAGCTTGGTACAACCAGCTTGCATGACACACCCAACAAACTGGAATTAAGTGGTGTAGAATTATTTTATCTAGATGACGCTACACAACCCCTCGTTGCTGGCTGTTCTGCATGGCTCGTTTGTAAACTAATTTCTGAACCCCACAATCAACAAGCACATGATTTATTTATTGGAGAAGTCATAAGTGCGTGGGCAGATGAGCGTATTTTTCGTGATGGACACTGGCACTTTGAAGATGCCGATCCTGAATGGCGCAGTTTACATCATGTCGCAGGTGGAAATTTTTATCTGATTGGTGAACCTGTCAACGTGGCTGATCGGCTCAATTCACCTTAAAATGAGAAAACCTCGCAAAGTGCGAGGTAACTTCAAGCATTGAGTGATCAATCTGAATTGCATTCGTATAAATGCAGAATGAAGCGCTAAGCACCTGACTTTAAATCACTCTCGGTCAGACAATTTAACCAATTTAAAAAATAATTGCCGTGAAGCAATACTTTCACGCCTTCTTATCGCATAATAGGCGCATCAAATTAATTCCTTTTTGAGATTTATACAAGAAATTATCGATTTCTTGCCTTCATCAATCTCAATGTTTCCTGTGGTTACCTGAAAGAAGAAGTCATTTTTTATGAAAATCGTCATTCTCAATAAACCTTATGACGTCCTCTCCCAGTTTCGCAAAGACGAAGCACACATGACGGTGTCTGACTTTGTCGATGATCCAACTTTACGTATAGCGGGTCGTCTCGATATGGACTCTGAAGGATTGGTTTTTTTAACCGATCACGGTGGTCTAAATCAGTTCATTACCAACCCTGCAAACAAAAAATACAAAACTTATTTAGTTCAAGTTGATGGTGATATTTCTGAAGAAGCTTTGGAAAAATTACGCCAAGGTATTGAACTCAATGACGGTATGACACTTCCTGCTAAAGCTGAAAAAGTGGCTGAACCTGACTGGCTATGGGAACGTACTCCACCTGTACGTTACCGAGCAAATATTCCGACATCTTGGGTTGAAATCTCAATTTGTGAAGGTCGTAACCGTCAAGTCCGTCGCATGACTTCTGCTGTTGGTTTTCCGACTTTACGTTTGATTCGTACCAAAATTGGTTCTATTGACTTGGTACAACTTGGTTTACTTCCTGGTGAAACCAAAGAAATTGAGCCGCTGCTTTACTCTGACTTTAAAGATGTTCCTGCTGAACAGCCTTATCGTTCACGCTCTTATGTGAAAAAACCCGGGGGTACAGGTGGCAAACCAATGGTTCGCAAGAACAAAGATGGTTCACCGAAAAAGTCAGGTACAAAACGTATTTGGCAAATGGATGAAAGCGAAAAACCACGTCGTAAAACCAATGGAACAACCCGCCCAAATACCAAAGCGCCACGCGGTCGTAACCGTAATGGTCGTTAAGATTTGATATAAAAATAAAGCTCACGACAGTGGGCTTTTTTTATTTCTTAGATTCAAACACTTTCAATCAACAGATAATTTCCCATCATCCAAGCAGATCTAAAAAATAGGATCAACTCTCAGTTAGGCAATCATTGAAAATCTTAACTCATTCAAAGAGTTTACCCCAATTTGTAGATAAAAATTGATCATCTTTCTCTTCAATCAGTCCCGAAGAGCTAATTCGCATATTTTCAGCTGTTACCACCAACTCAAGCGTAGATGAATTAAATTCAAAAATGAATTGATACTGACCATTACCCAAGTCATTAACATCATAATCAACGATATAAAATTGCCCACAATTTAAATCATGAGTAATACTTAATTTATCAATTGATGCATTTTCAAATATTACTAATGCTTTCTCTAGAGAATACTGCTCCAATTCAAAATTATAGTCTGAAAAAATATGAACATATAAAATGACATTAAATTTCCATAGCTCTGCATCCCAGTCCAAAAGGAATCCATATAACCTAGAATCATGCAATACACCTAAAAATTCATCAAACTTATTTGTCACCCTAAGATCCCTCCTATAATTTTATTTAAAATAATCCTAGATTTTAATATTAACCTGTATAGAACAAAAAAAAGCCGACGCATTCGCATCGGCTTTTTCACATTATCGACTGATCAGCCGATTTTGTTAAAACTTAAACTGCTGCAAGTGCTGCATTTAAAGTTGCACTTGGGCGCATTACAGCATTTACTTTCGCAGGATCAATCGCATAGTAACCACCGATGTCCGCAGCTTGACCTTGAACAGCAGCAAGCTCTGCAACGATTTTGTCTTCGTTTTCATCAAGCGCTTTAGCAAGAGGAGCAAACTTCGCTTTTAACTCAGCATCTTCATCCTGAGCAGCCAAAGCTTCAGCCCAGTATTTTGCTAAGTAGTAGTGGCTACCACGGTTGTCAATTTCACCAGTACGGCGTGATGGAGACTTACCGTTGTCAAGCAATAAGCCTGTTGCTTGGTCTAGCGTTTTAGCAAGAAGTTTCGCCTTAGCGTTATCTTCTTTAATGCCAAGCTCTTCCAAAGAAACTGCAAGTGCCAAGAACTCACCTAGAGAATCCCAACGTAAGTGGTTTTCTTCCACAAGCTGTTGTACATGTTTAGGCGCAGAACCACCAGCACCAGTTTCGTACATACCGCCACCTGCCATTAACGGCACGATAGAAAGCATTTTCGCAGAAGTACCAAGCTCCATAATTGGGAACAAGTCAGTGAGGTAATCACGTAAAATGTTACCTGTTACAGAAATGGTATCTAAACCACGAGCAACACGTTCAAGCGTATAACGCATTGCACGTACTTGTGACATGATTTGAATATCTAGACCTGCAGTATCATGATCTTTCAAGTATTTTTGTACTTTTTTGATCAATTCATTTTCATGTGGACGGTACGGGTCAAGCCAGAAGATTGCAGGCATACCTGAGTTACGTGCACGAGTTACAGCAAGTTTTACCCAGTCACGGATTGGAGCATCTTTCACCTGACACATACGCCAAATGTCGCCTGCCTCAACGTTTTGAGTCATCAATACTTCACCTGTTTCAAGGTCAGTAATGTTGGCAATACCCGCTTCTGAAATTTCAAAAGTCTTGTCGTGTGAACCGTATTCTTCAGCTTTTTGCGCCATCAAACCAACGTTTGGCACTGTACCCATAGTTTTCGGGTCAAAGTTACCATTCCATTTGCAGAAATTGATCATTTCTTGGTAGATACGCGCAAATGTTGATTCTGGCATCACTGCTTTACAGTCGTACTGCTTACCGTCAGCACCCCACATTTTACCGCCACTACGAATCATGGCTGGCATAGATGCGTCAACAATAATGTCATTTGGTGAATGGAAGTTAGTAATACCTTTTGCAGAATCTACCATTGCCAATGCAGGACGGTGTTCTTGGCACGCATGTAAATCTTCGATGATTTCTTCACGTAAAGACGTTGGTAAAGTCTGAATCTTTTCATAAAGACCCGCCATACCATTGTTTACGTTAATACCTAATTCATCAAATAATTTGGCATGTTTCTCAAATGCATCTTTATAATAAATTTTCACACAGTGACCAAATACGATTGGGTGTGAAACTTTCATCATGGTTGCTTTCACGTGTAGTGAGAACAAAATACCTGCTTCACGACAGTCTTCGAGTTGTTTCTCGTAGAAGTCACACAGTGCTTTTTTACTCATAAACATTGAGTCGATGATCTCACCATCTTGAAGCGCAACTTTTGGCTTAAGAACGATGGTTTCACCAGAATCAGTGATGAGTTCCATTTTCACGTTACGTGCGCGGTCAAGCGTCATCGATTTCTCACCATGATAGAAGTCACCTTCTTCCATATGAGAAACGTGAGTTTGCGACCACTGTTTCCATTCGCTCATTGAATGCGGATGTTTTTTAGCGTAATTTTTCACCGCAGCAGGCGCACGGCGGTCAGAGTTACCTTCACGTAAAACTGGGTTTACCGCAGAACCAAGGCACTTGCCATAACGTGCTTTAATGGCTTTTTCATCTTCAGTTGTTGGGTTTTCAGGATAGTTTGGGATTGGAAAACCCTTAGACTGAAGTTCCTTAATACACGCCATTAACTGTGCAACTGAAGCACTGATATTTGGAAGTTTGATGATGTTTGTGTCTGGATCTTGTGTAAGACGACCTAACTCTGCAAGATTGTTCGGTACTTTTTGCTCATCACTAAGATAATCTGCGAATTCTGCGAGCACACGAGCTGCAACGGAGATGTCAGTTTTCGTGATTCCGATGCCAGCTGGCTGAGTAAAGGTTTCAATGATCGGCAGTAGCGAATAAGTCGCCAACAATGGCGCCTCGTCAGTCAGTGTATAAATGATGTTTGACTTTCCACCAGCCATATATAGCCCCTTGTGTTAAATTGATTTTTTCTAGAACCGAGCTTTTGACCCAGTTCTACTTACTGATTTGCTTAAATAAAAACCTTGAGAGTATCGACCCTCATCGCATTCCAGTCAACGATATATCTCGTGATAACGACATTTCGCTGAAAAATACCCCATTTCTATACGACATTCCTGCATGTTTTTTCCGCAAGATTGTTTAGAAATTCAGGCTGATAAGCGATATAACTATCAGATTTTTCACATATCTATGCATATTATTACGCAATTTCTGATTTTATTCATGTATAAATTGATTCGCTGTAGTGCATTTGTTTGACTATTTTGCAAACCTTTAACCCTGCAATATTTTTTAATTTAATATTACTTTGGTCTTTTATACACTCTAATTTTAGTCAACCAAAGCCTAAAACAGCGATGTTTCATGTCAGCCTAAGCCCTCAACATGACAGTGTTATGAATCTCCAATTTTCATATATCTGAAATGACAGTTACATTTTTATATCTAAACAACTCATATTCAAAGCTAAGATGTAAAAGTTTATCTGATATTAGGTTGTATATGAAAAATTTAATTTTGAGTTGCTTTCTGTTTGGAGCAACGACAACTGTTTTTGCAGAAAACCCGATTCGAGTTCAGGTTCTCAATACCTATAATGGTCAACCTGCTGCACGTATGCATGTGACTTTAGAAGCACAACAAAATAATCAATGGGTTCAAATCGGTGAAGGTGATACCAATGATCAGGGGCAACTTGACACGCTCTATCCAAAAGATAAAGCCAATCTAGACAAAGGTTATTATCGGGCCACGTTTAAAACAGGTGACTGGTTCCGCAGTAAAAATCAACGTTCGTTTTATGCAGAAGTGCCTGTGGTTTTTGTGATTGATGGTTCAATGAATCATTACGATATTCCACTTCAGATCAGCCCGTATGGGTATTCGACTTATCGTGGAAGTTAGACTAATAAATAAAAAAACCGATGTTTGAGCATCGGTTTTTTTAAAACCATTATAAGCTTGTCAAATCCACTGGCTTTGTTTTTGCACTTGTTGGTACTTGAAAATCAATACCCGCTTTTTTAAACAACTGTGGAACTTCAACCAAAGCCATTGACGAATTTTTTGCAATTCCACTAACATCACTGACCAATCCTTGAGCATTCTTCAAGTTCATTCCAGATGAAGCCAATAATTGTGGATTACCCGCAATTGCCATAGAAACCTGCTTAGAACCTTGAGCTAAGTCCTTTGCCATTAAGGATGCAATCGCATAGTTTTTAGCAGCACCCAGTAAATAATGTTTCTTTTGTTCACTTAATGCTTTTAATTGATCAACAGTCTGATTTTCATCTTTTTTAGCTGCTGAAAGTACAGAGTCAGAAAGCTTTGCTAATTCTTTAATTTGCGCGTCTTTCTCTTGCAAGTTAGATGTTTTCTTTAAAACAGCCAATTTAGTTTGGATTTCTTTGCTGTCCGCACTTGTTGAAATTGCTACAGCCAAAGCAGCACGGCTTTCTTGAAACAAGTAATTTGTAGCGCGCGCTTGAGTTAAAAAATCACCGACATCTACACTTGTAGAAGATGATGATCCAATCACATTTTGAGTCACATTCGATGCAAGATTTCCTAACCCCAACCCAGCATGGGCTAAAGAAACAGAGAATACTGCCAAAGAAATTGCTGCAATTTTTTTCATGATTTTTCCTTATTTCGCCGTATCGGCTTTTTGAACAACTTGTTTAAGTAAAGGAGGAATAATTTCTAGTAGTTGAAGATTAAAAATTTGTTCACGATTATCAAATTGACTATCCGTTAAACTAAATTCTTGTTGGATGCCTTGCGCACCTACTTTTTGTCGATTCTGATCAAAAAATCTGACACCCAATGTAAAGTCTGAGTTCACCTTGCAAGAGGTTCCCTCTCCATTACATTTAGCTGTATCCATTTTAAGTTTGGTCTTTAAAACAGGTTGAATACACTTCGATGGAACAAAAGGCTTAAAGTTAAGTTGTTGCTTAAAACCTGCATTTTGAGTCATGTAACTCACAGATGCCTGAAAAAGCATTTGTCCAGGTAATGCTCCGCCTGTAGCATAAAACGGATATTTTGAATGTTCGGCAAAAGCATAATAGGTCAATGTTGGAAATGCTGAAGATGTTAAATCGCCAACCTGCTCAGTATCAACAAATGAGCATATTGCACGAGAATATGTCGAATCTGATGCGGTCTGCTGTGCATTTTGAATAAGTACAATGTCTCCACTCGAAACCGAGATATTATCTCGCCCACTAATAGGTGCATCTAACTGCGCAATTGCTTCATTTGGATTTCGAGAAATAATCGTTGCTTCCCATGTTGGGATTGAAACCATTCGACCTGAAATTTTCTGTTGATTATAAATATAAATTTTATTACCAACACCTAAGCGTTGCCCTGAATCTGCAATTTTGACTTGATTGCTATCTTTTGCTGTGACTTTTAAATCAGAACGGGTAAATTTAATGCCTTTTTTAAACTCTTGTCCCAGTTTAATAAGTGCATTCTTGAGAACAATTTCTTTACGGTTTTCTAAAGAGAATCCCATACCATCTGAAATCACCTCCTTAACTTCATCACTGGCATGCGCCACATGAATCACTCGTCCTGAACGATCCAGCATTTCAGCATAAACTTCACTATGCACAACCTGTTGCTGGGTAATTTTACCGACAGGTTGTACATATGCAACAGTTGGTAAGACATTCAAACGAATAAACAAATCAGGCAGTTCACGATGATTAATATCTTCTGCTTGTGCAAGTTGTGTTTGCTCTGAGATTGATTGTGCTAAAGCACTGTAACGTTTGTTCACAGGCACCAAACTAAATGCTGCACCATCACCAATTGCATCAGAAAAAACTTGTTCAACTAAATCTTTTGATTCGCCTTGCAGAGTTGCAACATCAACCACTAATGCCTTGGGTTTATTGACTGCATGACGGACATTCGACGTTAATTTTGAAAACTGTTTAGCATGATTATTGACTAAAATTGGAGTTGCAACAGCATAATCACTATCTGCATAAACAACATGAATTAAATCACCATCCGTAGAAGATAATTCATCATTTTGTCCAATACCCTGATTTAAGCCTTTATCTAAAATTAAATACGATTTCCATTGATCAATGACAGATGTTTTAATCTCGGAAAGCTGTAAATCAGCTTTTGCCTTTTTAACTAACTGTGCAGACAAGGCCAGAACATTCGCCTGATATTGCTGCATAATTTGCTGCTTAGTTGCTTTACTGTTTAAATCTGCAGTTAATACTTTAATCGGCTGAGTCTGAGTGAGGCTTTCACTATATAACACCTCACCCGTCAGAATATTTGTTAGTTTAAAACTCAATGTAACAGGGGTAAAAACTTCTGTTGTAGATTGCTTTTCTACAAAATACTCACCTGCTCGCAGCACTTCTAACGAAGCAACATAAGTTTTATGTTTTGTTGTTTGTAAAATTTGCTGCGTAACCTGATTTTTAAATTCCTGATTAAGTGTTCCTTCAAAACTTGTCTGTAACTGCGCCCGAATACTTGGCGTAATTGATTGAATAAAATCACAAGAAATTGGGGAATTTTTATCTTCATCACCAATAGATTTCTTACATTCTTGGTCTAAACCAAATAGACCTTTAGAAGGATAAATTTGCAATTCAGCATGAGCACTTAAACTTAGGAACGGCAATAACCAAGCGAATTTCTTTATTTGCATTGAGTACCACCAATACATAAGGTAACAGTATTTCCTTCTTGTTTACGCTCTGCCGATGCCAGTACAGGACTCACATTGCGCAATGCTTTTGCAAGCTCAACAGTGACAGGTTTATTACTTTTATAAGTCATCGTAATTTCAACTAAACGACCATCTTGTGTACGGATATTAATGTTGTCTGCACCTTGAATATCTTCTAAAGCAGCAAACAAATCATCTCCTAAACGAGTAGAAACATTATTAGAAACACTCTTCACAAAAATTGTAATTTCTTTACCGTACATTGATCTGTTTTTAGAATAATTTAAGATCTGTGGCCCAATCGTGCTTAATGCCAACTGTCCCAGTTTAGAAGCAACATTGGCACGACATGCTTCTGCAGTCGCACCAGATGCAGACTCAGTACGTGTTTCACCTGTCATTAATGTTGCATCATCAACAGAATAGACTTTAAAGCTGACTGCACCATCACAGACATATTGTCCTGTCACTGGCGAGCGACCACGGTCAAAAATATTACTACTACCTGCCATAAACCAATCTGCTTTCTCTTGGCGAGCAGCGGCTGCGAATTTAGAAAGTTCAGAGTCACTCAACAATTGCTGAACAGACATATGGCGACCTTTTAGATATTTACTTCTAAATAGGTCTGAATCCATTAAACGTAAGTCATACTTGGCTGC
The DNA here is from genome assembly GCF_022012315.1 of Acinetobacter sp. ME22. Lineage (NCBI taxonomy): Bacteria > Pseudomonadati > Pseudomonadota > Gammaproteobacteria > Moraxellales > Moraxellaceae > Acinetobacter > Acinetobacter sp. ME22. Next base: position 21,746 of record NZ_JAKLTL010000003.1, read on the forward strand.
ATTTTGCGCAATACTGTTTAAGGTTTGATTTACGCTTTCTGGTTTAGTACTCGGTGTTTGATATTCAACATATCGAACAAAACTTTGAATGTTATTCTGCTGTTCATTCTGTGAATAACTAGCACTCTCAGATGCATTATATTTTGATGAAGATGCTGCAGCATATTTACTGCTACTACTGCTACTACTGCCACCAGCATAAGCACCTGCACCATAATAATTGTCATAACCTCCTGCATAACCTGAACTTGCACGACTACGAGCAGATGCACTTTCTTTAGAAGAAGCACTTGCACTTTCATTACTATTATATTTAGCATTTTCGTTATATTTATAACTTTGATCGTTATAATAGGATGTGAACTCTTTGACTGGTTTAGAATTATCGCGTGGAACGCCAAAGTACTCATCCATAACAATCATAATTGGACTGGTACGGCTATTCTTTTTAGATAACCCATAATCATTTAAAATAGAGCGAAATTCCTGATCATCAATTTCAAGACTTACTCGGGTAACCAGATTATTTTCTGAATCAGTTTGACTACCTAAATTCACATAGTATGTTGGGTCAACCTGTTTAACGATTTGACTTAGAAATGGTTTGGCATCAACTAACGACTGTGGGCCATTAATTTTAATAATCATTGCAGTTACAGCATCTTCACGAGCACTATTTAAAGCTTGGTTGCGTGTTAAATTTTGGTCTTTCTTTATAATTAAGGCTTTCCCTTCACCAATCGTTTTAATGATTTCCGCATTTACTGCTGTAGATGCCAGCAATAATGCGCTAGCAGTTAATAAAAATTTATTCATTATTATCTCACGTTAATAAATGTGTATATTTGTATATGGAGCGTAAAATATAGTTCAAAATTTTAAATGTCAATTTTTTTAATTATTATTTTTCGCTCCAATAATAGGATATGAATATAAAAAAATTTCTTTTATTAGATAAAATAGCCACAATTAACAAAATATTTTTTTCTTAACTATTATAAATAATAAGAATGCATTGATTTAAATTCAAATAAATGTGACCTATTTAAAAATATGGTAGACCGCATGAATAATACGACCTACCACTATCAACTTTAAATAATAAATCACTTATCGTTTAAAAATATAAATAAACATTTATAACCATGCACTCACTTTATCTTGATCCGCCACTTTCAAATCCACAGTCGCCAAACCAATTTCAGCCGCCTTAACTGTAAACTGAAGCAGTTCATCACGGCGGAAAGCATGCACAACACATTCACCTTGTTGTTTTGCATATTGAGCTAACAACTTTTCAGAAGCCTTTAAGCCATCAATCGCCACGATAACATCATTGGCAGACAGCCCTGCTTTTGCACCTGCTCCCTCACGGCGAGCTTGTTGAATCAGCACTCCTTCTGGTTTTTCAGCAAGTTTTAAACCAAATGGCTGCGTTTTGTCATTTTTAAGCTGATATTCAATACCGAATTCAGGAAATAGTTGATCAAGTGGCAATTCATCCGTGGTGTAAATCAAATGGTTAATTTGCTCTAACCATGAGTGACCCGTTAGCTCTTCACACAACTCAAAAATGGTGCGCTCAGTCACCTGAATCCCTTTTTGTGCATTTTCATAGAGTTTACGTACCAAAGCATCAAGGCTTGAACCACGTAAACGCAAACCTAAATCTAGACATAAAGCCACTAAACAGCCTTTATTGTAGTAGCTTGTTCCTGCGTTATTGCTGTTTTCATCTGGACGGTAGAATTTAATCCATGTGTCAAAACTTGACTCGGCAACCGACTGAACCTCACGACCCGGATTTTGCAAATAGCGGTCAATCTGTGCCTTGAGTAATTTCAAATACGATGCTTGTGAAATCACACCGCTACGCAGCAAAATCAGATCATCATAATATGAAGTGAAACCTTCAAAAATCCACAACAAAGAGGTATAGCTTTCTTTGTGCAAGTCATAATTGACAAAGTTTTCAGGACGAATATATTTCACCAACCAAGAGTGGAAATATTCATGGCTGCAAAGCCCCAAGAAACGCTGATAATCTTCCGATGGCTCTTCTGGTTCATTGGCTTTTGGCAAGTCATCACGCGGGGTGATTAAACTGGTGCTGTTTGGATGCTCCAAACCACCATAACTATTGCCTGTGGCCATGGTCATAAACACATAGTTTTTAAACGGTGCTGATCCAAAAATCTGAATTTCAGTTTGGCAAATTTTTTGAATATCCGCTTGTAGGCGCTCAACATTGGTCGCATGTTTACCTGAAATCACAAACTCATGTTGAATACCTTCAACCTCAAAGCTAAAACGAGTTTGATCTGCTAGTTCAAATGGACTGTCAATGAGCTGCATATAGTTGTCAGCTTTTAAGGTATAGCGCCCTTTCACCAAGCTTTTTGATGTCAAGCCTGTTGCCACAGTAAAATGCTTAAACTCATCGGGCAAGAACACTTCCAATTCGCATTCAGCTTCTTCCTGATCTTTAAGACCTAAGCACACACACGCTGGGTTGACATAGAAACGCGTCTGATCGACATAACTGCCACGCACTGATAAATCGTAAGCATAGACATCGTATTCAACCGTGATCAACTCATGATCGGTGTTAAATAAACGCCATTTATTTTTTTCAAATTTACTGATTTTCAGTTGGCGTCCTGCCTCGTCATAGGCTTTAACCGACTCAATGTGTTTTGCAAATTCACGAATCAGGTAACTGCCCGGAATCCATGTCGGCAACCACAATTCTTGTGTTGGATTGGCAACAAAACGCAAAGTCACATGAATGAGATGCTGTTGGTAATCGTCAAACTCTATTTGATAGTGCAACATAAGTCGGAATTCTAATCTTAATCAGTTTATGCAGGGCTTTAGCTTAGCATTTTTTTACTCTAATATGCGCTACTGCTGTTATTCCGTACACAAGATGAAGTAAATCAAGTTAACTTTAATATTTGTCATGGAAGATACTTAACCCTGTTCTTTTGATCTCCTCAGGATTTGTCCTTTGAAACGTTTTATTTCTTGGTTTGCAGGGCTGGGCATGTTATGCACAAGTTTCACCCAAGCTGCCATTTTGAATATCGATCCCGAATCTGTACCTGCTGCGGCGTGGACAATTTACGATCCACAATCTGGTCAAACATTGGCTGAATACAATAGCCATGCGCAACGTGCACCAGCTTCATTAACCAAAATGATGGTTGCCTATATTACACTCAAAGAAATAAAAGCGGGTAAGCTCAAAAAATCGGATGTGATTATTGCCAACAATGTCGTGCATGTGGTTCAGCCTGATGAATCGCAAATGTTCCTACGACCTGGGCAAAAAATTACCATTGATCAATTGCTCACTGGCTTGGTGGTCATGTCTGCAAATGACGCGGCAGTTACCCTCGCTCAGCGTATTGGTGGAGATTTGCCGCACTTCGTTGCGCGTATGAACCAAGAAGCCAAAGCGCTAGGCATGAAAGATACCCACTTTACCAATCCTGCTGGGATTACCATGGATGGGCATTATTCTTCTGCTGCGGATATGGCAAAACTCGGCGATGCCCTAATTCAGCAATTCCCTGATTATTTAGGTTATTCCAAGCAAACCAGTTATTCGTGGAATGGTCATGCACACCACGCCACCAATATCTTGCTGAAACAAGATCCAACTGTGGATGGTTTAAAGACAGGTTTTACTCGTGCAGCGGGCTTTAACTTGGCTTTAACCGCAAAACGCCCAACCATGAATCCAAACTTGCCAGAGCGTCGTTTGATTGTGGTGGTCTTAGGCACAACAAGTCCTATAATGCGTGCTGAAGTTGCGCATCGTTTAATGAATTTAGCCTATAACTACACCCGTGATGAAGTCGTTGTTAAAGCGAAACAGCCGATTGCACAATTGCCTGTGATCGATGGTAAAGAAACCCTATATCAGGTTATTCCTCAAACCACTCAGTTTATGACCACCTCTTTATATAACCAGCCTGTCAATATTGATATGCGAAGCTTTAACAATGACAGTGGTCGTTTGGTCTATAACGGGACAACTATTGAACCAATTGATAAAACCCAAACACGAATTGAGGTCACCCTCAACCAAAAGCAGTTAACCGCACCCTTAAATCAGACACTACAATTGGCAACCTTAAAGGTTTACCAAAACGGTCAATGGATTGAGGATGTTGCGGTGCATTCACAAGTACAACTTGAACGCGCAAGTTTATGGCAACGCTTTTGGCATTGGTTGAGTGAGTTACTACCATTTCTGGCAGATCAACCTGCTCCTGCGAAAGTGCTTCTTTAAGATCAAAAGAAAAATGGGGTTGATTTTTTTGCATCAGCCCCAAACTCATTTACAATAATGTACTACATCGAAAATTTCGGAATTGGCATTCCCCAAATTCGTTTTTTCATTTTATGATGTGACTTTAAAACTCTGTATGGATTTACAAACATGACTGCTATTGCAAATAACCACGTGGTTTCATTCCACTACACACTAACAAATGCTGAGGGTGAAACACTTGACCAGTCTCAAGGCGAACCACTTGCATATTTGCACGGCGCAGGCAATATCATTCCTGGTTTAGAAAAAGCGCTTGAAGGCAAAACAGTTGGCGAAAAATTGACTGTTAACGTTCCTGCTGCTGAAGGTTATGGCGAATATAACCCTGACCTCGTTCAAGAAGTTCCTGCTCAAATGTTCCAAGGCGTTGAGAAAATCGAAGCGGGCATGCAGTTCCAAGCTCAAACTGATGACGGCGTGCAAATCGTAACTGTTAAGTCTGTTGAAGGCGACACAGTGATCGTTGATGCAAACTTCCCACTTGCTGGTCAAGATTTGACTTTCCAAGTTGAAATCGTTGAAGTTCGTGATGCGACTCAAGAAGAACTTGATCATGGTCACGTTCACGGTGTAGGTGGTCACCACCACTAAGATTTTGCCTCTTGCAAATCTGAAAAAGCAAAGCCTCGTGCTTTGCTTTTTTTATGCTATTTTTAGGCAATCGAGTTTTTAACTGATTTGATTTTATGCCTACCCTGATTTGGTTTCGTCAAGACTTACGCATTTCTGATCACGCTGCCCTATGGCACGCCAGCCAACACAGCGCCTGCCTTGCCCTTGTCATCTTATCTCCACAGCAATGGCAACAACATGATGATGCTCCAATTAAACTGGACTTTTATCTGCGTCAGTTACGCGAGTTACAGCAACAATTACAACGCTACAATATTCCACTCATGGTTCAGGTTGTACCACTTTGGCAAGAAATCGCACCTGTTTTACTTGCACTGTGTCAGCGCTTTCAGATTCAGCAGGTACATGCCAATGTAGAACTGGGTATCCATGAATTACAGCGGGATAAACACTGCCAAGATGTCTTGGCTCAAGCCAAGATTCAACTGGAGCTGTACCAAGACCGCACACTATTTCCTGTTGGTCACATTCGCAATCAGTCAGGGCAACCCTATCAGGTGTTTACCCCATTTAAGAAAAACTGTTATGAACGCCTAAATCTGCAACTGCCTGCCTGCTATCCTGAGATTGCCATTCAGACATCTGTGCCGTTTGAACTTACGCCACAAGAACAGCAAATTCCCGAACTACATGAACTGGGCTATAACGCCATTCCAATCGAACAGCAGCAACTTTGGACAATTGGTGAGTCGCATGCACAGCAACAACTGAATCATTTTTTAGAAGATGCCTTAGCCGACTACAAACAGCAACGCGACTTTCCTGCCCAAGCAGGCACAAGCCAATTGTCAGCTTATTTAAATATCGGCATTCTGTCGATTCGCCAGTGCGTGCAAGCTTTGTTTCGGTTACAGCAGGGACAGTTTTTATTGACCGATGAAGGTCAGCAGACTTGGCTAGATGAACTGCTGTGGCGTGAGTTTTATCAGCATATTTTGTTTGACTATCCTCAAGTGTCTAAACACTTGCCTTTTCAGCCGAAAACCCAGCAACTTGCATGGCGGGATGATCCTGAAGGTTTAGCGGCATGGAAGCAAGGTCAAACAGGCATCCCGATTGTCGATGCAGGAATGCGTCAACTGCTCGCAACGGGCTGGATGCATAATCGGGTACGCATGATTTGCGCGATGTTTCTCACCAAAAATTTACTGATCGACTGGCGTAAAGGCGAACAGTGGTTTATGCAACATCTGATTGATGGAGATTTAGCAGCCAATAATGGCGGCTGGCAATGGAGTGCATCGACTGGAACAGATGCCGCACCGTATTTTCGGATTTTCAATCCGATTAGTCAGTCTGAAAAATTTGACCCCAATGGTGACTATATACGGCGTTGGGTGCCTGAGCTGAAATCTTTAGACGATAAAACCATTCATGAGCCTTATGCCAAAGGCTACAAAGCTGGCTTAGGCTATCCGAAAGCAATCGTTGATCTGAAAAGCAGTCGGGTTCGTGCGATTGAAGCCTTTAAAGCTTTGGGTTAAAGCAATTTAAGCCAATGCCTGCTTTAAATTGGCTTTGGCTTGCTGCTCATAATGCTGCTGAAAATATCGGGTTTGATACAAAGGCTGTGCCAGATAAAACTGACGCAGCACTGCATGACGCTTTTCCTGATAAATCAGCTCATCCACCCACACATATTCCTGTCGGATTTGCTGCTGATATTCAGCAAAGCGTTGTGGTGAACTACCCAAAATCGCCAGATCAATATCCAGTAAATACGCCAAATCAGACTCAGAAGCAACCGCATGTTGCTGTGTTGCCAAAATCCAATTCGCGATCTTGTCGAGCTGGGTTTCAGGCAATGCGCCTGCCAGTTGTTGTCGCATCAACATCGCACTCTCTTGTTCATTGCTTGCCGAACGCGGTTGATAGACGACATCGTGAAAGAAAATCGCCAGTTGCACGGCTAAAGCATCTTCAATCTGGTTTTGCACGATTTCAAATAACGCTAGACATTCCACAATATGCTGTAACTGATGATAGGCTCGTTGAGGTTCCTGATAAGCATGCAGCAGTTTTTCCAAGCATCGCTCATGTTGCTCGACTGACCAGTGCTCAGGCAAAAACTGGGGTAAAAGTTTTTGCCACGCCTGACGAAACTGCTGCTGAAAGCTTGGCATTATGCGGTCTGTTCCTCACGCTTAAACACCAGTTCTTTGGCATTGGAATTTTCAGCATCGAAATAATAGCCTTCGCTATTAAACGCTTTAAGGTCTTCAACCTGTTGAATCTGCTGCTCAATCACAAAACGAGCCATTAAACCACGGGCTTTTTTGGCATAGAAACTAATGACTTTGTATTTGCCATTTTTTTGATCCAAAAACACAGGTTTAATAATTTGAGCATCCAATTGTGATTCTTTCACGGCTTTATAATACTCATCCGATGCAAGGTTGAGCAGAATGTTGCTGTTGGCATGTTGCAAATCTTGCTGAATCAGATCAGTAATGCGTTTCCCCCAAAATTCATACAAATTACTGCCACGTGGGTTTTGCAACTTCGTCCCCATTTCCAGACGATACGGCATCATCAAATCCAATGGACGAAGCAGCCCATATAAACCCGAAAGCATACGCAAATGCTGCTGAGCAAAATCCAGTTGTGAATCATTGAGAGCATATGCGTCTAAACCTGTGTACACATCACCTTTAAATGCAAAAATGGCTTGGCGGGCATTGGCAAGATCAAACTCGGTTTGCCAGTCCTGAAAACGTGCCACATTGAGCTGTGCAATTTTTTCACTGACACTCATTAAGCTTGCCAATTGTGACGCTGACAACTCACGGCAGACCTCAATCAACTGTTCAGACTGATCCAAAAGACGCGGCTGAGTAAAGTTGCTGCTTGGCAATGCAGTTTCATAATCCAGTGTTTTGGCAGGTGAAATTAAAGCCAGCATAGACATCCTCATTTTTGCTATATTTTGCCCACTATATCAGTCCCCTATTTCTAACGCCAATCTGTGTTTCTAATGGCGTTTATCGGTACAATCATGACCCCTACTTTAAAATTAAGCTCTTCGAGTCCTATGCCTGAAACGATTTTTTTACAAGGCCCTGCTGGGAAAATTGAGGTTTTTGTTGACCGCCCACAGGCAGAGATCCGCAGTTTTGCCATTGTTTGTCATCCACACCCGCTGCAAGGGGGCACGGCGCATCATAAAGTGCCGATGTTGCTGTCGAATATTTTGACCGAGCGTGGCTGTATTGTTTACCGTCCAAGTTTCCGTGGTGCAGGGCAAACTGAAGGCTTGCATGAAGAAGGATTTGGCGAAACCCATGATATTTTGGCGATCTTGCAGCAGCTTCGTGCAATACATCCGAATCTTGATTTTTATGCAGGTGGCTTTAGCTTTGGTGCACATGTTTTAGCCAAATGTTATGCAGCACTTGAGGTTGCAGAACGTCCGAAACAGTTGGTGCTTTGTGGTCTGCCAACCGCAATGGTGCGTGGTCTACGCGACTATCAAACCCCAGAAATTCAAGGCGATTTGCTGTTTGTGCATGGCGAAGAAGATGATATTACCCTGCTAAGTGATATGGTGAAATGGGCAAAACCACAAAAGCACCCGATCACCATTTTCCCAGGGGCAAATCACTTCTTTACAGGCTATTTAAAGCAACTGCGCCAAGTGATTAGCCAGTATATTCGTTTATAAAAAATCGGTATCTCATGGCAGGAAAGTTGAGGTTTAGACCTGTATGTCCTGCCATGTCAAACCAAAACGCGCCAAATATTTCTTCACTCGGTCACTATCATTGCTACTTTGGCGCTGCTGACGTGACACAGCAAACAACTTGCGCCCTGCTTCCGCCATAGATTTACTTTGCTGACAAATCCGAATCACCCCTTCAAGCTGAATGCGATCAAATTCATCAAGCTTGGTCATCTGCTCAGTAGAAAGTAGCTCTTCAAGCACTAACACCGAATTCGAAGATGGTGGTGTATGTTGCCACAATTGTTGCAAACGCTGAATTTCCCGCTCTACGCTTGCCAAAGTGATATAACCCGATTGGGCAAAAGTTGCCATACGGGTCACACTCGAACCTAAATCACGAAAATTGCCTTGCCATGTGGCTTCTGCCGACTGGGCAAATGCCAGATAACGCTGCCAAGCATCATGCCGAAAATGTAACTGCTGCTGATGCTGATTGGCAAAGCGCTGTAATTCAAACTCAATATTGGGGGCGAGGTCTTCCAAACGATCTTTCAATGCAGGCAGAAAAAATGTCCATGTGTTGAGACGTGCCCATAAATCTTCACGAAAACGTCCTGCTTGTACCTCAGTGCGTAAATCACGATTGGTTCCTGCAATCAGTTGAAATTCAACCTGAACCTCTTGATCTGAACCAACAGGCAAAAAGCGCTGATCTTCGAGTGCCTTGAGCAACATGGCTTGTTCATCTAGTCCTAACTCGGCAATTTCATCTAAAAACAAGATGCCTTGATCAGCCGTTTTTAGTAATCCTGCCCGATGACTGGCTGCCCCTGTAAAGGAGCCTTTGACATGCCCAAATAACGCGGACATGGCACTATCACCATACAGCGTGGCGCAGTTCACCTCAACAAAAGCACCCGTCAAATGAAACTTGTCTTTTTTCAGTTGAAAAATTTGCTTTGCCAACTGCGACTTACCTACGCCTGTTGCTCCCATTAACAAAATTGGAGCATGTGAACGGGTCGCCACACATTCCACTTCACAAATCAGTTGATTAAAGTCCGAATTTGCTGTTGCGATTTGTGCTTTTAGCTGTTGCCAGTTTTCGGATTGTTCATGTTCAAAACGCTGATTTAAAGCGGCATAACGTGATAAATCCAAATCAATAATACGATATTCACCCTCAGGTTTTTGTCGATGGGTGGGCGAACTCTGAATCAACTTGGCAGGTAAATAATGCGCATCAATCAATAGATACCAACAAATCTGGGCGACATGCGTGCCTGTCGTGATATGCAATAAATAGTCACAATGCTCCAAATCAAAAGGATAACTTTTCACAAAGTCATACAGTGCCCCATACATATCGGCAAAATCCCACGGATCACGGATTTCGATTTTCTGCCGACTCAGTTGAGTATTGGGAGAAACCTGTCGAATATCCGATTGTAGAAAATTGACCAGTTTCTGGCTGCGGGCATCATGCAACAACACCAGTTCATCGACCACCAGATCGTCATGCATCAACAAGCTTAAGGTAGGTCGCCAACGCTGCCAGCGTTGCTCAGTTTTACCTTGATCAAGGGTTGAACCAATAAAACCGATCACCACTGTTTTTTTAGAATGAGGCATTGTCATATAAATATTTGATTTAAAAGATTGAAAAGCATGATTCATAAGCTATAGGCAGTCAGCTGCTTGCCTAGACTTTGCATCAGCGCAGACTTAGAATAACCATCGTGTTCACTATTCTGATTGTTCAGTGGCAGACCTTTGATCTATTCCACTCTTGTTCATCTTATCATTTTGATGAGACATCACCATAAAACATCAACAACCCCCAATATAAAAGCTGTCTATTCTTATGTTAAATTTTACCTTTCTCGGTACTTCTTCTGGTGTCCCCACGCTCAGCCGCAATGTTTCTGGGCTTGCGATTGGGCTCGATAAAAGCAAAGACTGGATTTTAGTCGATGCAGGTGAAGGCACTCAACAACGCATTCAGCAAGCACGATTATCGCTACAGCAACTCAAAGCGATTTGTATTACCCATGTTCATGGCGATCACTGTTATGGTCTGATTGGTTTACTAGCCAGCGCGGGGATGAATGCACGCAAGCAGGCATTGACTCTCATCGCACCTCAAGCCATTCAAGACTGGCTCAACATCACCGCCCAACTCACCGATCTGTATTTGCCCTACCCGATTGAGTTTATTGATGTAGAAACATTGCTTGAGCAACCGCATCAACTGAGTTCAACACTTTCCATTCAAACGCATCGACTCCATCATCGTGTGCCCAGTTATGCATTTAGTCTGCGAGCAAGTCGTTCCCAGCAAAAACTGGATAGTGAAGCCCTCAAAACACTGGGCGTTCCCAAGGGCAAAGCATGGGGAGATTTGCAAAATGGACAAGATATTGAATTTAATGGGCAGATTTTAAACAGCCAACAATTTTTGAGTACCTCAACTCAGCAGGTTCATGCCATTGTCGCAGGTGATAATGATCAACCTGAATTGCTTCATGCTGCCTGTGCCACTGCCGATGTGCTGATTCATGAAGCCACTTATACCCAAGATGTGTTAGATAAAGTCGGCACTGTCCCAATGCATAGCTCCGCAAAAATGCTCGCCAAATTTGCCGAACAGGCACAGTTAGCACAGCTCATTTTGACGCATCTCAGCGCACGTTATCACGATGCCAAAGGCTCAGAAAAAATTAAAAAAGAGGTTCAGCAGTTTTACTCAGGCAAATTTTGGCTTGCGCATGACTTTGACCAATATCATCTCGATGCAGATGGCAAGCTGACGCAAACTGCTCAGGCACAGCATGCGTTTGCTCAACCTACTTCAACAAATGAGTAGCAGATCAACTCAAAATTAAATATCTTAAAAGATAGTTTTCTATCTTTTAAGATAGAAAACTAAAAGACAATATCTTTCTTAAACGCCTTAAAAATCCATTCAAACAAAATATTCAACATAATAATCAATATCTTAAAAAATATTCTTAGAAATTTTTCAACCTTGGCACAGCTTCTGCAATACACCTCATGAAGATTTTTTAAATCAAGCGTCATGGCTGTTTGTAACCGCATGGCAAATAGCCGAGCAAGGAATTTTTTATGAATAAACGCAACTACAACATCATTCAAGATCAACACGGCGTACCAATTAAAATGTGGACGCAAGGCGTCCCTGTCGATGAACCGTCCCAGCAACAATTATTAAAAACGGCAAAAATGCCCTTTATTTATAAATGGATGGCAGTAATGCCCGATGTACATTTGGGGATTGGCGCAACGATTGGTAGCGTGATTCCGACCAAAGGTGCGATTATTCCTGCGGCTGTGGGGGTCGATATTGGCTGCGGTATGATGGCAGCACGCACTTCATTGACTGCATCGGATTTACCCGATCATTTACTGGGTCTACGCAGTGAATTAGAACGTCTGATTCCACATGGCATGACCAAAACCCGAGGACAGCGTGACCGCGGTTCATGGCATACTCCACCCGAACTGGTCGATCAGGCATGGGCAGAACTGGTTGCCGATTTTGAGCTGATCTGTACCAAACATCCACGTTTGCAAAAAACCAATAACCGTACCCAACTGGGTACATTGGGAACAGGAAATCACTTTGTAGAAATCTGTCTAGATGAACATGATCAGGTTTGGGTAATGTTACATTCAGGTTCTCGGGGTGTCGGAAATGCGATTGGTAACTACTTTATTGAATTGGCACGTCAGGACATGCAAAAGTATTTCATCAACCTGCCCGATAAAGACTTGGCGTATTTGGTTGAAGGCACTGAGCATTTCGATGACTACTGGTTTGCCGTGGGTTGGGCGCAGCGCTTTGCCATGAAAAACCGTGAACTGATGATGCAGGCTGCGATGAATGCCTTACGCCAAATTATTCATAAACCCTTCAATGCCAAAGTAGAAGCGGTAAATTGCCATCATAACTATGTCGATAAAGAACAACACTATGGCGAGGAAGTAATGGTCACGCGCAAAGGTGCCGTTCGTGCGCGCTTGGGTGAGTATGGCATTATTCCCGGTTCGATGGGTGCAAAATCATTTATTGTGCGCGGGTTAGGAAATCAGGAATCCTTCTGTTCATGTTCGCACGGTGCAGGGCGTGTCTTCAGCCGTACCGAAGCCAAAAAACGCTTCAGTGTAGCCGATCAGATTGCACAAACTGAAGGTGTGGAATGTCGTAAGGACGCTGCGGTGATTGATGAAATTCCCGCAGCCTATAAACCGATTGAAGCGGTGATGCAGGCGCAGCAAGACTTGGTTGAAATCGTCTATACCTTGCGCCAAGTGGTCTGTGTCAAAGGATAAATTAGGATTTACGCAAAATTCAACGCGATATTGCATTATAAAATAGAGATCAGAATATGAAACTCGCAGAAGCTTTATTACTCAGAAGCGACCAACAAAAACAACTGGCTTCACTAAAACAACGTATTGAAGCCAATGTTTTAATACAAGAAGGAGATGAACCCAGTGAAGATCCCAATGTATTATTAGAACAGGCATTTCAGCTCAACAGTGCTTTGCAGGAATTGATTTACCAGATTCATCGCACCAATGCAGCAGCACATTTAGCCAATGGACAAGCACTGCTGAAGCTACTCATTCAGCGTGATCGCTATATTGAGCAACATCGAATTTTAATTGCAACGATTCAGAGCTCACAAAGTGACGCTCATCGTTATAGTTCACGTGAGATTAAATGGAAAAAAACCATTACGGTTTCCAAAATACAACTGCAAGCCGATGATATTGCACATAAACTCCGTGAATTAAACATGCAGATTCAAAGTGCCAACTGGCAAATTGAACTCATGAGTTAAAACCTGTTTAGGACATACTGGGCGAGTACGAGATCCTTTACTGCCACAGCATAGGATTGAAAATAACATGTAGTGGCCTTAAATAGCGTGTGGGCAGGCACTGAGACTTTTCAGCCCAGCACTTTACACCTGTGATCTTAAACTTGTTAAACTGTACAACCACGTACTGACAGTATGTTCTGATTTTAAAAATAAAAAGGAAAAAATGTGAATAAAGCTTTGGCACATTTGCCAACTCCGATCCGCATTGACGGCTCGCAAGGTGAAGGTGGCGGGCAAATTTTAAGGACTGCCCTTTCACTGTCGATGATTACAGGTAAACCATTTGAATTGGTCAATCTTCGTGCTGGGCGTAAAAAACCCGGCCTGATGCGTCAGCATTTGGTCTGCGTGCAAGCCTCCCAACAAATGAGTCATGCCTATACCGAGGGTGCTGGCTTGCATAGTCAGTATTTATATTTTGCGCCGCAGCAAACTCAGGCAGGACACTACGAGTTTCAGATTGGTTCGGCAGGCAGCAGCTTGTTGGTTTTTCAAACCTTGCTGCCTGTTCTTTTACAACAGTCAACACCTAGCCAATTGATTATTCATGGTGGCACGCATAACCCGATGGCGCCGACTGCCGATTTTATTCAGCACAGTTTTATTCCGACACTCGCCAAAATCGGGATTCAGATTGATTTTGAAATGGAAAAAGCAGGATTTTTCCCGATTGGTGCAGGCAAAATCAAGGCGACTGTACATCCTTGGCAACATCGACAAGAACTTGACTTACGTTCACGTGGATCTCTGCAAGCCACGCGTGCCTATGCCGCAGTGCTAAATTTGGATACCAATATTGCTGAGCGAGAACTGGCAACCCTGCAACAAAAACTCGATTTGCAACAAGCCGAACAATTGCAACTCAAAGGCATTAGCCAAGGCAATAGTTTATTTGTCTGTATCGACAGCGAACAGCATTGCCAAGTGTTTAGTGCTTTAGGCGAATTACGCAAAAGTGGCGAACAGATTGCAGGTCAACTGGCGAAAGAGGTCAATCACTACTTACACAGCCAAGCGGTTGCCGATGAATATTTGGCAGATCAATTATTATTACCATTGGCATTGGGTCAAGGCGGACGCTTCACCGCGCAAACGTTGAGTGAGCATACCCGTACTCAAGCGGAAATGATCAAGCGTTTTATCGACTGTGAAATTGAGTTAATTGAACATGCACATCAGCATGTTGAAATTATTGTGAGTGTTTAGAGGTAAATAAAAATGTCAGAGATGACCAAAATCAGTAAATTCCTGAGTCTAGTGCTGAGACATCAACCTGAAAAAAATAGCTTGAAGTTTTATCAGACAGAAAATGGTGTTTGGCTGACTGAACATGTCCCTGCACAGTATTTATCTGTACAGGGTTGATAGGTAAATCAAGGCTTTGTTTTAATCCACATTTGCCAAAGCAGCGATCAACAACTGCCAGCATTTTTCAACAGTATCGACTTTCACTCGTTCGCCCGGTGCATGCGCCCCTTGAATATCAGGGCCAAAGGACACCATCTGCAAGTCAGGATAATGCTCGGCAATAATCCCGCATTCTAAGCCTGCATGAATCACTTTAAGTTCAGGTTCAATCTGAAAAGTGTCTTGATATGCACGTTGCAAGCATTTTAAAGCGGCTGATTCAGGATTCGGTGTCCAACCTGAAACCAACGGCGCAAGACTTGAATGCAATCCGTAATACTCAAAATGCTGCTGAATACGATGTGCATGCGATTCCAGTTCATCATTGACCATTGAACGCACCATGATCAGTACATTGGCTTGCTCATGGTTTAAGCGCACCACACCAATATTATTCGAGGTTTCCACCACATCAGGCAGCGCCTGACTCATCTGCGCTACGCCATACGGACAGCTCGACAAAGCAGCGAGCCATGCCTGTTGCTGCTCTAGAGCAATCACTTCGGTGACCGCTGCTTCTAATGGCTGGGCATGTAGTTCAAGTGCATCATCTACACCTTGAAGTTGTACGCGCAAATTCAATTGTGTTTGTGCTAACAAGGCATCTAACTGGGCAAGTGCTGCTTGAGGTAAGGCAATTTTGGCAGTTGCTTCACGGGGTAAAGCATTTCGAGCTGTACCGCCTGAAAACTCAATCAGATGGGCATGCAGTTCTGGCAAATGCTGTTGTAAAAACTGCGCCAAAATCACATTGGCATTGCCGCGCCCCAAGTGAATATCAACACCTGAATGTCCACCTTTGAGTCCTGACACCTGTACTTCAACCGCAACCAACTCGGTATCAGTGTGCACATACGTCAGCGCTTGCTCGACTTCAATATCCTGACTGCCTGCACAGCCCAAATACAACTGTCCCCATTCTTCAGTATCGATATTGAACAGCCACTTGCCTTGCAGCACATTTTCTTCAAGAAAACGTGCGCCGCTCATACCCGCTTCTTCATCGACGGTTAGCAAAACTTCAATTGGGCCATGCGCAATATCATCGGCATTCAGCACAGCCAAAGCCAGTGCAACGCCAATCCCATTGTCTGCACCGAGTGTGGTATTGGGTGCAATCAACCAGTCATTGTCCAAAATCGGCTGAATCGGATCACGACTAAAATCATGCACCATCCCCCGATTGGCTTGGGTCACCATATCCAGATGCCCTTGTAAAATCACGCCCGTTTTATGCTGCATGCCCGCAGTTGCGGGTTTACGGATCATTAAATTCCCAACCACATCGACATAAGTGTCTAAACCTTTTTGTTCCGCCCAGTCTTTTAAATATTGACGGAGTTGTTGTTCTTGTTTGGACTGGCGTGGAATACGGCATAAAGTGGCAAAATGCTGCCAGACGTTTTGGGGAGAGAGTTGAGAAAAATCAACGGCATTCATGCTCTGGTCTCGTCAAGTCAATGGATTTATTTATCTTCACTATACCGTAAAATCTCTAAAGGGATGATGAGTCAGCCAATATTCCCATCATCCCCCTTAAAAATGCTTAAGCAGCCAATAAACGCTTCGCGGCGGCATGATGTTCAGCGCGTAGTTTATCTAAATCTAGCCCCAAGACTTCGCGGTCTTTGACGACCCATTTTCCGTTGACCATAACATGCTGGGCTTGGTCAGCACCGCACAACAATAGCGCTGAAATCGGGTCATGGCTGCCTGAGAAACGCAGTTCATCCAGTCGGTAAAATGCTAGATCTGCCTGAAAATCAGGGGCAAGTTGTCCAAGATGTTGTTCACGCCCAAGTAACTGTGCTGAACCCTGTGTTGCCCAACCGAGTGCCAGTTCAGGGGTGATCTGCTCAGCACCATATTTGAGACGCTGCAAATATAACGCCTGTTTCGCTTCCAAAATTAAATTGGAGGCATCCCCAGACGCAGAGCCATCAACACCCAAGCCGACTTTAGCACCTGCGGTCATTAAATCAATCGTTGGGCAAATGCCCGATGCCAAACGCATATTCGAATGTGGGCAATGACAAATCCCCACGCCATTTTGCCCCAGTCGTTGAATTTCTTCGGCATTAAAATGGATGCCGTGTGCCAACCATGTCCGCGAATTGAGCCAGCCCACACTTTCCAAATAATCCACGGTACGCATACCAAACATTTTCAAGCAAAAGGCTTCTTCATCGAGTGTTTCCGCCAAATGCGTATGCAGACGAACATCTAGTTTTTCCGCCAAATCTGCACTGGCATGCATAATTTCAGGCGTCACCGAAAATGGCGAACACGGTGCAAGTGCAATATTGACCATCGCATCTGCACCGCGCTGATGATAATGCTGCACCAATCGTTCGCTATCTTCTAAAATGGTGTGCATATCCTGCACCGTATGCTGTGGCGGCAAACCGCCCTGCGCTTGCCCAAGACTCATCGAACCGCGCGTGAGCATAACTCGCATCCCCAGTTCTTCCGCAGCTTTAACCTGAATATCAATCGCATCGGTCAACTGACTCGGAAAGAGATAATGATGATCTGCTGCAAAAGTACAACCTGACATGACCAGTTCTGCTAGAGCCACTTGGGTTGCCAAATGCAACTGCTCTGGTGTCAACTTGGCCCAAACGGGATACAGATTGACCAGCCAAGGAAATAATGGCGCATTCACCACAGGTTTCCATGCACGGGTTAAGGTTTGATAAAAATGATGATGACTGTTGATCAATCCTGGAATAATCACATCCTGATTGGCTAAATAGACCTGATCAATCGCTGTTTTTGGCTGTTGTCCCTGTGCCACCAGTTCAATAATTTTTCCATTTTGAATGACTAAACCACCGCGGGCATCCTGTTCATTTGCGGTAAAAATTGCCAATGGATTCTTAATCCAAAGTGTAATACTCATGCCTTTCTCCTCTGTGCCACAGGGAGAAGCAATTTATATGCCGCGTTATTGTTTATTCAGTTTCTCTCATAAAAAAAGCCAAGCAGGTGCTTGGCTTTTCATTTCTAACAGATCGAATTATTCAGACACCTCGATACTTAAACCTGCCTGATTTGCCAGTTCAGTAAACGTCGGGAAGCTTGTTGCAACGGTTTCAGTACCGACAATGGTAATCGCCTCAGCAGCACGTAAACCTGCGATACTAAAGCTCATCGCAATACGGTGGTCATGGTGTGATTCAATCTGAGCGCCTTTAAAGATTGGAGACCAGTCGCCAGATTTGCCCTGACCTTGAATGATGATGCCATCTTCAGTCGGGGTACATTGAATGCCCATGGCTTGCAAGCCATCTGCCATCACCTGAATACGGTCAGACTCTTTGACACGCAGTTCAGCCGCACCAGTCAATACTGTTTCACCTTCGGCACATGCCGCAGCAATAAACAAGGCTGGAAATTCATCAATCGCCAATGGCACTTGATCTTCAGGAATATGAATGCCTTTTAATGTGCGTGTTGCGCGAATACGAATATCCGCAATCGGTTCACCGCCTGCAATACGCTCATTTAATACTTCAAGATCAGCGCCCATGGCTTTGAGAATTTCGATCACGCCAGTACGGGTTGGATTAATCCCGACCGCTTCCAAGGTCACATCTGCATTTTCACAGATTGCTGCACCCACCATAAAGAATGCCGCAGATGAAATATCAGAAGGCACTTGAATGTCAGTCCCCACCAACTTACCACCACCTTGAAGACGAATACGGTTACCTTCAGTTTTCACTTCATAACCAAAAGCACGCAACATACGTTCTGTATGATCACGTGTTGGTTCAGGTTCAGTCACCGAAGTTTCACCTTCTGCCCACAAACCTGCCAATAAAATCCCTGATTTCACCTGAGCCGATGCCATTGGCAAATCATACTGAATGCCTTTGAGTGTTTGAGCACCCGTAATGCTGACGGGGGGCGTGCCTTTTTCACCTGTGGTCTGGATTTGAGCACCCATTAAACGCAGTGGTTTGGCAATACGTTCCATTGGACGCTTTGACAATGAAGCATCACCTGTCATGACGGTATCGAACTTCTGTGCCGATAACATGCCAGACAACAAACGCATACTGGTACCCGAATTCCCCATATACAACGCGCTTGCAGGCGCTTTCAAACCGTGCATGCCCACGCCATGAATGGTCACTTCACCATTTTTAGGCCCTTCAATCGACACGCCCATGTCACGAAATGCCTGTAAAGTTGCCAAAGCATCTTCACCTTCCAAGAAGCCAGTGACATGTGTTGTGCCTTCAGCAATTGCACCAAACATAATCGAACGATGTGACACCGATTTATCACCCGGAACAGTAAATGTTCCTTCAAAACGATGCTGTTGAGGTTGAATGGTAAATTGTTGAGTCACCTTGTCTTTCTCCATTAAAGGTTTTTGGGCAAGCATATGGTTAAAATGTTGACGCGCGGCTTGAGCATGTCCGAGTAAGCCCATCAGCGCCTGAGAATCTTCTTTTTCAATCAGCCCACGAATAATTGCCAGTTGCTGTTCAAAGCCATCCACTGCTTTTAAAATTGCAGTTTTATTGGCAAAGAAAATGTCATGCCACATTTGCGGATCGGATGCGGCAATCCGCGAGAAATCACGGAAGCCACCTGCGGCATAACGGAAAATATCCAGATTATCTTCGCGGTTTGCCAGTTGCTCAACCAAGTTAAACGCCATCAGGTGCGGTAAATGACTGGTATGCGCCAACACTTCATCGTGTTTTTGCACATCCATACAAATCACTTCTGCTTTTGCTGCCTGCCAAAGCGTGACCAGTTTTTCAACTGCCCAATCTGCACTGGTTGGTAATGGCGTCAAAATCACTTTGTGATGGGCAAATAGATCGACTTTACCTGCATGTACACCCGTGTGTTCACTGCCTGCAATCGGATGCCCCGGCACAAAACCTACAGGTAAGTTCTCACCAAAAACGCGCTGAGCCGCAGCCACAACATTGCCTTTGGTACTACCAACATCGGTTAAAATTGCATCGGCTTTTAAATACGGTTGAATCTGTACCAAAACTTTTTCAGTGGCTTGTACAGGCAGCGCCAAGACCACCAAATCCGCATCTTGTACAGCATCAATTGCCGAGGTATAACCCGCTTGGATTAACCCCAATGCTTTCGCATCTTGCAAGGTTTTGGCTGAACGGGTTGAGGCAACCACTTCGGTCGCCAAACCTTCTGCCTGAATCACCCGTGCCAGACTTGAACCAATCAAGCCTAGCCCAATAAATGCCACTTTTTTAAACAAGGGCTGTGTTTCTGAAACTACCACCAAATTCGCCTCTGTGTTAAATCCAATGTCTGCGTTTAATTTGCTTAAAGTACCGCAACAGGATAAGAACCCAATACGCGCAATTCTTTGACCATCGAACGGATTTCATCGAGTGCAGCCGCAACATTTGGCTGATCAATATGTCCTTCCAAATCAATAAAGAACACATAGGCCCATTTTTCAGGAAGTGCTGGACGAGTTTCGATACTGGTCAAGCTAATATTGTGCTTGGCAAAAGGTTCTAAAATATCAATGAGTGCGCCTGCGCGGTTATGTGCAGAAACCAACAAAGAGGTTTTATCATTGCCACTTGCAGGAATTTTTTCGCGACCAATCACCAAGAAACGTGTGGTATTTTCAGGATTGTCTTCGATATTGCTGTGCAAGATTTCCAAACCATACGTCGTTGCCGCAATATCCGAGGCAATCGCTGCTGAATGCCATTCATTGCGGATACGGCGTGCTGCTTCGGCATTCGATGTCATCGCAACACGTTCAACGCCTGGGTAATGAATATCGAGCCACTTACGGCACTGTGCCAAAGCTTGCTGATGTGCATAAATCTGCTTAATGCTATCTTTACGGGTATTTTCAGATACTAAAAACTGGTGATGAATACGCAATTCAACTTCACCAATCACGTTAAGACTCGATGATTTAAAGCAGTCTAATGTATGGTTGACCACACCTTCAGATGAATTTTCAACAGGAACAACACCATAGTGTGCGCTACCTGCCTCCACTTCACGGAATACTTCATCAATCGTCGCAATCGGACGCACAATTGCATCCTGACCAAAATGTTTCAAAGCTGCCGCTTGGGTAAATGTGCCTTCAGGGCCTAAAAAAGCAATACTTTGTGGTGCTTCAAGTGCCAAACATGCTGACATGATTTCACGGAATAAACGTGCCATGGTGGCATCAGATAACGGGCCTTCGTTGCGTTCCATCACTTTACGTAGCACTTGCGCTTCACGTTCAGGGCGATAAAACACTGGATTCTCTTCAGTCGCAAATTTGGCTTTTGCCACAGCTTCAGCTAGACCTGCTCGACGATTCAAAAGGTTTTGAATCTGTTGGTCTACACTGTCGATATCCGAACGTAATTGTTCTAAATTCAGAGAAGTCGTTTTCTGATCGTCTTGGATCATGTCATTTCGCCCCGTGCTCATGTTTTTTCTGCCTGCAAGTATAACCACATTCAACTGCAAAATGTCATTACCTCCCAGAGCGCAAACCAAGTATTTCGAGTGGTTTTCCCTATTTAGCCACTCAACTTCAACAAATCCAATCTGCTTTTATGCCAAATCGCTTACCAACGTCTTCCGAACTTGGGATCTATTTCACCATTCAGATAGATCACATCAAATCATGACTTCTCTCAGCAACGCCCCTTGGTTCTGGCATAGCTTATGCTAGTATGTCGAATATCTTTCATTTTTTGCGATTTCGTCATGACTACTAAACGCAATATCTATCAAGACTTTGAACATCCATTTGCCCAATATATCCGCATTATTGGTAAGGGCAAAACAGGTGCACGTTCCCTGACTTTTCAAGAAGCCTATGATGCGTTTAGCATGATTCTGAAAGGCGATGTTCTCGATGTGCAACTTGGCGCATTTTTGATGTTGCTCCGCGTGAAAGAAGAATCGGTCGAAGAACTGGCAGGTTTTGTTCAAGCCACCAAAGACCAGTTACATTATCGCCCACTTGAAGTTGATCTGGACTGGTCATCGTATGCAGGTAAACGCAAACATTATCCATGGTTTTTACTAGCAGCGTTAACTTTGGCTCAACATGGCTACCGTGTAGTGATGCATGGGGCTGCGGGTCATACCTTAAACCGTGTCTATACCGAACAGGTTCTAGAGTTCCTCAACTATCCAATTTGTCATACACAAGACGACGTTGAGCAACAATTACAGCAACGCAATTTTGCCTATCTGCCACTAGCTGCCATCTCCCCTGTCCTCGATGAATTGATTGGTTTGCGCAATGTTATGGGGCTACGTTCACCTATCCATACACTGGCTCGCCTGATCAATCCATTTGATGCCAAAGCCACATTACAAGCGATTTTCCACCCTGCATATCGTGGCTCTCACCAACGCGCAGCCTTTACATTAGGTTATAAAAATAGTGCCGTGATTAAAGGTGAAGGTGGCGAATTTGAACGCAATCCCGATGCTAAGACTTTAATCTGTGGGATTCGTGATGGCGAAATGTATGAGCATGAATTGCCTAAACTCACACCAGAACGTAGTGCGACTGAAGAAGAACTGGATTTAGCCGTGTTTAAAGCAGTTTGGGAAGGTCAGCAAAATCATACTTATGGTGAAATCGCAGTGGTCGAAACCATGGGCATTGCGTTATATAGCATGGGTATTGTAGACAACTATGAAACTGCCATGCAAAAAGCGCGATCTTTATGGGATACACGCCATCAACAATAAATAGCAGCAATAAAAAATCCCCGTATGGGGATTTTTTATTTAGACAAATCGAATCGGCTTGAATTCAGGTTCATTTTTGTGATGATCATCATCACATTCTTCACCTTCTTCTTTTGTGCCGCGGTCGATATAGCCTGTACGTTCTTCTTCAGGCAAATTTTTATATTCCCAAGCCAAAACTGCCTGCATGCAAATCTGACGTTGCTCTTGAGTCAACGCTACACCATTGGGCCATTTCCCAATTTCAACGGCAGTTTTTAAACGTTCGACAATTTCAGGGTCTAAGACCGAGAGCATTTGTTCAATATTCATGACTCTTCCTGCTGTTGCAATGCTTCAAAATCTTGATGCCACCCTAATTTGGTTCGACAAGCCATATAAAAGTCATAACCGGGTGGATGTAATAAGCTTAATTTAAAAGGATGCTTGCGAATATGCAAAACATCTCCGACATTCAGTGCAACACTATGCTGCGCATCGGCACTTACCATCGGTAAAATACGGTTTTTACGCACCGTAATTTTGATTTCACTCTGATCCCCAACGATGATCGGTCGAGATGACAAGGTATGTGGATGCATCGGCACAAGAACAATTGCATCCATACTCGGATGAATAATTGGGCCACCACCCGACAAGGCATATGCGGTTGAACCTGTTGGCGTTGCCACAATCAAACCATCACTATGCTGACGGTAAACAAATTGCCCATCAATCGACAGTTCAAAGTCCACCATATGCACGGACTTACCTGAATGCAGCACAATATCGTTGAGTGCAATCGCGCTATAGACCGTTTCACCTGCGGTACGTACTTCCATTTCAAGCAGAAAACGTCTGTCGAGCTGAAAGTTACCTTTTAAAACCAGATCAAGTTTTTGTAAAACTTCCATCGGATTAATATCGGTTAAAAATCCTAAACGTCCACGGTTGACACCAATCACGGGAGTATTGTATTTCACCAATGCACGTGCTGCATGTAACAAAGACCCATCACCTCCAACCACGACAACCAAATCAGCCACTTCACCCATCAGGTTACGGCTGACAATTTGACAATCTTGATAAGGGACAAGTTTCGCTGTTTCAACATCAAAAATTGGATGTAATCCCAATTTCAGCAAATGGTCATAAATAAGACAAAGTGTTTCTACAACAGCGGCTTTTTCTGGTCGTCCAATTAGCCCAATGTTGCGAAACGACTTGTGTGAGATTTTCACCAACTCAAGCGCTCCGTTCGGATTCGCAGCCATAATAACACGTTGTTTCAGGTTTGAAAAAACAATACAAAGTCTCTGATAAAACGCTAAATTATTGCTTAATTTTGTATTGTTTCGCGAATAATCATTGCAAAATAAATAAAAGCTTCGCATGATTACAGGGTTTCTGTCGGATAGCTTATCACTTTTTATGAAGTCACAACGCGGTCTTGGTTTATTGCCTCTTATTTTCTGTATTGTTGTTATTGCAGCATTCCTCGCTTTTAGTGCGTATGTATTTCATATTGATAGTGTTATTCGTAAAAAATTTGAAGGTCAGCGTTGGGACATTCCTGCAAAAGTTTATGCACGCCCACTTGAAATTTACAATCAAGCACCCGTCAATGAGCCTGATTTTATCCAAGAACTGGCAATGCTTGGCTATAAAAAAGCAGATGGCTATACTCAACCAGGTAGCTATCTGCTGAGTGGCAGTAGCGTCTATGTTCATACCCGTGGTTTTGACTTTGGTGATAGTAGCGAACCTGAACAGGTCTTGCACATTACTTTTGGCAATGACCAAATGCAGGATGTGCGCACGACAAAACCCTCAAGTACAGGCATGACTCGTCTTGAACCTTTATTGATTGGCGGCATTTATCCACAACACAATGAAGACCGCGTTTTAATCAAGCTTAAAAATGTACCTAAACCACTCATTGAAGCATTAATTTCGACAGAAGACCGTAATTTCTACCATCATCACGGTATTTCAATCCGTGGTACTGCACGTGCGATTGTCAGTAACATTACAGGTGGTAAACGTCAGGGTGGTTCGACACTGACACAACAGTTGGTGAAAAACTTCTATCTTTCCCCTGAAAAAACCCTAAAACGCAAGGTCAATGAAGCGTTAATGTCTGTATTGCTAGAAATGCACTACAGTAAAAGTGAGATTTTAGAAGCCTACCTCAATGAAGTCCACTTGGGGCAAAATGGTAACTATTCAATTAATGGTTATGGTTTGGCATCTCAATTCTATTTTGGACTACCATTGCGCGAACTCAATATTGCACAGCAAGCGTATTTGGTCGGTTTAGTGCAAGGGCCATCTTTATATAATCCTTGGCGCAATCCAGAAGGTGCGAAAAACCGCCGCGATACTGTATTACACAACATGTTGGTGATGGGTTATCTGACGCAAGCGCAGTATGATCAAGAAAGTGCCCGCCCACTGGGTGTGGTCGCTAAACCAGCACTTGGCCCAACCCGCTTCCCTGACTTTATGGATATTGTCCGTCGTCAATTGCGTAGTGAATATCAAGAATCAGATTTGACCAATCAGGGCTTACGTATTTTTACCACGCTTGATCCTGTTGCTCAAACTAAGGTACAAAATAGCTTTAAGGAAACTGTAGATAATTTATCTAAGCGTAATCCGCGTGTCTTGGCCGATTTACAAGGTGCTGTGCTTATTCAACGCCCTGACAATGGTGAATTGGTTGCAGCAGTTGGCTCAACTCAAAACTTCACAGGTTTTAACCGTACCATTGATGCAAAACGTCAAGTTGGCTCATTGCTCAAACCTGTCATTTATTTGAGTGCCATTGAATCAGGTCGCTATAACTGGGCTTCAGCGATTCAAGACACCTATATTAGCATTCCAACCGAAGGGAAAGCATGGACACCTAAAAACTATAGTGGTGGTGAGCATGGCGTTGTGCCGATGGTTCAAGCTCTGCAACATTCATATAACCTTGCAGCCGTTCGTTTAGGTCAAGAGTTTAGTGTTGCAACTTTTAGCAATCAGTTACGCAAATTTGGTGTAACCAGTGATATTCCCTCTTATCCATCTGTATTCTTGGGCGCTGTCAATTTATCACCAATGGAAGTTTTAGGTGTTTATAACAACTTCGCTACAGGTGGCTTTAAATATCCAACCAAAGCCATTCGTTCTGTGGTTGATCAGAATGGAAAAACCCTCGAGCATTATGGCTTAGAAGTTCAAAAAACCATTGATCCTGCGGCAGCTTATGTGCTGAATTATGGCTTACAGCAAGTGATGAATAATGGTACAGGTAAAGCAGCTTATGGCAGTCTACCATCGACCTTAAAACTTGCAGGTAAATCAGGAACAACGAACGATACCCGTGATTCGTGGTTCGCAGGGTATTCAGGTAACTATTTAACTGTGGTTTGGTTAGGTCTAGACAACAATAAAGTCACAGGATTAACAGGTTCATCAGGTGCTTTACCTGTCTGGATCAATGTCATGAAACAGTTACGCCAGCAACCTGTCAATATCAAACAACCAAGCAATGTCCAATGGCAATGGGTCGATGTACGTTCAGGTCATTTGTCTGGTGCAAACTGTTCTGGTGCAATGTACATTCCACTTCTTGCAGATCATGTTCCATCTCCAGGTGCGGATTGTGGCTTCTTCAACAATCAGGATTCACCTGAAGACACAGGTAGCGCATCTGCACCTGTGACATCCAACAACCCAGACAATCTTGAAAATCTGATTCGTGAAAGTGACAGTACAGATAGCAATAGCGATTCACCAGCTCGAGTCATCTCAAGCGGCAGTTACGAACAGTAAATTGAATGGGCTTGGTCATCTTTGATACGGTGATCAAGCCCATGATATAGAGAATTTTTGCGAATGCATTTCAAACTGATCAGTAGTTGTTTATTGAGTCTGAGTTTTATTGGCTGTACTCAGTTAGCCCATCAACCACAATCCCAAACGCATCAAGCAACACCACCAATAAAAGAAAAAAAACCGTCTAACGATACAAATGGGGTTACTGTTACGCCTTATCATGTTCCTGAGATTAAACGCACAGTTATTCCTGCACCGCCACAACCTGTCACTGCACCAGACGGCTCAGAAAAACCCGTTTTTCGCCAGCTCATCCAACAAGCCCAACATGCCATCCGCCAAAACAATCTGACGCAGGCAGAACATTTGGCATTGCAAGCACAGCGGATTTCACCTCAGGCAGCTCAAAGCTATATCGTTTTGGCTCAAGTGGCACAGAAAAAACAAAACTACAGTCATGCACAGTCTTTAATCCAACGGGGTTTAAGTCTGGCAGATGACCGTAGTACCCAAAAGCAATTCTGGCTCATCCGCTTACAAATCGCACAAGCACAACACAATGCCAGTGCTATTCAGCAAGCTAAACTCGCCTTAAGCAAGCTTTAAATCTGAGAAATGCCCGCAATGCCATATGCTGCACATTGTTGGGCTATTCCTAAATCCTCATGCTTTAAACCGCCCAAAGCAATAATGGGTAAATCCACCTGCTGAGCAATCTGCTGAAATTGCCCCCAACCCAAACCTTGAGCTTCTGGATGTGTGGCTGTTGCCAGTACAGGACTCAATAAAGCTGCATCACAACCAATATATTGAGCATGCTGCAATCCTGCCAAATCATGACAAGCTGCCAAATAACACTGCCCTACACGTAGCTCACCACGTTGGGTAGCAAATAGTTGTGGTTGTTTAAGATGAATCGCCACCAGTTGTGCCTGTTGATCTAAACTCAACTGTTCAGCCCATACTTTATTCAAAATAAGCTTGTTCAGTTGTTCTTGAGATAGCGCGTGTAAAGCAGCTAAATCAGCTTGTTGTTCAGGGCGATAGTACATGACTTGCCCCTGCTGCAAATCTGCCAATGCCTCTAATTGCGTGCGTATTTTAATACGCTGTGGCAGTGCCAAGCGTTGAACCAGTTGTTGATTCGCTTTTGGAAAATTCAAGTTGGCTAATTCGGTGCGTGTATACCACTGCCAAGGCTGTTGAATCTGAGGAAGTACTGCTTCAGGGACATAGCTAAAAAACACATGTAACCGCACAATGACATCATCATAGTCATGTTGAATCAGCTCAAATGGCTGCCAGTCAATTAAATCTATTCCAACTTCTTCAAACACTTCACGGCGACAAGCTTGCTCAGCTGTTTCACCCTGTTCAATCTTCCCCCCAGGAAATTCGGCTTTATTGCCTTGATGTTGCTGAGCATTGCGCCAACCAACCAGAACACGTGTTTTAGAAAAAAGTAGCCCAATTGCCACTTCAATTTGGTTTTTTTGCATCACTGTTCCTTGAGTCATTCTGATCATGTCGAGCATGTTACAAAGTTTTCAAATAAAGCGCTAAATTTTCATTGACAGCCTTATTCGATAATGATTATCATTTAAATCACTCACCGACACCACGGAATCAAGAATATGAACGCACCATTTAGCTTATTTACACGTAACACCGATACTGCTCAATCTTTACCCATGCTTCATTCCAATAACCTGTTTGCACTGGGTCGCGAAATCCGCATTATGCATGCAGGAGAAGAATACCGCTTACGTTTGACACGAAACAATCGACTTATTCTCACCAAGTAATAAGACCAATCTTAAAAAAACAGTGTCATATAATAATAAACGTGGGAACAAGCAGCATATCTGAGCAATGTGCTGCTTTTTTATTGTGGCAGTTCAATTCGCACCTGCAATCCACCTTGCGTTGCCTGCTGAAAATCGACCGTTCCTTGATGCAAAGCGATAATTTTTTTCACAATCGACAAGCCCAAGCCTGAACCCTGAGTCGTATTGCCAAGCACCCGAAAAAATCGCTCTCCCAATCGAGTCAAGATTGCCTCATCAACCCCCTGACCATTGTCAGCAATACTGATGATAACATGATGATCTTTTTGCAAAAGCTCAATAAAAATCGTGCCATGTTCAGGGACATAGCGGGCTGCATTATCAAGCAAATTACGCACAGCACTAAATAAAAGTTCTTGGTTGCCCATTAAGATCAGACGCTCAGGTAAATGAGCATCTAGCGATATCTTCTTCTGTAACAAGTAGGGCTGGATACTCTCGAAAGCTTGCTGCAACAACTGCACAAGATCAAGTTCTTGCTTGGGCAATTGTGTGGCATGAGTGGGGTCAAGTCGAGCCAGCAACAATAAATTTTCCAAGACCTGTGTCGTTCGCTGAATATCTTGCTGAATAGGCTGTAAATCCTGCCCTAAAGAGGCAACCTGTTGGTATTTTCGCTGTAGCACCTGTAAACGCATACTCATTGCAGATAAAGGCGAACGCAACTCATGTGAAGCATCTGCAGTAAAACGCTGCTCTGCATGTAAAGCCCGTTGTAGTTGTTCAAACAACTGATTCAGTGCCGTCAGTAAAGGCTGAATTTCGGTCGGAGTAGACTGAAGATCAATCGGACTTAAATCCTGTGAATTTTTTGCCACAATCTGTTGACGAACCTGATGCAAACTTTGAAAGCTACGCTGAATCCCTCGATGCATCATCCACCACTGTGCTGTCCACAGAAACACCAAAACCGCAGCATATAAAGCAATGGTCTGGAAAAAATCTTCAAAACGCTCAAATACAGGCTGAACCACCACGACCGTCAAATGCCGCTGCCGATCCTGCTGCACATAGCAACGCCATAGTTGATGCTGTTGCCAATGCCAGCCGTACCCCTGTTGCCAAGCACCTTGGAACAAAATGGGCTGATAGTCTGTGGAATGGGTCAATAACTGAGTACCTAAGCGCATCTCATATTGCAAATCAAACTCATCACTGAGTTCATCGAGTTGTTGACCTGAAACACGCGATAAATCCGAGATGAGCAGCATATCTGAAACTTCATCCATCAGATCATCATGCATTTGCATACTTTGATAAATACTATGAGCAATCAATAAGATAAAAGCAATCACACCCGCCATCATACTGCTGCGTAATATGCTGCGAATCAATTGACGTTGTAATGAACCTTGCGGCAAGCTCATGACAACAGATCTCCCATGCGATAACCTAAACCACGTAAGGTCACAATACTTTGACTACCCAGTTTTTTACGCAGTTGATAAATAAAGACTTCAATGGTATTGCTTCCTGTCTCATCACCCCATGCATAAATTGATTCTTCTAACTGCTCACGGGTCACAATATGCTGTGGCTGCTGCATGAGACGCTGTAAAATCTGAAATTCTTTGGCAGTCAGTTCACATGGCTGCCCATGTTGGTAGACCATTTTGCTAGATAAATCGAGACGTAAATCACCATAACTCAGTTGATCATTGCGCTGTTGCTGCCGTTGGCGTAGTTGCGCACGAACTCGGGCAGACAACTCCTCCAGACTAAAGGGTTTGACCAAATAATCATTTGCACCCAGATCCAGCCCTGCGACCCGATCCTCGATTGCATCTTGAGCGGTAATTAGAATCACAGGGACTGCATTGTATTGTTGACGCAAAGCCTGAATAACCTGATCACCTGTCAGTTTTGGCAAACCACGATCAAGCAAAATACAAGCATATTCATGAGTTTGTATCGCCTGTAGCGCATAGTCTCCACGTGCAACCCAGTCAACCGTGTAACCATCCATTTCGAGCCAAGTTTGTAGACTTTCTGCCTGAGAGGCATCATCTTCCACCAATAAAATACGCATATCATGATCTGCCAAAATCAAAAAATCACCCAGCCAAGTACAGCAACAGGGTGATCTGTTTAAAGATCAGAATTGGACACGATCTACATCAATTTCAACCCGTTTAATCGGCTTGTAGTCAATATCCACTTCACCAAAAATGACAACAGGTGTTGTTGCTGAAATGGCTTTACCTTGCCAAAGCTCATCATCAATATCGACAGTGATGTGCCCTGTCTGATCGCGAAATTCATACTTTTCATTGCCTAATGCTTTGGTGATATAGCCTTTTAACTGTACCAGTTGATCATCGCGTGCAAGCAATGCTTGTTTAACATGGCTGACTTGGGTTTGCTGTAAAGCTGCCTGATTAACGGGATTGGCTAAACTGACACTACTGACTGAAATGGCAACTGCACAACCAAGATAAGATAATGTTTTCATGAAGATTCTCCTTCTATGTCTTGTTCTATTGTGATTACAACAGAACAAGATGAGTTGAATCTTAAGATGATTTTGATTGAGATTTAGCTCAGTGGTACAACCCGTAGAACCTCTTCAAGTGAAGTGATTCCCGCAACAACTTTACGTGCTCCTGCAATACGCAAAGGTTCAACACCTTCTTTTTTTGACTGAAAACGTAAAGCATTTAAAGGGACATTTTCACTGATCATTTGCTTGAGTTGCAAACTGATTGGCATGAACTCATAGATCCCGACACGTCCTTTATAACCCGTATAACGGCAAGCTTCACAGCCCACAGGGACATATGAGGTCGCAGGAACATCTACTGTATAATCAACGGTAAGATGTAACCACTGCTGCTCGTTGGTAGGTGCTCTTTGCTTGCATTGTGGACAGAGTTTACGCACCAAACGCTGTGCCAAAATACCCAATAACGTTGCTGAAGATAAAAATGGCTGCACACCTAAATCATGCAAACGGGTCAAACTCGAAGGCGCATCATTGGTATGTAAGGTTGAAAGTACCAAGTGACCTGTCAATGCCGCCTGAATTGCCATATCGGCAGTGTCTTGGTCACGCACCTCACCCACCATAATAATATCGGGGTCTTGACGCATCAATGCTCGAATGCCATCCGCAAAACCCAGTTCAATGCCATGATTGACCTGCATCTGATTAAAGCTACCCTCGATCATTTCAATCGGATCTTCAATGGTACAGACATTGACTTCATCAGTTGCCAACTGCTTTAGCGTTGAATATAAGGTGGTGGTTTTACCCGAACCTGTTGGCCCTGTCACCAAAATAATCCCATGACTATGCTGAGTGAGTTCATTCCATTGATTCAATAATCTTCCATCAAACCCCAACTGTTCAAAACTACGTACCAAGACTTCGGGGTCAAAAATACGCATCACCATTTTTTCACCAAATGCGGTGGGCAAAGTGGCTAAACGAAGCTCAGTTTCCAAGCCCCTTGGTGTACGGGTTTTTAAGCGACCATCCTGCGGTTTACGTTTCTCAGCAACATTCATCCGCCCTAAAATCTTAATCCGCGCAATTACTGCACCGAGTGTATTTGAGGGCATTTTATAAATGGTATGTAAAATCCCATCGATACGGAAACGAACTTTACTGTCTTCACGACGTGGTTCAAGGTGAATATCACTTGCCCCTTGCTCAAAGGCAAACTGTAAAATCCAGTCCACCAATTTTACAATATGCTGATCATTGGCATCGGGGTTCTGGGTCACCTCTCCGAGTTGCAATAATGCTTCGACACCTCGACTATCACGTTCATAACCCTGATTTTTTTGGGATGAATTGACTGCCCGACTCACTTGATAATATTCAGAGAGATAACGCTGTAACTGTTCAGGACTTAAGAAAACGCGTTGAATTTTTTTGGGCTTTAAGCCTTTTTCTAAATATCCAATCCAATCGGTTAAAAAAGGTTGATCTGTTCCAATCAGAACTTCAGTATCATTGACCTCAACGGCCAAAATATGATTGCGCACTGCAAACTCTTGCGACATGACGGCAGTGAGTGCCGAAACATCTGCTTTAAGCGGATCAATCACATAAAATGGCAGATTCGATTTTTCCGAAAGCCATTTGCACAATAAGTTTAATGTCAGTTTCTGCTGCTGATTACGTTGGTTGGTTAAATCAAACTGAGCAATCCATTGCAATGGATGCCACGATAACTGGTTCTTACTCCGATGGGTGGTTTGCACCAACGCTTTATCGCGCTCAGTAATCATTTCATCCCAAAGCAACTGATCCAAGCACCATGTCAAATCGATTGAATAAGAAAATTGTTGTAAACGCTGATTTGACTGCATCGCAAGCCTCAAAACATATGATTATGATTTTATAACGCGTATCTTAGCACTTTCATGCCAGCACATTAATGATCTGCAATAAAACTATCTTTTTAAAAAGTATTTATCTGCTGCCATATGCAATCAACTCAACAATCACAATTTCTGTCGCTTTGACCTGAAACCGAACATTTAAATCTGCAAAATGCAGTCCATAGACCCGTTCAGGATCATCTTGATAGGCAGGACGTGGGTCGAGTGCCAAGACCTGTTCAATCTCCTGATACAGTTGAGATGAACCTAATCCATTTTCAGTAAGTTGAATACGCTGTGATAATGCTATTTCAGACCACACCACCTGATTGAGTACTGGTGCTTCGCGAGCATAACCACTTTGCGCATCAGCAATCGCATCGGAATAAGCAATATACGGCTTAATGTCCACAATTGGGGTTCCATCGACCAGATCAGCACCCGACACATACACACGTAATTGACCATCAACCTGTTCAATGCGTTTAAAACGCACAACGGATAAACCAATCGGCGCAGGTCGGTACATACTACGCGAAGCAAATACCCCAATTTTTTGGTTGCCACCCAATCTTGGCGGGCGAATTTGTGGTCGAAAACCATCAAGCGGCTTATTGTGATGAAATTGCCACAACAGCCACAAATGACTAAATTCTTCGATGCCGACAAACGCAAGCGGATCATCATACGGGGCTTGCATCACAATATAAGATTCAACATCCACCAGATTCGGCTGACGTGGAATACCGAACTTTTCTTTGAACGGCGACTGCATGAAACCAATCACAGGAACTTGAAGCGGAGCGATCATCACTTTTTCTTATAAACACAATTAAATATATTCAGTTTATCGGCAATCATTTTAGATTAAAATACACCTCAGTTTTTATTATCCATATTGAGATTGCTTGAATGGCTGCTTTTAACGCTGAACGTGTAACACATGTTCACCATTGGAATGACACTTTATTTAGTTTTAAAACAACACGTGATCAAAGCCTGCGCTTTAAGAATGGTCAGTTTGTCATGATCGGTCTTGAAGTGAATGGCAAGCCGTTAATGCGTGCCTACTCAATTGCAAGTGCCAACTACGAAGAAGAGCTAGAGTTCTTCTCAATTAAAGTACAAGACGGTCCATTGACTTCGATTTTGCAAAAAATCCAAGTGGGCGATGAAATTTTAATTTCTAAAAAGCCAACAGGGACTTTAGTTCTTGATGACTTACTCCCAGGTAAAAACTTGTACCTTCTTTCTTCAGGTACAGGTTTGGCTCCATTCTTGTCTGTGATTCGTGATCCTGAAACCTATGAACGCTTTGAAAAAGTGATTGTGGTTCACGGTACACGTTTCATCAGTGAATTGGCTTACCAAGACTTGATCTTAGACGAATTGCCAAACAACGAATTCTTCGAAGAATTGGGCATTAAAGACAAATTGGTTTACTACCCAACTGTCACTCGTGAAGACTTCCATACTCAAGGTCGTGTAACCACTGCAATTGAGTCTGGTCAATTATTTGAGAAAATCGGTTTACCACGTTTCAACCCTGAAACTGACCGTGCAATGCTGTGTGGTAGCCCGCACTTCCTGAAAGACGTTGCCGCGCTTCTTGACCAACATGGTTTGAAAGAATCTCCACGTATGGGCGAAATGGGCGATTACGTGATTGAACGTGCTTTCGTAGAAAAATAATTCTACGGTACGCTGAAAAACCGAAGCGCCATGCTTCGGTTTTTTTATTGGAATGCCTTGAGAAACCTGACATCTGCTTGAAAAAAGCTTGTCGATCTCGGCATTTTTCTGCACAATTCTTGCTTTCGTTTTTAGCATAGCCGTAGCCAAATGAGTTTGCCATTCCCTCTCATCCAGCAAATAGATGCCTTATTGCCACAAACCCAATGCGGCTTATGTGGACATCGTGATGGATGTTTGCCCTATGCCAAAGCAATTAGTGAAGGTGAAGAAGCCAACAAATGCGTCCCTGGCGGTCAACCTGTTGCCGATGCCATTTCACAGCTACTCAATCGCCCTTTGCTCAAAGCCGAAGAAAGTGTTTGGGATATTCAGGCAGATGGTCGACCTCAGCGCATGAAAGCGGTAATTCGTGAAGATGAATGTATTGGCTGTACCAAATGTATGAGTGCCTGCCCTGTCGATGCGATTATTGGCAGTGGTAAATTAATGCACAGCATTCTAAGTGATCTGTGTACAGGTTGTGAATTGTGTATTCCACCCTGTCCTGTCGACTGCATTGACTTAATCGAAGATACGCAAGCTTTACCGACAGCAGCACAGCAAACCGAACAGCAAGATGATCTACGCTATCGTTATTATGCCCATATCTACCGTGAAGAGCAGCGTCATAGTAAACGTAAAGGCCCTATTGTTCGTGCAGCGATTGATAGCGAACTCTTCGTGCAGTTTTCAAGCTACTTAAATAGCGTACCCACCATTCAGCGTATTGAAAAATCGGCTGAACAAGATTTGGTTGCCGATGCTAAAACCACTATTGAACTGGCGAAACTACGCACTCAAATTAAGAAGCTTGAAAAACAGCTCAGCGTACGCGACAACCCAGCAAAACGTGAACAACTTGATCAGCTCACTGCTGAGTTAAATGCACTGCAAGGTGAAGGCTAATGTCCAGTAAGAACATGACCAAAAAGCAGGTTCAAACTTTTTTTGAACGGTTACGTGAACAGCGTCCTGAACCAACGACTGAACTCAATTTTTCATCGCCTTTTGAATTGCTTATTGCGGTCATGCTCTCAGCTCAAGCCACCGATGTCAGTGTGAATAAAGCCACCGATAAACTTTATCCTGTTGCCAATACGCCTGAACAGATTTTGGCGCTAGGCTTAGAAGGTTTAAAAAGCTATATCAGAACCATTGGCTTATATAATTCAAAAGCTGAAAACGTGATCAAGACCTGTGAAATTTTAATCGGTCAACATCACAGCCAAGTTCCAGATAATCGAAAAGATTTGGAAGCACTTCCAGGGGTTGGACGTAAAACAGCCAATGTGGTGCTCAATACGGCTTTTGGGCAACCCACTATGGCAGTAGATACCCACATTTTCCGTTTGGGCAATCGTACAGGTTTGGCGGTTGGAAAAAATGTGCTTGAAGTTGAGCAACGCTTAATTAAAGTCATTCCAAAAGAATTTATGTTAGATGCCCATCACTGGTTGATTTTACATGGTCGTTACTGCTGTGTCGCACGTAAACCTAAATGTGGTGAATGTGTGGTTTCCGATGTATGTAACTGGTCAGATCGTTTCGACTTTGGTGCGGTCAAACCTGTAAAGCCTAAACAAGAAGATTGATTTTAATTCGTCATACTAAGCATCAATTTTAAATTAGCGCTTCTTTTTAGATGGCATTATTTTCTTGGTTGGTTGAGGTTTAGATGCCTGCTTATGCTCTTTTACCACATCATTGAGCATTTTCTTGCTTTGTAATATTAAAAAGATTAACCCTGCCAAACTTATAACCACTAAAGCAATGAGTGCCAATTTTAACATCATGTGCGATTTTCTCCTCTATAAAAAAAGAGCCTACGAGATTTGTAGGCTCTTTATTTTTTTAAATCAATTATTTCGCTTGATCTAAAATCGCGAACAAATCAGTTTGAACATTGTCAATTGGGCGTAAGCCATTCAATTTGTCATAGCTTGGGGCATTTTCACCAGAAGCTGCACGACCTTGATAGAAGCCAACCAATTGTTCAGTTTCTGCATGATAAGCAGCCAAACGTTTACGAATGGTTTCTTCTTGATCGTCGGGACGTTGAACAAGATCTTCACCAGTTTCGTCATCTTTACCTTCCACTTTTGGTGGGTTATAGACAACGTGGTACACACGACCCGATGCAGGGTGCTGACGGCGACCAGAAAGACGGTTGATGATTTCTTCGTCTGCGACATCAATTTCAATCACGTGATCGATGTTAATGCCTTCTTTCTCTAGCGCTTCTGCTTGAGGAATCGTACGAGGGAAACCGTCAAAAATACAGCCATTGACACAATCAGGCTGGGCAATACGCTCTTTGACTAAGCCGATAATTAAATCGTCAGAAACCAAACCACCAGATTCCATTACACTTTTCGCTTTCAACCCTAATTCGGTTCCTTCACGAATCGCTGCACGGAGCATATCGCCAGTTGAAATTTGTGGGATATCATAGCGCTTACAGATCAACTGAGCTTGAGTACCTTTACCTGCGCCAGGTGGTCCGAGTAAGATAATGCGCATCTAATAAATCCTCATCTAAAATGAAAACAGTCTTAACCTGTCCAAAGATTTTAAATCTCTGAAACTGTTAAGTATTATAAAAAAGCAACAAACAAATGTATTGTACCAGCAATAAAGCCAGTCACCCCCCCCAATACAATCAAAATCCACTCATCCTCTTTAAACGCGGGACGTAACAAATTCTGGAACTCGCTTGGAGTTAGATCACGAATACGATCTCGAAACATTTGAAATATTTTACGTGCACGGCTCGCATTAAATGCAGGGTCGCTTACAGGTACCATCGTAATTTCAATTGAGCGGTCAATCAAGTCTGTTTTTAACTTGGCGTACTCTCTTGGCCCTAAAGACAATTGCAATGTGGTACGAACCAAAGGCGTGTCCATAATCTGATTGACATGCTGTTTAACAAGGCGTCGGGTTTTGTCTTTATGATGACCATACATCATTTCAGTCATGATGGTTTTTAAAGTAATTAACTCTTCAGTCACCACTTTAGCAAAAACATCGGACACTTCTTCCTGACGTTTCATGAATGCACCTTGAATATTATATGTCCCAATCCGAGGAATCACAGGCACAATCCATGGAAATTGGTGATTGTGGGTGCGGCGGAAAAATTGTGGATAGCGAACGTAATGTGGATAGAGCGGATTAAACACCATCCAGATCGCAATCCAGTTGGTCAGAAAACCCCAAATGGATGCCCAAAATGGGACTGTCCAGTGCCAAGGCACCAAGAACCAAACCACCATTTGAAATAAACCAAACACACAACCAATCAAGGCACTAATATGCCAGATGAAATTAATTTCTTTTTGGCCAACCTTCAGGAACATGCGAACCATAAGCTTGGGATCAGCTTCCATTTGGCTAACGACCATTTCACGCATATCGACCAGTGATTCGACATTGTAAGTCAGCTCAGTGACCAAATGCTCAAGAACGGCAGGCAACTGTTTATGTCCCTGATCATAAATACGACGACGAATGGAATACGGAATATTTTCCCAAAGCACAGGATTGCGCTCCAGCATGATCTCATCAATCAGATTTTCCAGTTCATGATTGACTTGTTCCCCAATAATTTTTGCCATTTCCTCAGGATCCATTGCCTGAAGAAACTCACTGAGTGAACCAATTTTTTTTAAGGTGTTATCTGTGATAATGCCTGAAATTCGACCCGCTTTACGTGGCACAATGCCTTGCCAACCAATGGGTAAATTGCCAAGATGAAAACCAAAAAACTGAATCGGATAGAACACCATTTTGAGTGCCATCCAGACATGTGCCCATGTTACAAATGCAGTCACAGGGATAATACTTATCACCGCCCAGTGATCAGGACGATGCATAAAAACTTGCCACAAATGACTAATAAATTCGAACATGCATGCTCTCGTACGCTATGACTTCAGGAGTTCAATAGAAAATGGCCATTTTGAACGAATACAATTGCTTAAAATATACCAAATTTGTAAGACCGTAATTTTACCACTTCACAAGCGTGATTTTTAAATATTGTTCTAGCATGCACTGTAGCAGATTTTCAGCTTGCACTGTAGCCAGATTGACAGAAAAACTGCTGTCAAATCAGTCAAACTACAAGTTTTACACAGAATGGGTAAAATACCTGCGACTTTCATTGTCTGGTTGAGTTAAAATAATCCGCCTTTAATTCTCCCCTCTGGCTGATTGACGATACGCATATGAAGCAACATTTTCCCTTAAAGAATGTTCAAGAAGAAAAACGCCTCTTTCGTAGCCGAATTTTTATTGCCATCGGGATCGTTTTCTTATGCTTTGCAACACTGATTGCACGTTACGTTTATTTGCAGATTTTTCATTATCAAGAATTCCAGACCGCATCTGACAATAACCGTATTCGTCTACAGCCTCTGCCCCCTGCACGTGGTTATATCTATGATCGTAATGGAATTTTACTGGCAGACAACTATCCTGTTTTTACTGCAACGATTAGCCGAGCCGATGTTGAAGATATTGATGATACCGTTAAAAAACTGATTCCTATTCTTGATCTGACCCAAGATGATATTGATCGCTTTAATAGCCGAATTAAAACAGCCAAAAAGACTGAACGAGTCGCACTTAAACTGAACTTGAATGAAGCCGAAATTGCCAAATTTAGTGAGGTCAAATACCAGTTTCCTGGCGTCAATATCGAAACACAAATGACGCGCTACTATCCTTACGGCGAATTATTTGCCCATGTGATTGGTTATGTGGGGCGAATTAACGACCGTGAATTAAAAAATATTAATAAAGATGTTTATGCAGGAACCAACCTGATTGGGAAAATTGGGATTGAAAAATCTTATGAAGATTTACTGCATGGCACACCTGGCAATGAATCGGTGGAAGCCGATGCACATGGTAATGTCCTGCGCCACTTAGGTCGTAAAGATCCTGTTCGTGGTAATGACTTATATTTGTCGATTGACTATGGTTTACAAACAGTCGCTTCTGAACAACTGGCAGGTCGTCGTGGTGCAATCGTGGCCATGGATCCACGTACAGGTGAAATTTTGGCGATGGTGTCTAGCCCAAGTTTCAACCCGAATCTGTTTGTATCAGGGATTAGCACCAAAGACTATGTGGGACTGCGCGACAACCTTGACCAGCCACTTTATAACCGTGCTTTACAAGGGGTTTATCCACCAGGATCAACCATTAAGCCTGTTGAAGGACTTGGTGGTATCAATTATGGCGTGATTGACTGGTCAACCACCATTAATGACCCAGGTTATTTCCACTTGCCTGGCGACTCACATAAATTCCGTGACTGGAAAAAAACAGGACATGGGATTGTTGATCTCAACAAAGCTATTCAAGAATCTTGTGATACGTTCTTTTATATTTTAGCAAACCAGATGGGAATTGATCACATGAACTCATGGATGCGTCAGTTTGGTTTTGGAGAAAAGACGGGGATTGATCTGCCAAATGAAAGCTCAGGCTTATACCCAAACCCAGAGTGGAAAATGCGTACCCGTAAAGCCAAATGGCTCAAAGGTGAAACGATTTCGGTCAGTATTGGTCAAGGTGCATTTACCGCAACTCCAATTCAACTTGCGATGGCCATTTCGATCGTATCGAACCACGGTTATCATCTTATCCCGCATGTGGTAAGCAATACGCGTGGTGCCAAACCCTTTCCTGTACGTAATGCCCCTGATGGTCGTGTTCAGTTTAAAGGCACAGATGAAGACTGGAGCAGAATGCGTGATGCGATGGTCAATGTGATTAACTCAGGGACAGGTCGTGGTATTCGAACCAGTGCCTATCAAATCGCAGGAAAAACAGGGACTGCACAAGTTAAAAGTATTGCACAGGGTAAACGCTATAACGAAGCAATTTTGACAGAGCGTCAGCTTGACCATGGTTTATTTGTGGGGTTTGCTCCTGCTGAAAAGCCTGAAATTGCAATTTCAGTCATTTTAGAAAATGGTCGACATGGTGGTGCGGCAGCACAATTGGCTCGCCCTGTCTTTGACTATTGGATGGTTCAACGTAAAAACAATCCGATTCGACCAACCACACATCAAATCACAGGCAGCTTGATGACCGCAGGGATTCAGCCAAGCCAGTTACCAAGTGGACAAAGTATTTTACAAGCCGATCCAAATGCTGTTCCCAATAAGCAAAAAAATCAGCAGATGAAGAAACCTAATGCAGCGACTACTGCACCACAAGCTGAGATTACGGAATAATTATGAAAAATCAGTTACGTATTATTGGTGGAGAATGGAAACGTCGTCAATTAAGCTTTGCTTCAATTGATGGCTTACGCCCAACACCTGACCGTGTGCGTGAAACGCTGTTTAACTGGTTAATGTGGGATATTCAAAATGCGGTGGTGCTAGATGTCTGCACAGGTTCAGGTGCACTAGCTTTCGAAGCTTTATCGCGTGGGGCTGCACGAGTCATCATGATTGAACCTGATCGTACTCAGGCGAAATTCCTCAAAGACAACATTCAATTGCTCAAAGCTGAAAACTGTCAGCTTTATAGCAATACTGCGCAAAGTGTTTTACCCAAGCTCAATCAAGCATTTGATCTGGTTTTTCTTGATCCGCCTTATAGCTTGGATTTGTGGCAGGAATTGGCTGAACTTGCTGATGTCCATTTAAAAGATCAGGGCTTGATTTATGTGGAAGCTGACCGAGCACTTAATAGTTTAAAGCTTCCCTCTTCATGGAAGCTCCTCAAGCAAACCAAAGCAGGTCAGGTTCAAGCGGGTTTATTTCAAAAACAGCTTTGATTATATCTCACTGACTTCCTCCTGATCAGGAGGATCATCACGGCGCAAGTCCTCTGCATAGGCAGTTTCACGGCGTGTCTGTTGTGGCTCATGTTCACGACCATCATCGTCATGAAAGCCATTTTCAATATGTAAGGGTTTCAGCGGTTCAGAAGATACAATCATGTGCTTGAGCTGCGTGGCATGGGCATGCGGCACCATACAGCCATTAAATGAAATCAAACACATCAGGCTAATCCAAAAATACTTCATGGCAAGCTTAATCAGCAGAATAGCATTGCGCTATTGTTAAAGAAGCGTCCTAAAAACTCTTGCTAAGTGATGTAAATTGAGCCGTGGTTTCACTGAAGTTTTGCAACTGATGAAAACATCATGTAAAAGCATGTGAAAAGTGATGCACTTCAGTAAAAAAGTTAAAGCAACAAATGACTTTAACTTTTCTTTGATATCTAAAAGACTAAATTACGCCAAGCCTAACAAACCAACCAGTGCCACCATGCCTGCTACGATTTTACGACCCTGCTCTGGAATATAACGCTCAAGCAAAGCGCCCACCCCCAAACCAATACCGTATAGCAACGCCATGGCAGTCACCATACCGAGCATCAACCCTGCCCAGTGCCCATGAGAACTCAGTTCAACGCCATGTGCCATACCGTGGAAAATCGCCAAAGCTGCTGTTGCCACAGGCATCATGACATTGTGCTTACGCCACAATGCTACAGCCAGCATCATTAACGATGCCACAATGCCATATTCTGCTACCGATGCACTAAATAGGTTTTGCGCACCAACTACAAAACCCATCAGTAAAGCAGCCACTAACGCAACTACACCCGACATTTGCGATTGGCGTTTGGTTTTCCAAAGTAATACACCCAGACCTGCCGCCATAGACATATGATCAAGCCCAGTAAATGGGTGAACAAAACCACTTAAAAAGCCAAGCTGTGGAAATTCATGCCCGGGGTGTGCCATCGCAAGTACAGGTAATGCGCTCAGGATCAAAGCACTGCTCAATGTTTTTAAAATTTTCATGCCATGACTCCTTATGATTTAAATAAACCTTGTTTCTCAATGAAGCTAATGATTTCTGCCAAACCATCTTGGGTTTTCATATTGGAAAATAAGAAAGGCTTCTCACCACGCATACGCTTGGCATCCTGATCCATCACATCCAAATTTGCACCAACCATTGGGGCGAGGTCAGTTTTATTAATAATCAGCAAATCTGACTTGGTAATGCCTGGCCCACCTTTACGTGGAATCTTCTCACCACCCGCCACATCAATCACATATAAAGTCAAATCAGACAATTCAGGGCTAAAGGTTGCTGCCAAGTTATCACCACCACTTTCGATGATGATCAGCTCCAAGCCATCGAATTTCTCACACAAGTCATCAATGGCTGCAAGATTAATCGATGCGTCTTCACGAATCGCAGTATGCGGGCAACCCCCCGTTTCCACGCCAACAATCCGCTCAGGATTCATGGCTTCATTACGGGTTAAAAAGTTCGAATCTTCTTTGGTATAAATGTCATTGGTCACAACTGCCATGTTGTATTTGTCACGTAAAGCACGGCATAAATTTAAGGTTAATGCGGTTTTGCCTGATCCCACTGGACCACCAATTCCAACACGCAATGGGCTACGTTCTGACATTTTTGTTTCCTTCTTAACGAATTGCACTCATAAAACAAGGCAATCTTTTTATGATCTAAATAATCGTGAATATTGGGTTTCATGCTGCATACTCAGCATGGCATAGTGTGGTAACGCGCTACTGATTTCATGATCTTGCAATTGCATGGCACGCTGTATGGCATCAGGAATCAGCCCATGCACATGCCATAAAATCCGCTGCCCTGCGATTTGTCCAAGTGGCACAGTTTTCACAGCAGCCAAGACCTGATTTTCCAGTACAGTAAAGGTATAAGCTGTCAGCACATCAACCAGTTCAAGTTCTAAGCGACCACAGAGCTGTGCATAGACAGGTACAAAACCCAACTGTTTTTTGACTTCCACAGGAATTTGCAGCACATCTTTAATCCATGCATTTAAAGAAAATGCCAGTTGCTGCGACTCTGCCAAAAATTCTTTGCTCTCTCGACTGGATCGGTACAGATTCGCCCATTGGTCAAACTGCTCTGTATCCGCATAACTCTGCATTAAGCGCTGTAACATTGGTAGTTCAAAACGCACCAGCAACATTTCAAGTACCTCTTCAAAGTACGCTTTACTACTGGCTTCATCCTGAATCAGCCCAATCTGAATGGCACTTTCTACACCTTGCGAATAGCAGTACGCACCGACTGGCAATGCAGTCGAAGACAGTGTCAATAACTTCAGCAGTTGCGCTGCATTAGTGATGGACATGATGTAAAGCCTTAATCGGGCTTAAACGATGATCATGGCTGTGCTGTGCATATGCCCCGCTTTCAGGTTCAAATGGATGCTCAACTTCATTCACTGCCAAACCTAAAC
Organism: Acinetobacter sp. ME22; assembly: GCF_022012315.1. Taxonomy (NCBI): domain Bacteria; kingdom Pseudomonadati; phylum Pseudomonadota; class Gammaproteobacteria; order Moraxellales; family Moraxellaceae; genus Acinetobacter; species Acinetobacter sp. ME22. The sequence continues at coordinate 65,435 of NZ_JAKLTL010000003.1, forward strand.
CTTCCACCATTTCAGCCAAGACATGATCTGGCTCGAAATACAAAGCGGTTGGGGTCAACATCAGTGGCACATGACGGTTACCCAAATGATAAGCTGCCTTAAGCAAGTCAAACTGAGTCGGTGCAGTCACACACATCAATCGTTCAGCTTTGGCATCGACCCGTAAAATTTCACCGCTTGGCGTGGCAATCAATGAACCACTGCGTAAAATACCCGTGCGTGGCAAGTCCGCACCAATATCCGTTCCATTGTTTAATGTGGCACGAAAACGTGATTTCTGACGGGTATCAAAGCTCAGTTCCACCACCTCAAAAGGCTGTTCCACTGCGATATTGTCAAGACGTTGGGTATAAATTTTCATGTTGTCATACTCACTTTCCATGGCTTTTGTTCTTGCACAATATTGCAAAATTCTCTCAAATCTTTTTTAAAATAAGAAGTAACGCTGTGCCATCGGCAAAACATCCGCAGGCTCACAAGTGAGCAGCTCACCATCAGCACGTACTTCATATGTTTCAGGATGCACATCCATTACAGGGCAATAACTATTGTGTTTCATGTCCTGCTTGTTGATGTAGCGGGTGTTTTTGCATGGGCTAATCATTTTTTTCAGTTGGAGCTGTTCTGCGATACCCGCATCAATCGCCACCTGTGGCAAGAACGTCAAACATGTACGATGTACCCCGCGCGGAAATGCACCAAACATCGGACGATAATGCACAGGCTGCGGGGTTGGAATCGAGGCATTAATATCCCCCATTGGTGCAGCCGCAATCATGCCACCCTTAATGATCATGGAGGGTTTCACCCCAAAAAAGGCAGGTTTCCACAACACCAAATCCGCCAGTTTCCCTTCTTCAACCGAGCCGATTTCATGACTCAAACCGTGCGTAATTGCAGGGTTAATCGTATATTTGGCGATATAACGCTTCACACGATTGTTATCGTGCTGAGCATTGTCACCCTCTAGGCTGCCGCGCTGCACTTTCATTTTATGGGCAGTTTGCCATGTGCGAATAATTACCTCACCGACACGCCCCATTGCTTGTGAGTCCGAAGACATCATGGCAATCGCCCCCATATCCTGCAAAATATCTTCCGCAGCAATGGTTTCACGGCGAATACGACTTTCTGCAAAAGCTACATCTTCGGCAATTGCTGGATCAAGGTGATGGCACACCATCAACATATCCAAATGCTCATCAATGGTGTTGATGGTATAAGGACGGGTTGGATTGGTTGAAGATGGCAAGACATTGCTTTGCCCAATGGCTTTTAAAATATCAGGTGCATGCCCACCGCCTGCACCCTCGGTATGGTAGGTGTGGATGGTACGCCCTTTAAATGCGGCAAGGGTTTCTTCCAAAAAGCCGCCCTCGTTCAAGGTATCGGTATGAATCGCCACTTGTACATCGTATTCATCGGCAACGCTTAGGCAGTTATCAATCGCCGCAGGGGTTGAACCCCAATCTTCATGCAGTTTCAGCCCGATCACGCCTGCTTTGATCTGTTCACGAATCGGATCTGGCAAACTCAAATTCCCTTTACCCAGTAGCCCAATATTCATCGGCAGATCATCAATGGCTTGCAGCATCGTGCCAATATGCCAAGGACCAGGAGTCACTGTGGTTGCCGATGTTCCTGCGGCAGGTCCAGTTCCACCACCAACCATGGTGGTCACGCCAGACATCAGCGCCGTTTCTACTTGCTGCGGGCAAATCCAGTGAATATGGGTATCGACACCGCCAGCCGTCAAAATCTGCCCTTCACCTGCAATCACTTCGGTGGCTGCACCGAGTGAAATGGTAATATTCGGCTGAATATCAGGGTTACCTGCCTTACCAATTTTCCAGATACGTCCATTTTTCAGACCAACGTCAGCTTTGACAATGCCCCACCAATCGACAATCAAGGCATTGGTAATCACGGTATCTGCGACCTCATCCGCCAATAATTGTGACTGCCCCATCCCGTCACGGATGACCTTACCACCACCAAATTTAACTTCTTCACCATAAGTGGTGAAGTCTTGTTCCACTTCGACAAACAACTCGGTATCGGCTAAACGGACACGGTCACCGACGGTAGGCCCAAACATTTCCGTATACGCACGACGCGACATTTTCATGATTTTCACCCTAATTTTATTGTGTTGCGGGATAAGTCTTTTTCATGGCAATAAAACGTAGCCCATGTGCTTCTTTCACATCTTGTACAGTTTCAAAACCAAAATGGCGATACACATCTTGTGCAGCACAGCTCGAATTGACGGTAAATTCCTGAATCTCTTGCTGCAAGGCGTGCTGCTCGACCCATTGCCATAGCTGTTTGCCAATCCCTTGCGAGTGATAATGCTGATCCACAAAGAAATGCAGCAGATGCGCAGGCTCACGATACGCAATCACCCCTAAAATTTGCTGATCTTGCTCGGCAACAAATGAATGCACTTCAGAATGATGAATAAAGTCCAGCACCACTTGCTCAGTAAAATGTGCTAATCCTGATTCATCAACCACGAAATCTGCAAAATAGGGCTGCATTAAAGTTTGAATCGCCTGAACATCTTGAGGAGTCGCCTGCCGAATTTGCATCATCAATCCAGTTTCCCCATGACACGTCCTGCAAAGCCATAGACTTCACGTTTGCCCGCCAACGCCACCAATTCAACATCTCGGCTTTGCCCTGGCTCAAAACGCACAGCCGTTCCCGCAGCAATATTCAAACGAAAACCTTTACTGGCTTCACGGTCAAACTGCAAGGCATCATTGGCTTCATAAAAATGAAAATGTGAACCAACCTGAATCGGACGATCACCAATATTGCTGACGGATATTTTTAAAGTTTCTCGCCCAGCGTTGAGTTCAATGTCTACACCAGAGGTCAGTACTTCTCCAGGAATCATGTTTATTCTCCTGTTTAAACAATCGGTTGGTGAACTGTGACCAGTTTTGAACCATCAGGGAAAGTTGCTTCAACCTGAACCTCAGCAATCATTTCTGCAACACCATCCATCACATCTTCACGCCCAAGCAAAGTCGTACCATAGTGCATAAGGTCAGCAACACTCATCCCATCTCGCGCACCTTCAAGTAGTGCTGCTGAAATAAAAGCGATTGCCTCTGGATAATTCAGTTTTAAACCACGTGCCTTACGACGCTCTGCCACCAGACCCGCAGTAAATATGAGTAACTTATCTTTTTCTGTGGGATTGAGTTCCATATCTCTTTCCTGATTTATTTGCCTTTAACTAAGCAAAATATGTGCTAAAACACAGCTTAATGAAATTGGATGTTTTGAAAATAAGCAATATGACGTAATTTAAGTGCGCCAGATGCGTGGAAATTCTTCATCCAGATCAAACCAATAACGACGCAAACGCGCCCGAATCGCAGCAAACGCATCGTGACATTGCCGCGTGTCTTGTCCGAGATAACGTGCGCTCACCACATCATTCAATAAAGTTAAGGTGACAGGAACCTTCATACGCATCATTAATTCACGAATCAATTCAATCTGTTCTTCCAAAATCACGTTTGCTCGAAATTGCTCAGGCGCGACCGCCCACAAGTTGCCAAGCACTGCTTGCCGATTCATGCCTAAACAGGAGTTTAGCCAACGGTCATTACCTTGAAATTGCAAGGTATCTGCAACCAGTAACTTATCTACACGCCATAACCGCAATTGATTATGGTACTGACCCGTTTCAAAGCTTTCCTGACGTGCCTGACGCCCAAGCACCAGCATATCCCAGCCGATAAAGCTCGCTGACTGTGCCAGATGAATGTGCGTTTCTGAATAAGCATTCGCACCATTAAAGAGCATGACTTCTTGAGGTAACCACTCTAGAGTTGCCTGTTTTTGAACCTGTAAATAAGTATGTTGAAAGGCTTGCTTTCCATTGGTTTTATACCACTTTCCTGCACCAGGCGTTGTCACTAAAGCATGTGCCTGTTTTTGCACTTCCACATCAAAGGTCAGATGATCACCACCCGCAATCCCCGCAGGTGGATGTACAATAATGCTATGACACACCCCTGTTTTTTCTGGCCATAACATTTTTTGCACCCGAAGCGGGCCAAAATGTTTTCTATGACTTAATATGGTGCGTTTTTGCTGTGCGGTAAATTTTAATTCTAAGCGTGCATACCAACGCTCAGGCTGTGATATCCCTGTGATCAAGGCATTTTGCATATGACTCATACATTTAGCTTCACTTTATCGTATATTTTATATAGCGAAAATTGCGCCAACTTCATATATTCATTTCATAATATTTAACCAGATGATAAATCATCATCCCTATTTATTTATTTTAAAAAAACTTTTTATAACCTTATAAATCAGATGATTTAAAAAATAAAGCATTACCAACTCATTTAATTTTTAATTTAGAAAAATAAAAAATTAACACTATATTTAAATACTGAGATCTAATTTACATTTTTTAAATCCTATATTTTCTACAAAATAGATGTAAAGTAAAAAATATTCAGTTATCAATTAAAAAAATTTCATGCTGGGCATTATTTTTGTACAATATGTATAGAAATGGTTAAAGTGATTATCAAGAATCATCCGTATGTTTAATCTCCCCGAATGTAATGATGAGATCATCATCAGCGCAATGCAAGAATTAGAGCGTCGTGCTTTTATTAGTGCATTTATTTATCTGCCTTGTTGGCTTATTATTGCACTCAATAATCAGGGAAATGCATTCATTCAAGATACTATAGTTCTTATATCACTGATATTTATTGTTATATTATCTTTTCATGTCGCATTGCATTATCAGTTTAATCGACTATTAGAAAATAATTTATATCGAGCACGTCTTTTACTGGTCATATTAATCATCTTACCTTGCTTAATGTTAGGCTTGATTTGTTCATGGTGTATTTATCTACATATTAGCTATAGTATCACTGTTCCTTTTATTATTATTACTGCTGTCCTTTGTACTGCAACATCACTGCTGTTAACCATTGATCCTGTTTATAAAATCATGATTCCTCTTGCCATGACTTTACCTGCATTTACTGCTGTTATTGTTGAAGATACTGCGGAGAATTTGGTTTTCTTGCCTTTGGTTTTCCTCAATATTTTGTATATTATTAAATCATCTCAAGTTAAATTTCAGGATTACTGGCACGCATTAATTACCTTTTCTTATTTTAAGGAAAAATCTCTCACCCTTGAAAATATGGCATTTACTGATTTTCTGACGCAAAAGCCAAACCGTTTGCAAGCTGATAAGCAGTTATCCGCGTTATGCACAGAAGCATTATCTACAGGGAAAATACTGGTTTGGATGATTATTGATATTGATAATTTCAAGAAAATCAATGATAGCTATGGTCATCCTTTTGGCGATATTTGCCTTATGCTAGTTGCCGATGCCCTTGCCAGTTACAGTCAAAAAATGGGAGGTTTTTTTGCACGTTATGGTGGTGAAGAATTTGTATTTATCAAAATTTGTGATTCGGCAACTGAAATTCATCAACTGGCTCAAGGACTGATGCAACAATCTTCAAAAACCAGAATTTGCCACGATGATGCAACGATTAATATTACTTACAGTATCGGCATTTCAAGTTTAAACCCTCAGTTAAACCAACAAACAACCAATGATCTGATTGCTCAAGCAGATCAGGCGCTTTATATTGCCAAACATGAAGGGAAAAATCAGTATCGTTGTTATGGAGAAACGCATAATGCACTTGAACAACAAATGCAGATATTTAAAACATCCTTAGCTTGTTGCCCAAGTCATACCCAGCAGGAACAGTGCGTTCCTGCCCAAATCCATGATGAACTTAAAATAAACGATTCAAGCCATTCAATGCCGCAACACGATAAGCTTCAGCCATAGTTGGGTAGTTAAATGTGGTTTCAATAAAATACTTCAAGGTATTATTTGGACTTTGCATGACTGCTTGTCCAATATGAATAATCTCAGAGGCATTATTACCAAAACAGTGAATACCTAAAATTTCTAAACTGTCACGATGGAACAAGATTTTTAATTCACCCACAGTATCGCCCGTAATTTGCGCACGAGCCAAATGACGGAATGAAGACTGACCTACTTCATACGGAATTTTTTCTTCAGTCAATTGCTGCTCAGATTTACCGAAACATGAAATTTCTGGAATAGTATAAATCCCTGTTGGAATATCAGTAACAGGTTTTACGTTTTCTTCACCACTCATGTTTGCACCCGCACAGCGCCCTTGGTCATAGGCTGCTGATGCAAGTGATGGCCAACCGACGACATCGCCTGCTGCATAGAAATTTTCAACTTCAGTTTGATACTTCTCATTCACAGTCAATTGACCACGACTGTTTGGTGTCAAACCTACATTTTCCAAACCTAAACCATCGGTGTTGCCTGAACGTCCGTTACACCACAAAATTGCATCGGCTTTGATCTTCTTGCCACTTTTTAAATGTAAAACAATATGATCATCAAAGGTTTCCAAACGATCAATTTGTTCATTGTGACGAATCAATACACCTTGTTCACGTAAGTGATACGACAAAGCATCTGAAATTTCAGCATCTAAATAGCTTAATAATTTCGGCTGGGTATTAATCAAATCAACTTTATGGTTTAAACCAATGAAAATCGACGCATATTCACAACCAATGACCCCTGCACCATAAATAATGATTTTGTTAATGGTGTAATCGAGGTCAAGAATTTTATCCGAATCAAAAACACGTGGATGAGTAAAGTCCAGACTTTGTGGTTGATATGGACGGCTACCTGTGGCAATCACCAACTCATCAAAAATAATGGTTTCTTTAATGCCTTCTGGGGTAAACACCAAAATTGTGTTTTTATCTTGAACATAAGCACGACCATGAAAAACATCGATATTGTTACGGTCGTAAAAACGCGAGTGAGTTGCAACCTGCTGCTGAATCACACGGTGCGCATGGCTGAGCACCTGTTTCATGGTAAATTTTTTCCATTCACCTACTTTTTGAAACATCGGATCACGTTGGTAACGGATAATGCTCGATACTGTCTGACGTAACGCTTTACTTGGAATTGTCCCGACATGAGCACAGTTACCACCAAGCTGGTCACGCATTTCAACAATTGCAACACGCTTACCAGATTTGGCAAGTTTCATTGCAGAGCCTTCACCCGCAGGGCCTGAGCCAAGCACGACGGCATCGTATTTGATAAAACTCCCTCGCATGACCTCTTTCTTACGTGACATTCAATGCTCCTTTACTATCATGTTTGTGCATAGTTTAGCTGAAATCATCAAGATTTAGTTTATTTCGAGCACATATATATTTAATGTCAACATTTATTTTATGAATATCTTTTTCCCCCTAAAAGTTTCACTTTCCGCTATAATTGTGCCCCTATCGCAGTAAAAAGTTCATCGTCAAACAGTGGAAAAGTTGAATATGACCAGTAGCCGTAAACCTGAACAGGGTGTCAAACTTCGTGGCGCAGAGAAAGTCGCTAGAATTCCTGTAAAAGTGATTCCTACGGCTGAAGTGCCACGAAAACCTGACTGGATTCGTGTCAAGATGACAGCACCAGATGAAGTTCAACGGATTAAAACGACATTACGTGCACAAAAATTACATACGGTATGCGAAGAAGCTGCTTGTCCAAACCTACCTGAATGTTTCGGTGGCGGTACAGCAACTTTTATGATTATGGGTGATATTTGTACCCGCCGCTGTCCATTCTGTGACGTTGCACATGGTCGTCCAAATGCACTTGACCCAGATGAACCACGTCATATGGCAGAAACCATTGCCAACTTGGGTTTAAAATATGCTGTGATTACGTCGGTTGACCGTGATGACTTGCTTGACGGTGGTGCTCAACATTTTGTTGACTGTATTAAAGAAGCGCGCGAACTCAGCCCGAAAACTTTACTTGAAATTTTAGTGCCTGACTTCCGTGGACGTATGGATATTGCGTTACGCATTATGACTGAATGTCCACCAGACGTTTTCAACCACAATATTGAAACTGTACCTCGTCTTTATAAAGCCATGCGTCCAGGTTCAGACTATCAGCACTCTTTGAATCTTCTTAAAATGTTTAAAGAATACTGCCCAGACGTTCCAACCAAATGTGGTTTGATGGTGGGTATTGGTGAAACTGAAGAAGAAGTCATTTCATTGTTAGATGACCTTCATGCACATGGCGTTGACTATGTAACGATTGGTCAGTACTTACAACCATCGAAAGAACATGCCCCAATTGACCGTTTTGTAACGCCTGAAGAATTTGAGCGTTATGCAGAACATGGTCGTAAACTTGGCTTTAGAAATATCTGGTCTGCACCGATGGTACGTTCAAGCTATTTTGCTGACCGTCAATACCACGGTGAACCTGTCCCAGAAGTGCGCCGTAAAGTTGACCCTGCGAAAAAAATCGCGGTACAAGCCATCGAAGCTTAAGTTTCAATGCTTTCCAAGCCCTCTCAAGTAGAGGGCTTTTTTATGGACTCAAGCCTAATAGTGAGCTGTGACTTTTGCGTGTATGGTGAAGTTTTAACACGTCACAGGTCAAACAAGACATGGCACAGCAAGATTATGACAATGGATTAAAAGTACGCACGGAAGTCATGGGTGAAAGCTTTGTAAAACGCGCTCAAGACAATACCGTACCCTTCACTCAACCCTTACAAGACTGGATTAATGAACATGCTTGGGGTTCAACTTGGCAACGTGAAGGTGTTCTCCCCCGTAAATATCGCTCTCTCATTACCATCGCCATGCTGGTTGCACAAAAATCACCAACCGAACTGAAAGGTCATGTGCGCGGCGCACTCAACAATGGCTGTAGTGTAGAAGAAATTCAGGAAACTCTGTTACACAGCCTGCCGTACTGTGGTGCGCCTGCAACTCAAGAAGCATTTCGTGCAGCGCTTGAGGTGATTCAGGAATATCAGGCAGCTCAAAAATAATGATTTAGATCGACATCTTTGCTAATTTTTTACAGTGCAAAGATGTCGATCTGCATTTTTAAGGGCTTGGTTTATCTATAAAAATGAGTTGAATATCCTGCCGAGGAATGAAGTTTTTCTCTGTCGCCTTAAATTGTGTCGCACTAACCTTTTTCAATTGCCCGTTCCAGCACAATGACACAAACTGATTTGGCTGTTTCTCAATGGTCAAATTAAAGCGTTCAATCGGTTTTGCCCAGTTCGCACCCGTTTTTAAAATATAACCCATCTCTAAGTAATTCGGCGTTGGATTACCCATTTTGCGTAAAGCATTTTTCAGGTTGTCATCAACACACACCGACTTTGCTTTTTCTGGATCTAGATACACCGAACCACCTAACAATGGCGTGTATTGATGGCGGACTCGTGTGACTTGGTTAGGTAAAAATGTCTGCTGCCAGCTATAAATAATTTGCGACTGCCACCAAACATCTTCATTCAATTTCAACAGTTTTTGCAGCTTCGGTTGCTGACAGTGCAACATTTTCCGACTTAATTCAGATACATCATATTTTTCTGTCCACGGACTCATCATCTCAGCATCTGACCAACCGCAGGCTTTTAGCTCCGCAGTTACATCAATCATCGGTGTATTTTCTCTTATGTCATTGACAGATTTAAGCTGTGGCAGAAAAGCACGGACATGAACCTGCGGTGAAATCTGCTTTCCATTCGACCATACCTTAAAACTTTTCACCAAATCTGCGATGTCTGCGTAGTCGCTATCGTGCCAGCTCTCCACCAAAGGCAAAGGAAATAGAATATTTTCAGTGATCAGATGGTCAGTGAGATTTTTAAATTGATAATCGACTTGAACCTTTTTCTGACTAATCAATAAGTCTTCCGTTTGCATAGCAATATTGGGATTTTTCACATACTGCACGCCACCTGTTGCCACAAAGCCCGTACTATCATTGGCAAATGCTAGCTGCATTGGCAATAATGCACCTAAAATCATTAATTTATACATCATATTTACTCATTTTTTATTTTGTCCATGCACTTTAACTGAAAATTCAGACACTCGCCAAGTGCTTGGATTTCTGAATTGGCATTTTATAATTATTTTGTTATTTTATAACATAACCATAAACTTACTTTTTTTATTCTATTTATGTCAGTTATTTCTTCACAGCGCCTACAGGCAATCGATGCGCTGCGTGGCTTGGTCATCATTATTATGATGCTCGATCACGTGCGCGAAACCTTTTATCTACATCATCAAGTTTCCGACCCGATGCACGTCCAAGAGGTTGAACCTGCGCTATTTCTCAGCCGTTCTTTGGCACATCTCTGTGCGCCTGTTTTTGTGTTACTCACAGGGTTATCGGCTTTTCTTTATCAGCAAAAATATGACCTGAAAATGACCCGTGAATTTTTATTTAAACGTGGCTTATTTTTGGTGATTTTAGAACTTACAGTGGTGAATTTTGCTTGGACAGGACAATTTCCACCACAAGTGATTTATTTACAGGTGATTTGGGCGATTGGTCTGAGTATGTTGGCGCTCAGCTTACTGATTGGCTTACCACAAAAACTGCAATGGCTACTTGCGATTGGCATTATTGCGTTGCACAACCTGCTTGATCAGCTCAGTTTTCAGGGTGTGGCGGGCTTACATGCGCTATGGAGTATTTTGCATCAGCGAGATTGGATTGAGATTGGGCAAAGTTTACGTCTACGTACCACTTACCCTGTCCTACCGTGGATTGGGGTAATTTTATTGGGTTATTGCTTGGGACGTAGTTGTTTCAGTTCAGGAATTTCAGTCGCTCAACGAAATAAACGCCTACTCGGCTATGCTTTGGGAAGTATCACTTTATTTATCGTTTTGCGTTTACTCAATGTATATGGCGATCAACCTTGGTTATTACTCGATAGCAGCGTGCAAACAGGAATGAGCTTTTTCAATTTGACCAAGTACCCACCGTCACTGCTATTTATTTTATGGAATACGGGCGTAGGCGTGTTAATTTTATTGGTGCTGAGCAAAGTTGAACAATCTGCATGGGTAAAACCCTTGATTGTGTTTGGTTCTGTGCCGATGTTTTTTTATATTCTGCATTTATATGTGCTGAAACTACTTTATGTGATCGCTATACAGATTTGGGGAACAAATCAAGGGCAATATTTCGGTGTTAATCAGGTGAGTTACTTATGGTTAATCATGCTGATTTTACTGGTTGCGCTGTATCCTGCGGTTCAGGCATTTTCAAAATTCAAGCATGCTAATAAACAGATCGCGATTTTGAAGTATTTTTAAGCGCAAGAGAAAAGCAGATCTTTGGAGGTCTGCTTTTATAAAATTCCAATAAAAACATCATCTTAATTTTAAAATAATTCTTTCATAGAAAAATCTTGATATATTTAAAGCCATTCATCTCATCTTAGAAAATTAAAAAATGGCACACCAAGCAATAATTTTAAACGTCATGATCGCTTCACCAAGTGATGTAGCAGAAGAAAGACAATTGGTTCGTGATGCAATCTATGAGTGGAATACCATTCATTCAAAACAATTTGGCATTATGCTCAACCCAATAGGTTGGGAAACGCATGTTGCTCCCCAAATGGGAGGCAGAGCACAAGAAATCATCAATAAACAAATCCTTGAAAACTCTGATATTTTAATTGGAATTTTTTGGACTCGGTTAGGAACATCAACTGGTGAATATGTTAGTGGGACTGTTGAAGAAATTACAAAACATGTAGAAAAAGAGAAATTAGCGTCAATTTATATTTCCCAAAAAGCTTATCCAAATAATATTAACGTAGAGCAACTACAACTTTTACGCCAACAAACTACAACATGGATGGATCAAGGTTTATTAGACTTCTATGATAATCACATCGACTTTAAGCAAAAAATTAAAAACCATCTCACTCTTCACCTACAAGATAATGAATATATTCAAGGAATTATCAATAATTTAAATTCTTCTAATCCAATTAGCCAAGTAATATCAAAACAACGCATAGAATTAAATGATGCGATGATTCAAATTATTACAAATTCTGGAAAATTTAATACAGATGTTCAATTTCTTAGACATTTAGGTGGTGTGTCCTTTCATGTTGGTGAGTTAGGTTTGAATTTAAAAGATGGTCGTGAATTAGCTAAATGGCAAGATGCTATTGAAAGTTTAACTCAATATGGACTTTTAAAAGATAGAGGCTATAAAGGGGAACTCTTTCATCTCACCAATGAGGGATGGAAAGCTTTTGACCAGCTACAAACTCAACTTAAGGAAAATAAAATAATATTGCATCTTTAAACTTGGAACACTTTTAGAATCCAAGTACAATACTTCGCTAGTCGAGGGATGCTGCGACGTTTTACAGGTACCAAATGTAAAAGCGCCAGGCTCGACGATCGGTTAAATATTCTTTTAACCAACAACGGCATCCGCGAACTGAATGATCAACAATTGTTTTATTAAAAGGAGATCGTGATGAACGCGGTTAATGCTTCATTTACTGATTATAAAGTTGCCGATATCAATCTTGCTGACTACGGTCGTAAAGAAATCAAACTTGCTGAAGCAGAAATGCCAGCTTTGATCGGCTTGCGTAAGCGCTATGCTGCTGCAAAACCACTTGCAGGTGCCAAAATTCTTGGCTGTATCCACATGACCATTCAAACTGCGGTTTTAATTGAAACTTTGGTTGAATTGGGCGCAGAAGTTCGTTGGACTTCATGTAACATTTTCTCGACTCAAGACCATGCTGCTGCTGCAATTGCTGCACGCGGTATTCCAGTTTTTGCTTGGAAAGGCGAAACTGAAGAAGAATACAACTGGTGCTTAGAGCAACAAATCAATGTCAATGGCACACCTTGGGATGCCAACATGATCTTGGATGATGGCGGTGACTTGACTGCACTTGTTCATGACAAATATCCAGAGCTTCTTGAGCGTATTCACGGCATTACAGAAGAAACCACAACAGGTGTACAACGTCTTCACGAAATGTTCCGTGACGGTACGTTGAAAGTTCCTGCAATCAACGTGAATGACTCTGTAACCAAGTCTAAAAATGACAACAAATACGGTTGCCGTCACTCACTGAATGATGCCATCAAACGTGGTACAGACATGCTGCTTTCTGGTCGCCGCGCATTGGTGATTGGTTACGGTGACGTGGGCAAAGGTTCAGCGCAATCTTTACGTCAAGAAGGCATGATCGTTCGTGTGACTGAAGTTGACCCAATTTGTGCAATGCAAGCATGTATGGACGGCTATGAAGTTGTTTCTCCATACAAAAATGGCGTACAAACAGGCAAAAAAGAAGACATCAACCTTGATTTGCTTGAAAACACTGATTTGATCGTAACGACTACAGGTAACTATCACGTCTGTGACTCTGCAATGTTAGATACATTAAAAGCAGGCGCTGTGGTGTGTAACATTGGTCACTTTGACACTGAAATCGACACCAACTACTTACGTGGTTACAAGTGGGTTGAAGTTAAACCTCAAGTTCACCAAGTTTATCGTACAGAAAATGAAAATGATTACCTCATCTTGTTGTCTGAAGGTCGTCTAGTGAACCTTGGTAATGCAACTGGTCACCCATCACGCGTGATGGACGGTTCTTTTGCTAACCAAGTTTTGGGTCAAATGCACTTGTTTGCTGAAAAATTTGCTGATCTTCCAGCAGCAGAAAAACAAGCACACATCCGTGTTGAACTTCTTCCGAAAAAATTGGATGAAGAAGTTGCAGCAGCAATGGTTGCAGGTTTTGGTGGCGTGTTGACACAATTGACTCAAGTACAAGCAGATTACCTTGGTGTACCTGTTGAAGGTCCATTCAAATCTGATGCTTATAAATACTAAGTTTTAGACCTCTCCTCTCCTCTCTTGTGCTGTGCTTTAAAGCTACTCAGGAGAGGACATTTCTCCTGAGTTCAACATCACTCAGGAGAAAGTCAGGATGAGGGTAAATGATCAAAAAGGATTTGCAATGACTAAACGTGTACCAATTTCCTTTGAGTTTTTCCCTCCAAAAACTGATATTGGCGCAGAAAAACTTCGTGTTGTACATCAAGAATTACAACCGCTCAATCCAGAATTTTTCTCTATTACTTACGGCGCAGGCGGTTCAACCCGCGAACGCACTCTCGCTGCAATCCGTGATTTCAATGGCAAAGGCACACCTGTTGCACCACATTTATCGTGTATTGGTGATGACAAAGCCCGTATTGCTGAACTTTTAGATTTATATAAATCTCAAGGGATTGACCGTATTGTGGCTTTACGTGGTGACTTACCCTCAGGTCAGGTCGGCTTAGGTGAATTGCCATACGCACAGGACTTGGTTCGCTTTATCCGTGAACACTCAGGCGACCATTTTAAAATTGAAGTGGCTGCGTATCCTGAAATGCACCCACAAGCTGAAAGTTTTGACCTCGACATTCAACGCTTTGCAGAAAAAGTACATGCAGGCGCAAATGCTGCAATTACTCAGTTTTTCTTCAATCCAGATGCATACTTCTACTTTATTGAACGTATTGCGAAGTTGGGCGTACATATTCCTGTTGCCCCTGGCATTATGCCGATTACCAACGCGAACAACCTGATTCGCTTCGCCGATGGTACAGGTGCTGAAATTCCTCGCTGGATTCGTAAACAGCTTCAAGCTTACGGCGATGACAGTCAAAGTATCCAAGCCTTTGGTCATGAAGTCGTGGTGAAACTGTGTGAACGCCTCATCGCAGGTGGTGCGCCAAGTTTGCACTTTTATACCATGAACAACACCAATCCAACGCGTCAGCTTGTGACTGACCTTGGACTCGCTTAATTTGTAACAGGTTTCAAACCCAATGAGTAACCGTTTTTTTATCGAAGCAACCTTAACCGTAGGTCAATCTCTAGAATTAACTGAGGTGGTGTTTCACCATTGGGTTCGAGTCTTACGTGCAAAGTTAAATGAACAAGCCATCTTGTTTAATGGGCAAGGTGGCGAATATTTGGTTGAACTGACCGAAATTAATAAAAAGAATGCCTATATTCAGGTGATCTCATTTGAACCTGCTAACCGTACACCGAACTTCAAAGTTTTATTGGGTCAGGTGATGAGTAAAGGCGACCGAATGGATTACGCGATTCAAAAAGCCACTGAGCTTGGGGTACATCAAATTCAATTACTCACCAGTGAACGCTGTGAAATGCGTCTCAAGTATGAGCGTGATCAAAAGAAAATTGATCATTGGCAAGGCATTGCGATTGCAGCATGTGAACAATGCGGTTTAAATCTTGTACCTGAAATTTTGCCACCGATTTCATTACAAGAATGGCTTAAAAATGCAGATGCTTTACCAACAACAAAACTGGTTCTTGCACCCGACACAGAAGCTTTTGATATTCAAAAAGAAGCCTCACCTGATCTGGCTTTACTGATTGGCCCTGAAGGTGGTCTAAGTCAAGATGAGATTGATCAAGCCAATGCTGTCGGCTTTAAAAACTGGTGTATCGGCGAACGTGTGTTACGGACTGAAACTGCACCTGTTGTTGCTCTCTCAATTCTCAATTACATTTTATAAAGTTATAGAAAAAGTCAGCATTGTGGCGCATTCAGGCATATACATTTATTTTAAACAATATTATGTTAATACTATTGTTTTAGCTTACTCCTCTCAACGGATTTTGAATGCCCTTTATGCAAAACGATGCTTTCTGGAAAGGAATCACATCGCGTCAGATTAAGCAGTCAGCAGATAACCTTCGTTATTTGCTGCTTGGTGCATTTATTGTTTGTACTTTTGTTTTTCTCAATTTTTATTTTAATTATCCGCAAGATATTCACCCTCTCAATATTTGGCTATTCGGCAGTACTCTTTATTTTTGTTTCGGATTTGTTTTCCTACAATTCTTCTTAGTAAAAAAAGACTTCAGCATTCAATCGATTGATCTATTTAATCAAGTGATTAGTGCAGGTACGGGATTGAGCATTGGCATTGGGGTATATCTATTACACTTATATTTACCTGCTGAATATAACCAAATTCTGTTTTATGACACGTTGTATTTGTCACTCAGCCTGATTTTGTGTTGCCAAATTTTTTGTCTGATTTACTTAACGCAACGCTTACCTTATTTTTTCTTGGTGTCCTTACCTGCCGTTTTTCCAATCTTATTGCTACAACCGATTAATCAAAAAATTTTCAATCAACTCTTTTATTTTGCCTTTGATTTTATTTTTATTGTGATTTGCATTAGTGCTTTTAGTTTAAACCGCATGCACTTAAAACTTGCCAAATTATTTCTACGCAATGATCAGCTGATTCATACCGCAGAGCAACAAGTACAATACTCTCAACGCGTTTGCAACGAACTCCAACAAGAAATGCAGCGCTCAAAAACCATTGAAGGTCAGTTACAAGAATACTCTCAGCATCTTGAACAGACGATTCATGAACGAACCCATATTTTAGAAAAACAAAAACAAACCATTGAAATGGCGAATGCAATTGCTTCTGTGCATACATGGGAATGGAATCTGCAATTGGCGACCTTTGAAATTAATGGCAAAATGATCAAAAATCTTGCTTATTCATCGTTAGAACAACATCTCGCACAAGAACTATACCCTGAAGATATCAGTCTGTGCGTGGAAAGGTTACAACAACATTTTGAACATAAAACAGACATTTTCGAATGTGAATATCGTGTAAAAAACAAACATGGTCAATGGATTTGGGTCATCAACACAGGCAAAGTGATTCAATACAATCCTGAAACCTCTCAACCCTTGATCATGATTGGAATTTTTCAAAACATTGATCGACAAAAAAAAGATCATGACCGTATTCAGCAAGCTGCCAATATCATGACCCATGTTGAAACAGGGATTGTCATGCTCGATGAACAGCTACGCTATGTTGAAGCCAACCCTTATTTTTACACGTTATCCAATCTCAATGCCGACCAAGTCATCGGTAAGCAATTGTTTGAAATTACAGATAATTACCGACCAAAACAACGCAGTTTTCATTATTCGATTACAGAACAACTGCTGAAAAATGCAGAATTTGATGGCGAATTTGATGAAAAATTTAGCTCAGGTAAAGAACTCAGTTTGCGCCTTCGACTCAATGCCATTCGTGATGATAAGCAGCGCATCGTCAATTATGTTGGGATTTTCTCAGATCTGAGCAAACTCAAAGAACAAGAAAAACGCGTTTCTTATTTGGAAAATTATGACATTGTCACCAATCTGCCCAATCGCTTTTATTACAACTACAAAATTTACCAGTTTTTAATTACGCATAGCGATAGCATTCAGCAACTGGCAATTATTCGACTTTCAATCGACCGCTTTACTGCTTTATATGAGTTTTTAGGCAATCAAAATACCTCTGAATTACTCAAACTGGTCGCACAACGTTTACGTTTATGCAATCCCAATGCCATGATGGTGGCTTATCTCACGCGTGAGGATTTTGTGATTGCCTATGAACTCAGCCATGTGTCACCGAGTATCCAAAAAATTTGCGAACAAATTCGAACCAACTTCCACCAATCATTTAAAGTTGCAGAGCAAGAATTATTGCTCACGCTTTCGATTGGGGTTGCAATCTACCCTGATCAGGCACGTCAGTTTGAAAAACTCAATAACTGTGCCCAACAAGCACTGAATCATGCACGACGTTTAGGGGGTAATACCATCCAGTATTACACCAAAGCCCATGACAGCTTGTATGAGAAAGATGTCAATCTCGAAAATGAACTCCGCCAAGCGCTCAGAAATAAAGAGCTTGAAGTTTATTTTCAACCTAAAATCTGTATTCGTAGTGGCAATATTGCTGGTTTTGAAACATTGATTCGCTGGAATCACCCTGAACGTGGTTTACTGTTACCCGCACAGTTTCTCGCAGCCGCACAACAAACCAGCCTAATCTCGGATATTGGGGAATATGTCCTATTGGCTGCAACCCAGCAACTGCGTGAATGGCTCGACTTAGGGCTTCCTGAAATTCAACTGTCCATCAATATCGATGCTCAACAGCTCTACCGTGGACAACTCCTTGAACATGTTGATGAAGCCTTAGGACGCTATGACATATTAGGTAAATACCTTGAATTCGAAATTACTGAAGCCTCACTAATTGAAAATACAGAATATATTCACAACCTATTACGCCAACTCAAAGAGCGTGATATTCAGTTATCTTTAGATGACTTTGGCACAGGTTATTCTTCGATGGCATATTTAACTGAATTTCCTTTTGACGTTCTCAAAATTGATAAAAGTTTTGTACAAAATATGCATATGAAACGCCACCATGCAATTATCAATGCAATTATTGCCATGGGCAAAGCCATGGACTTAAAAATTGTGGCTGAAGGCATAGAAACCCTAGAACAATTAAATTTCCTAAAAGAAAAACAATGTGATATTGCACAAGGTTTTTACTATGCAAAACCATTGAACAAAGTTGATGCAAGCCTGTATTTACAAGCTTTTCAGAATAAACATCCCCCATCATAACGAAAATTTATGGTGAACATCATTCACATAGGAATTTTTCGGCTGTTGTAACTGTCCGAAAACAAAAACAAATGCTATAGTCGATTAGACTTTTTTATGCCAGGACCGTTAAGTTACTGGATTAACTGTTGTAAATGAGATGCAAATGGACGATCAAACACTAAAACAGCAAGCTTTAAATTATCATGAATTTCCACGCCCAGGTAAAATCAGTGTTACGCCAAGCAAACAACTGGTTAACCAACGCGACTTAGCCCTCGCTTACTCACCTGGTGTTGCAGCACCATGTTTAGAAATCGCGCGTGATCCTTCAACAGCAGCAAAATATACCGCACGCGGTAACCTTGTTGCCGTAGTCAGTAACGGTACTGCCGTTCTTGGTCTAGGCAATATTGGTCCACTTGCGTCAAAACCTGTGATGGAAGGTAAAGGCGTTCTGTTTAAAAAATTTGCTGGTGTAGATGTCTTTGACATTGAGATTGCAGAAAATGATCCAGACAAAATCGTGGATATCGTTGCTGCACTTGAGCCGACCTTTGGCGGGATTAACCTTGAAGACATCAAGGCCCCTGAATGCTTCTACATCGAACAGAAACTTCGTGAACGCATGAACATTCCTGTGTTTCACGATGACCAACATGGTACCAGTATCATTGTTGGTTCAGCCTTGCTCAATGCCCTACAATTGACAGGCAAGAAAATTGAAGACATTAAAATTATTGCTTCAGGTGCAGGCGCAGCCGCACTTTCTTGCTTGAATTTACTTTGTGCATTAGGTGCGCGTAAAGAAAACATTATCGTTGCTGACTCTCGTGGTCTACTCACAACTTCACGTGAAGGGCTAGACGAGTCTAAAAAACATTATGTACAAGATATTCCACAGACTCAGCTACATGAAGTCATGGAAGGTGCAGACATGTTCCTTGGTCTTTCTGCAGCAGGGATTCTCACCAAAGACATGGTGAAGAAAATGGCAGAAAACCCAATTATCTTCGCTCTGGCAAACCCAGACCCAGAAATTTTACCTGAACATGCTCACGAGGCACGTCCAGATGTCATTATGGCGACAGGTCGTTCTGACTATCCAAACCAAGTGAATAATGCACTTTGTTTCCCATATATCTTCCGTGGTGCACTAGATGTTGGTGCAACGACCATTAATGAAGAAATGAAAATTGCCTGTGTCCATGCGATTGCGCGCATGGCACACGTTGAAGCAGACGCATCAACTTATGGTGAAAAATCGGCTGCTTTTGGTCGTGACTACCTGATCCCACGTCCACTTGATCAACGTCTAATTTTGGAAATTGCTCCAGCCGTTGCACAAGCAGCAATGGACTCAGGTGTTGCAACTCGCCCAATCGAAGACTTTGCAACATATCGTCAACAATTATCTGAGTTTGTTTATAACTCAGCATTTGTGATGAAACCGATTTTTGCTCAAGCGAAAAGTGCACCAAAACGTATTGCCTATGCTGAAGGTGAAGATCTTCGTGTATTGCGTGCAGTTCAAGTGGTGGTCGATGAAGGCTTAGCATTCCCGATCTTGGTCGGTCGTACCAAAGTCATTGAAGCGAACATTCAGCAATTGGGCTTACGTTTGGAAAATGGCGAAAATATTGAAATCGTTGACCAAGAACAAAACCCATTGTACGAAGAGTTCTGGAAAGACTATTACAATACTATGCAGCGTAAAGGTGTCACTGTTGAATATGCTCAACGTGAAGCACGTCGCCGTTCAACACTGATTGCATCAATGTTGGTGAAATTCGGTAAAGCTGATGGGATGTTGTGTGGTACATACAGTAGCTACGACATTCACTTGGACTTCGTACGTAACGTGCTCGGTCTAAAAGAAGGTATGAACAACTTCTTTACTTTGAATGCATTGATGCTTGAAGATCGCAACCTGTTTATTGCTGATACTTACGTCAACACCAACCCAACGGCTGAACAATTGGCAGAAATGACTATTTTGGCGGCTGCTGAAGTTCGTCGTTTTGGTATTGAGCCACGTGTTGCATTACTTTCACATTCAAGCTTTGGCAGTAACCAAGAAGATCCAAGCGCGCAAAAAATGCGTGAAGTGTATCGTCTGTTGACTGAACAAGCACCAGATTTGATTGTTGAAGGTGAAATGCACGGTGATGCAGCGCTTGATGAAAACATTCGTCAGTTTGCATTCCCGAACTCTCGTTTCAAAGGTTCAGCAAACTTGTTGATTATGCCAAATCTTGATGCAGCCAACATTTCATTCAACCTGTTGAAATCAACTTCAGGGAACAATGTAACGATTGGTCCAATCTTGCTTGGTGCAGCTAAACCAGTTCATATCTTGACACCTACCACAACGACTCGTCGTTTGGTGAATATGACTGCGTTAACTGTAGCTGAAATTCAGCAAGAACAACACGCTTAAACAGGCTTTTAAGCTTAAAGCTTAGACTTGTACAAACCTCTATTCTGTTGCATGATTGCTCTAAGAATAGAGGTTTTTTCATGCAAATTTATTTAGTAGGCGGTGCCGTCCGAGATCAGTTACTCGGTCACCCCTATCACGAAAAAGATTATGTGGTGGTGGGTGCAACACCAGAACAACTTATTGCACAAGGTTTTCAACCTGTTGGTAAAGATTTTCCCGTTTTTCTACACCCTAAAACCAAAGATGAATATGCCCTTGCACGTACAGAACGTAAGCAAGGACATGGCTATCATGGTTTTGAATTCTTCACATCGCCAGACATTAATTTAGAACAAGATCTCATTCGGCGTGATCTGACCATCAATGCCATCGCCAGAGATACTGAAGGTAATTTGTATGACCCTTATGGCGGTCAGCAAGACCTTGAAAATAAAGTGCTGCGTCATGTTTCAGATGCATTTGCAGAAGATCCTTTGCGTGTGCTTCGTGTCGCCCGTTTTGCCGCACGTTATGCCGAATATGGTTTTAAAATTGCCGATGAAACCTTAGCGCTGATGACACATTTGGCACAATCAGGCGAACTCTGCTGTCTGACTGAAGAACGTGTTTGGAAAGAAACCTCGCGTGCACTGATGGAAAAACATGCCGATGTCTATTTCCAAGTTTTGCGAGATTGTGGTGCCTTAAAAATACTGTTTCCAGAAATTGATGCCTTGTTCGGTGTACCACAACGTGCTGAATATCATCCTGAAATTGACTGCGGCATACATACGCTTATGTCACTGCAACAGGCTTGTCTTGCTGACTATAGCTTAGATGTACGCTTTGCGGTCTTGGTACATGATTTGGGTAAAGCCCTGACACCAGAAGATATTTTGCCACGCCATATTTTACATGAACAACGCGGTGTTGAGCCTGTGACTGAACTGTGTGACCGACTTAAAGTCCCTGCTGCCATAAAGCAATTGGCTTTGGTCGTATGTAAGGAACATTTGAAATGCCATCAGGCATTTACCTTAAAAGCAGGCACGCTCTGGCGTTTGCTGCAACGACTTGATGTTTTACGTCGCCCTGAACGTGTGGTGGCATTTATCCAAGCCTGTGAATGTGACGCTCGTGGTCGATTAGGTCTAGAGCACCGTCCTTACCCACAAGCAGACTATCTACATGCTGCAATTGAGTGTGTACGCAATATCAAAGCACAAGATTTGCCTACCCACATCACGGGTGCAGATATTGGTGAAATGCTGATTCAACGCCGAATTGATGCATTGGCACAGTTAAAACATGAATATTTAATGCAACAACAGCCATCATTTTGATGGCTGTTGTCTTCTGATTTAAGCAATATCCGCAGGAAATGTAATCACCTGTTCAAGCTTCAATTTGTTCTGAGCAACCATCAATAAACGGTCGATACCCAAAGCAATCCCCGAACATTCAGGCATGTGCGGCAAGGCAGCCAACAAGTGTTCATCTATCGGCATAACCGTTAAGCCCTGCGCTGCACGTTCAGCATTGTCTGCCGTAAAGCGCTGACGTAAAACATCAGCATCGACCAATTCATCATAGGCATTGGCCAGTTCCAGCCCTTCAATATACACCTCGAAGCGGGCTGCGACCTGCTCCCCATCTTCATCGGTTTTAACTTTTGCCAGTGAAGCCATTTCAGGTGGAAAGTCCGTTAAAAATACAGGGGTATCGAAGCCTAAACTTGGTTCGACCATGTGCGAAAACAACAAGTCCATATACGCCAATCGGTCATCGCCCAAGTCCAGATTTAACCCAACACGGCGCGCAGTTTCTTTGAGTTGCTCCAAAGTCGCTTGTAATGGATTAATGTCCAAACGATCCTGAAAGGCATGCTTATAGCTCAGTACCATCGGGCGCAATTCAGAAAAACGTTCAGCTAAACAAACATTTAACAAAGCAGACGTTTCATGCATTAAATCGCTTAGGCTAAATGCAGGGCGATACCATTCTAACATGGTGAATTCACTGTTGTGCTTGCGTCCGTGTTCGTCATCGCGAAAGACTTTACAGATCTGGAAAATCGCACCACTGCCACTCGCCAGTAAACGTTTCATGGGAAATTCAGGTGAAGTCTGCAAATAATGGGTGTGCTGCTGACCTTGAACATGTCGCAGTGCAGGCACAGAAGCCAAATGCACATCGGTCACACCTGCCTGAGACAAGATGGGGGTTTCGACTTCCATGACATCGCGCTCGGCAAAAAACTGGCGGATGCATTGATACATTTTGGCACGTGCTTTTAAAGCTTCAAGATCACAAGTCGGTTGGAAGGTCTGGCTCATGCCTGCGGCCCTCCATGTGCAGCCCATTCACGGCGCAGCGGATAATTTTTACGTAAGGCATCAAAAGCAGGTTGATGTACCCAACCATCAACCACACAGGCACGTAAATTGGCATCATCTTGCTGAATATCATAGATTTCTGATAAATGTTTCACCAAAGCTTGTGTTAAATCTTGTCCTTGGAAAAATGGCTCGCAAGCAGGCAACTGAGTACGAAAGTCTTTATTGATCTCTAACTGGTATTTTTTGCAGAATGCTTCGTAAATCATTTGTGTACCACGTGCCTTACCTTCAAGGCTGTAACCCGCAATATGGGGCGTCACCAACGTCACCAAATCCAGCAATTCCTGAGAAATCATTGGTTCATATTCAAAGACATCTAGCACGACTTGGCGCTGCGTCTGGCGAATATCTGCCATAAGGTCTTGCTCGGCAATCACTGCACCACGCGAGCTGTTAATCAGAATGGTGTCAGGGGCAAGCTGTGCCAAACGCTCAGCATTAATCAGATGATAAGTTGGATGTTGCCCTGTTTTGACCATCGGTACATGCAAAGAAACTGCATTGGCCTGTTGCAATAAAGTTTCTAAATCGACTTGTTCAATCTGATCACGTTGCACCAGCGGATCACAACCCAACACTTTCCAGCCCAACAGTTTTGCCATAGCTGCCAAACGTGTCCCGACATTGCCCAATCCGACAATACCTAAGCAAAAATCATCGTTCGCATTTATCAGTTCTGGTTTGAGTTTTAACAGTGCGGTAATGACGTATTCAGCCACTGCTTGCGCGTTACAACCCGCAGCATTTGCCCAAGTAATACCACGCTGTTCCAGATAAGCAATGTCGAGGTGGTCTGTGCCGATAGTGGCACTGGCAACAAATTCGACAGGAGTGCCTTCAAGTAATGCTGCATTGACCTGAGTGACAGAACGTACCAATAATGCTTGTGTCTGAGTCAGGTTTTGCTGTGTCAGGGTTCGCCCTGCATGATGTTGAATGGCCGCCAAATCGGCAAAGAAATAGTCTGTAAATGCCAGATTTTCATCTGCAACAATGTTCATGCATGATCACCACAATTTTAGATGGCTTCATGATAGCGTTCCAATAGGCGTTAGGCTATAGATGAGTTCATTCTATAAAGAACCAAGATATATGATGCTAAAGTCTTCAGCATCAAACAGACATCTCAATATCCATATTGAATATAAAAAAGCCCTGACATTGTCAGGGCTTTTTGAATTTGGCGGAAGCGGTGAGATTCGAACTCACGGAGGACTCACACCCTCGTCGGTTTTCAAGACCGGTGCATTAAACCGCTCTGCCACGCTTCCATGTGCGTAAGAATACAAAGACTCTTATTTTAATTCAAGAAAAATTTTCATCATGCTGCATCAAACGCATATTATTTCATCAAAAATCATATCAACCATGCTATCTTGTTTATTTTTAAAGCAATTTATATCAATAATCTGCAACATTCAAAATCAACTCACATAAAAAAACCACATCCTGAGATGTGGTTTAAACGAAATTACTGAATACTTTATGCAGTTACACGACGCAACTTCATTTGTTTAAACAAAGTCAAAACCGTAATCAGACTTAAAACCGCAGCAAACATTAACCAAAATGCAGGTGAAGTTTTACTCCCCGTCTGTTGCACAATAAAGGTTGCAATCACAGGGGTTAAGCCGCCAAAGATCGAGGTTGCCAAACTATACGCCACAGAAAAACCTGAGGTACGCACTTCACGAGGCATAATTTCGGTTAATGTCACCACCATTGCGCCATTATAGAAACTGTATAGCAATGACAACCACAACAAGCTGATCATCAAGTGACCCAAGCTAATGCTATGCGTTAACCAGTTCAACAACGGATAAGCCGTTAGTAAAATCAAGAACGAGGTTGCAAGCAATAAAGTACGGCGTCCAAACTTATCAGATAAATGCCCACCAATTGGAAGGAAAATAAAGTTACTCACGCCTACCATAATGGTCGCAATCAAACTTTCTTTAGTCGTTAAGTGTAGAACTTCTTTACCAAATGTTGGCGTATAAACCGTAATAAAGTAGAACATGGTGGTAGTGGTTGCAACCAGCAGCATACCCGAGATCACAATACGCCAGTTGCTTGCCAAATTACTCAAAATTTCTTTAGTCGTTGGGTGATGCTGACGCGAAGCAAAATCTTCCGTTTCTTTTAAAGAACGACGCATCATGAAAATCATCGGGATGATCATGCAGCCGACAATAAATGGAATACGCCAAGCCCAGTCCTGAATTTGTGCTTTAGTAAACACAATGCTGATGCCATATCCCAAAAGTGCTGCAAACACGACCGCAACCTGCTGACTGGCAGACTGCCAACTGGTAATAAAACCACGATTATGCTCTTTGGCAATCTCAGATAGATATACTGAAACACCGCCCAGCTCCACACCTGCCGAGAAACCTTGTGCCAGACGACCGACAAAAATCAGAACCGCAGCCGTAATCCCCAGTGTTTGATAACTTGGGGTAACAGCGATAATCACCGAACCAAAAGCCATAATGCTTAAAGTCACCATCAAGCCTTTACGGCGTCCAATACGGTCAACATAAGGACCGAGAACCAATGCGCCAATCGGGCGCATTAGGAAACTGACTGCAAAAATCAGAAAGGTTTTGATCAATGCTGCATAAGCACTGTCTGACTGGAAAAAAGTTTCACCAATATATTTGGCATATAGACCAAACAGGAAAAAATCGTATTGTTCTAGAAAGTTACCACTGGTGACATTAAAAATGGCACGCACTTGGGACTGTTTCTTTTCAGCGACCTCTACGGTTTGCATTGTTGATTCTCCATAATCAATGAACAAAAACCACTCGAGCATAGACCTGCAATATTGATGGAAACTTAAAATAAAATTAATCATGTGTTTTTTCTAAACACTTAATCATTATTTTTTTGTAAATTTTATCTTTCAATAAATTCCTTAGAAGAGAAAATTCACATAGACTTAAATTTAATTATTTATTTTCAATTACTTAAAATAATTAACACCAAATAAGTGACACATATCACCATTCATTAAAATTAAGTGATTCAATTTAAATTATCAACATAGACTACATAATAATTCATTTAAAAACTTATATTTAAGTGATTTTTCTCATATTTTCAAAATCCACCTGCTGCATATTTTTCATGAGTTGCTGCATAAATAATTGAGCTGCACGTGACAACTGACGCTTTGGTGCAACACAGAGTGCAAGGGTCACAGGTTGAATTGCGGCATCCCGATAAGGAATAAAACACAGTTCGCCACGTTGCACATGAGTATAGACATCAAGCCAGCTCATCAAGGCAATTCCGACATTTTTCTTGAGCAAAGACAGCATGGTGCGAATGTCATTCGATTCAATTTTTTGCTGGGGTAACATTTGCTGACGTTTATAAATAGCATCGACACGATCATGAATCACCAACGGCGCTTGCGCGATAATATGCCGATCTGCATAAGTTTGCGACAAGCTGAGTTGGCGATGCTGTGCCAACGGATGTTCAGGCGACATCACAAAACCCAGTGGCAGTTCAACAAAAGACAAAACATCCAAATGCGCATGCTGTACAGGGTCGAGAATCATGCCGAAGTCCAGTTCAGCCTGCATAATCTGCTGAGCAATTTTCTGACTGTCCTGAATCTGGATTTCAAAATTCAGCCACGGATGTTGCTGCTGTAGTTCGGCAATACTCTCAATCACAAAACCATCGCTGAGCGCAGCAATCAAGCCAAACTGAATCGAACCACGGTTTAAGCCCTGAATTTCATCTAAACGGATACAGGTTTGCTGAAAGTCTTTTTGCCAACGCAGTAAATCGCTATACAGCAACTCACCTGCCAAAGTCAGCTTTAAACCACTGGGCAGGCGTTCAAACAACGGCACACCAAACTGTTCTTCAGCCAGCACAATTTGCCGATGCACAGCCGATACTGAAATAAACAGTTGTTCTGCGGCTTTACGCAGACTACCTGTTTTAGCCACCACCATAAAATATTCTGTAAAACGCGAAAACGGCATTGAATTGTGCATAGGCATTCTAAAAATTAGAACAGATAATCAAAATCATTGTAATAGACGAGAATGGATTTTGGAATCATAGTAAAAACAGTTCAAAAATAATTCTTCTAGGCAGGTTCTATGAACTCACCGATTGCATTTCAAATACTGAATTTACCTGCTCATTGCAGCTTTCATGAAGCGGACTGGTTTCTGCTGGCGAAATACTGGTATCCGATTGCCCGCAGTGTCGATGTTGATGAACAGCCTGTTAAAGCCACTTTGCTCGACGAAGCTTTGGTGATGTATCGCATCAACCAAGAACTGGTCATTGCTAAAGATGCTTGCCCACATCGGGGTGTACCGCTGACTTTAGGCAAACATGATGGCGAAGGTGTGGTCTGCCCTTATCATGGTTTACGTTTTGGTGAACACGGACACTGTAACCGCATTCCATCGAGTCCAAACCAAGCCATTCCAAGCAAACTGAATTTAACCACGTTCCCGAGTGTTGAGCGTTACGGACTAATCTGGACGTGCCTGCTCCCCCAAGGCGACACAGACGTTCCATCTATGCCTTTGTGGGATGAAACTGACGTTCAGCACGTCATCTGCCCAGCGGTCGATATTGCAGCATTTGCAGGTCGTCAGGTCGAAGGTTTCTTAGACGTTGCACATTTTGCTTGGGTACATTCAGGCACGTTTGCTGATGCCGGCAATCAACTGGTCAACGACTATCATCCAACTGAAACCACATACGGTTTTGCTGCCGATTACTGGAGCACGGTTGGCAACTACCCTGCCAGTGAACACTATAAAGGCACGCCTGACTTTAAATGGTTACGACACTTTGAGTTACATGTCCCTTTTACTGCCACTTTGACCATCCATTTTCGTCATGGTGGGAAAATGGTGATTATGAATGCAGCCTGCCCTGTTTCAGCCAGACAAACCCGTCTGTTTGCCCCTCTAGTAAAAAACTTCGACCTTGAGGATGATGAACAAGCCATTATTGACTACAACCTGAAAATCTTTGAAGAAGACCGTATGGTGGTCGAATCTCAAAAACCTGAACGCTTGCCACTCGATCTCAGCTTAGAAGCTCATATTCCTGCTGACCGCAGCTCGGTAATGTTTCGGCGCTGCTTAAAAAAAGCAGGGTTTGGTGATTTCTTTTTGGTTTAAACCTGACTCGGATTTTAATCATACTTTGGTTCAAATCTTGCAAGGTTTTTTCATCACAATAAAAAGGATAAGCACATGGAAAAGTTAAAAGTGGTTGTCGATAGTATTGGTCGGCAAGGAGAAGGCAATTTAGCCATCACGCTACTGCCTGTGCAACCCCACAACTTGCCAGCGTGGCAAGCAGGTGCACATATTGATATTTATTTACCCAATCAAATGACACGTCAGTATTCGCTAACAGGCAATCCAACCCAGCAAGATCAGTATGTGATTTGCGTTAAAAAGGAACAACTGTCGCGTGGTGGCTCACAGTACATTCACGAGCATTTACGCGTCGGGCAACACATTGAAATTTCTCCACCCCGCAATCTGTTTCCGCTTAAAACGGCTGAGGAATATTTACTGGTTGCCGCAGGCATCGGGATTACCCCAATCTTGGCGATGGCAGAACAACTTGAAGCACAGAAGAAAACTTTTGAGTTGTATTACTGTGTCAAAACTCCGCTGCATTTGGCATTTACTAGCCGTTGGCGACAAGGGTTTAAATTTGGAAAAATCCATGTGCTGTACAGTTCTTTAGGTGAAAGTCTCAGAATTGAACATCCCGAAAGTTTGCAACAACCGTTAGCAAGCAAACGCTTGTACTTGTGTGGCCCAGAAAGCTTTATGCATGAATATCAACAATATGCCATGCAACTAGGTTGGCAAGCCGATCAAATTCACTTGGAAGCCTTCCATCCACCACAATTGCAACCAAGTTCACTCGACAGTGCTGCCGATGCTGGGTTTCAAATTAAATTGCAACGTTCAGGACAAATTTTTCATGTGCCTGAACAACAAAGTATCGCTTCTGTACTGCTTGAACATCAGGTCAGTATTCCCTTATCGTGTGAAATGGGTATGTGTGGTGCATGTCTGACCCGTGTCTTGGCAGGCGAAGTTGACCACCGAGACAGCGTACAAAGCGAAAATGAAAAAAATGCCAGTGAACAATACATCGCATTGTGCTGTTCACGCGCCAAAAGCCCAGTGCTTGAGCTAGATTTATAAACAAGATAGAGAAAAAATTAGGGGTCACTATGAACGCAATTCCAGTCACGCAACTGCTCAACAAACCCTGCTACAGCCAATTTGACAGCGACGATTGGGATATTTTGGCACAACATTGGTATCCCGTTGCCCGTATTGAAGATGTCAGCAGCACACCGCAACAGGTCATGCTGCTTGATGTCAAACTGGCTTTATATAAAACTGAAAGCGGACTGATTCGCTTGGTTCGGGACATTTGCCCGCATCGTGGTGTACCACTCACTAAAGGCTGGGTGGAAGGTGAAGAAATTATTTGTCCTTATCATGGCTTACGTTATAACAGCGAAGGTAAATGCACTCTAATTCCAGCACAACCCGAACTCACCAAAATCTCGGATCGCTTCTCACTCACCAGTTTTCCAGTGGTTGAAAAATATGGTTTGATTTGGACAAGTATTCTCAGCCGTGACGAAACCAAAGCCAACTTTCCTATCCTCGATACTTGGGATCAACCTGAACATCAAGCAATTTTACCGCCATTTGTGGATATTGCAGGTTCAAGTGGTCGCCAGTTAGAAGGCTTTATCGATGTTGCCCATTTCGCTTGGGTACATAACCAAGCCTTTGCCAACCGTGACAATCCCGTTGTACCCAAATATTCAACGGTCAAAACCGATTATGGTTTACATACCGAATACGTGAGCAATGTCAGCAACTATCCGCATGGGATGCAACATCTTGCGCCTGAAGACTTTTTATGGAAACGCACTTTCGATGTTTATCCGCCATTTTCAGCGATCTTAAGCATTGATTTTCCAAACGATGGCGTTTTAAAAATCCTCAATGCCTGCTGCCCTGTGTCGCACAACAAGACCCGTTTGTTTGTGCCGCTGACCCGTAACTTTGACACCACAGGTGATTTGCAAGCCGTGTATGACTTTAATGCACAGATTTTTGCTGAAGATCAGGACATGGTCGAATCGCAAAAACCTGAAGAATTACCCCTAGATTTAACCATGGAAGCCCACTTTGAAGCCGATCGTTCATCGACCACGTATCGACGTATTTTGGCGGACTGGGGCTTAAGCAAACGCTATACCGTCTAATCATCAAAACGTTATTGATTGCAAGATCCGTGACCTGTCACGGATTTTTGCTTTTCAATTCCAGAAATTTTCGGCAAACTTTATTCGAGCTGTTCTTTAGCCCTGTTTTTAGTCAAAACTGCTGTATGAAATCTGCTTTCATCGGCATTTTTAGCAAAAACATCTGTGGTGAAAAGTGCTACAATAAAATGTTTACAGATTTTTCAGGGTAGCCAATTCGCGGCACCTATTTATAAGTTAGGACTAGCAATGACTGATAATGCAACGATCTTGCAGCATGTACCAGTAGGCAAAAAAGTGGGTATTGCCTTTTCTGGTGGTTTAGACACTTCAGCAGCTTTATTGTGGATGAAACAAAAAGGCGCTGAACCATATGCTTATACTGCAAACTTGGGTCAGCCTGATGAAGACGACTACGATGCCATTCCAAAGAAAGCAGAACAATATGGCGCTGTAAAAGCACGCTTAATTGACTGCCGTATGCAACTTGCGCTTGAAGGTATCGCAGCGATTCAATGTGGCGCGTTCCATATCAGCACTGGTGGTATTCCTTACTTCAACACCACACCATTGGGTCGTGCAGTCACAGGGACAATGCTTGTCACTGCCATGAAAGAAGATGATGTCAACATCTGGGGTGACGGTTCAACGTATAAAGGCAACGACATTGAGCGTTTCTACCGTTATGGTTTGTTGACTAACCCGAACCTTAAAATCTATAAACCTTGGTTAGACCAACAGTTTATCGATGAGTTGGGTGGTCGTGCAGAAATGTCACAATTCCTGATCGACAACGGCTTTGACTACAAAATGTCAAAAGAAAAAGCCTACTCGACTGACTCAAACATGCTGGGTGCAACGCACGAAGCAAAAGATCTTGAATACCTCAATGCAGGCATCAAAATCGTAGACCCAATCATGGGCGTTGCGTTCTGGAAAGAAGACGTCCAAATCAAACCTGAAGAAGTTTCCGTGACTTTTGAAGAAGGTATGCCTGTTGCACTGAACGGTCAACGCTTTGAAAATCCAGTTGAATTGATTCTTGAAGCCAACCGTATCGGTGGTCGTCATGGTCTAGGCATGTCGGATCAAATCGAAAACCGTATCATTGAAGCTAAATCTCGCGGCATTTATGAAGCTCCGGGGATGGCACTTCTTCATACTGCTTACGAGCGGTTAGTAACGGGCATTCACAATGAAGACACCATCGAACAATACCGCATCAACGGTTTACGTTTAGGTCGTTTGTTGTACCAAGGTCGTTGGTTCGATTCACAAGCGCTTATGCTTCGTGAAACTGCACAGCGTTGGGTTGCAAAAGCAATCACTGGTACAGTGACAATTGAGCTTCGTCGTGGTAATGACTACACCATCATGAACACTGAATCTCCGAACCTCACTTATGAAGCTGAGCGTTTAACCATGGAGAAAGGTAACTCAATGTTCACACCTATGGATCGTATCGGTCAGTTAACTATGCGTAACCTCGACATTACTGATACACGTGCCAAACTTGGTCTTTATACTGAGACTGGCTTGTTGTCACTTGGTCAAGGTTCAGCAGTTCCTCAACTTGAAAATAAAAGCAAATAATTGATTTTATTTTAAGTTAAAAGCCACCTAAACTTAGGTGGCTTTTTTTGTACTGCTCATGCCTGAATATTTTAAATTGGCTATCATAAAATATAAATTAACCAAGCTCTTATTCAAGTGCGCACATTTTTTATCTAGGCAATGCTTGTCTTGACAGATTTACTCATGTGTAAAATTACCATTCTGCGGTAAATTGCATTATCATTTGTTTTATTTCTTAGCTCAAATTTCCCTTGAAGACATTAACTCTAATTCAGCCAGATGATTGGCACGCTCACTTGCGTGATGGTTTATCCCTTAAGCGCACAGTTCCAGACCTTGCAAATCAATTCGCTCGTGCGATTTGTATGCCGAATCTTGTTCCACCTGTCAAAACTGTGGAAGAAGCCAATGCTTACCGTGAACGCATTATGCAGCACGTGCCAGAAGGTGTGCATTTTGACCCGCGCATGGTGTTGTACTTTACTGATCACACCTCACCAGATGAAGTGATTAAGATTAAAGAGTCTGAGCATGTCAATGCCATCAAACTCTATCCTGCGGGTGCAACCACCAACTCGGACAATGGCGTCAGCGACATTCGTAAAGTCTATGCCGTGATTGAGCAACTTGAAAAACATCAAGTGCCATTATTGCTACATGGTGAAGTAACGCATTCACA
Source organism: Acinetobacter sp. ME22 (assembly GCF_022012315.1). NCBI lineage: Bacteria > Pseudomonadati > Pseudomonadota > Gammaproteobacteria > Moraxellales > Moraxellaceae > Acinetobacter > Acinetobacter sp. ME22. The sequence continues at coordinate 98,271 of NZ_JAKLTL010000003.1, forward strand.
TGTCGATATCTTTGACCGCGAAAAACGTTTCTTGGATGAAATTCTTTCTCCGATCTTGAAGCAGTTCCCTGATCTGAAAGTCGTGCTTGAACACATCACCACCAGTGATGCTGCGCAGTTTGTACTTGAGCAAGACCGTAATATTGCCGCAACCATTACACCACAACATTTATTGTTTAACCGCAACGATATGTTGGTGGGTGGAATCAAACCGCATTTCTACTGCTTGCCAATTTTGAAGCGCCAAACGCATCAAAAAACCTTGCTTGAAGTGGCAACTAGTGGCAACCCGAAATTCTTCTTGGGTACTGACAGTGCTCCACATGCTCAAAATGCCAAAGAAAATGCATGCGGCTGTGCAGGTTGCTATAGCGCTCCAACAGCGATTGAACTTTATGCTCAAGCATTTGATCAGGTCGGTAAAATCGAACGTCTTGAAGGCTTTGCCAGCTTCTTTGGTGCAGACTTCTACGGTTTACCACGCAACACCAGCACTATTACCCTCATCAAAGAAGACCAAGTCATCCCTGAAAGTTTCGACTATTTGGAAGATCAAAAAATTATCCCGCTTCACGCTGGAAAAACCATCCATTGGAGAAAAGTGTGACCGATTCTACTGCACCCTTAATGGGTCAGCGTTTTCGTGGTTTTTTGCCTGTGGTGGTCGATGTTGAAACCGCAGGCTTCAATGCCCAAACCGATGCTTTACTCGAAATCGCCTGTATTCCAATTGTTTACAATGAACAAGGTGAATTCGTCCCAGGTCAAGCATTTCATGCACACATCAATCCATTTGAAGGTGCTCACCTTGATCGTCGCTCACTCGACTTTATCGGGATTGATCCTTTCAGCCCGCTGCGCGTGGCGATGGCCGAAGATGAAAAGTCAGCGCTCAAACGTATCTTTAAATCTTTGAATGACGTTCGTCGTGCCCAGCAATGTACCCATGCGGTACTGGTCGGTCACAATGCACACTTCGACTTGGGCTTTTTACAGGCCGCAGTTGCCCGTACTGGCACCAAAAACCAAAGCCCGTTCCACAGTTTTTCTGTATTCGATACGGTGACTTTAAGTGCCGTAATGTTCGGTCAAACGGTTTTGGCGAAGTCGTGCATTCAGGCAGGAATTGAGTTCGATGGTAAAGAAGCACACTCTGCTTTATACGATACGCAAAAGACTGCTGAACTGTTTTGCTATATTTTGAACAAACTGTCTCCGCACCTGCTTGACAGTTTAACGGCGGATCACTAAGATACCGCCATCCTCACAACGTCCCTATCGTCTAGAGGCCTAGGACATCGCCCTTTCACGGCGGTAACCGGGGTTCGAATCCCCGTAGGGACGCCATCTACTTGATTATTCAATCATTTCAATGACGCAAATAGCACAATCAAAAATGGTGCGATCAACGTCAAAATAAATCCACTAAACAAAGCCAACTGAACATCTTGACTTCGACAGTTTTGCTTAATAAATGGCAAAGTTGAATCCATAGCCGTTGCACCACAGACACCGATCACACTTCGCGGCAAACTACGCCCGCATAAAAACAGCAATAAAATCCCGTAAAACTCACGGATCAGATCAGTGAGCAAGGCAAAGCTGCCCATTTCCTTACCTAACAAATTTGCCACCAAAGAACCTGACAAACTAAACCAGCCAAAACCACTTGCAACCGTTAATAATGCAGTAAAGGAGTGCGGTAACAACCAGTGGGCAATATACGCTGCGATAAAAATCGCGATCAGCATGGCACAAGGCACCCAAATCTGCTGTCTAGTTAAACGCGATAAACGAACCGTTGATAAATCAATGCCGATCAAGACAATTAAAATCAGCAACAAAGCATGTGAGAATTGGGCAGCATGCAAATCATGTGGCAAAACCCAATAACTCAACATGCCTAACCCGACCATCAGCATCGCCATACAACATTCCTGCAAAGGCTTGAGCAAGTCACGAAAATCACGCGTTGAATGTTCAACTCCATGCTCTTGAACAGGTCGGGCAAGCAACAATAAAAAACTGCTGACCGATAAAATACTGCCGTAAATAAAGCTTTCACGTAAGACTTTCCACCCCACATTGGGCTGAAATAACACATCTGCGAACTGATAACCGATTACCATGAGCAAAGCCCAGACCAAATAACCAATGCTGCCAATCGCCAATGTTTTGATCGGTACAGTCACTACCCGACCCAATAGCCACCCACCGAGCAAGGCAAGCAAGATGGGGACAATAGAACTCAATAAAAGTGTAGCCATATTCGATTAAATGATTAAAAACGCAGTATATCATGCACTTTTTTTAGCCTTTTGTTCAAAAAAACTTAAAAATTACATTCAGGTATTGTTAAAACCACCTTTCATTTTTCACATTTAGCAAAAACTGGGCGGCTATTGCACATTTAATGGTTTTCTCTAAAATAACCCGCTTCATTTTTTGTATTTCTCATTTCCCATGCAGTCATCTCACTCTCCGAATGATGCATCGCATCAGGGCAATTCTGCGCCACTTAAACGCGCTATGAGTACTCGACACCTCGTTATGCTGTCATTAGGCGGTGCCATTGGCACAGGTCTATTTCTAGGGTCGGGTGAAGTCATTGCACAAACGGGGCCTGTAGGTGCCATTGTTTCTTATTTTCTCGGTGGCTTAATCGCCTATATGGTGATGCTGTGCTTAGGCGAACTGGCCGTACATATGCCTGTTTCAGGTTCTTTTGGTGAATATGCCAACAAGTACATTGGGCCAGCTACAGGCTATATGATTACTTGGCTGTACTGGCTCACATGGACAGCCACGCTAGGCACCGAATTTACGGCTGCTGCACTGCTCATGCAGGAATGGTTCCCGCATATTTCCATGTGGATTTGGACTGTTATTTTTGCAGCGATTGTTTTTATCTTAAATATTAGTTCGACTCGTATGTTTGCTGAGTCTGAATTTTGGCTGGCTTTAGTCAAAGTGGTCACGGTCATTAGCTTTATCTTGCTCGGGCTTTTGGCAATTTTTGGCGTGATTTCTTATCATGGTGAAACCCACGCACCATTGTTCAACAACCTGCTAGCTCAAGGCTGGTTCCCGAAAGGCTTAATGCCTATTTTTGCAACCATGCTGATTGTGAATTTCGCCTTTTCAGGTACAGAGCTGATTGGTGTTGCGGCGGGTGAAACTGAAGACCCTGCTCGAAATGTCCCTAAAGCAATCAATGCAGCCATCTGGCGTCTGTTGATTTTCTTTGTGGGTACCATTGTGGTGATCTGTGCATTGTTACCTTACCAACAAGCAGGATTGAGTTCCGACCACATCAGTAACAGTCCTTTCGTGACCGTATTCAGTTATATGGGAATTCCCTATGCTGAAGATATTATTCGCTTTGTGATTATTACGGCACTGTTGTCTGCGGCAAACTCAGGTTTATATGCTGCATCTCGTATGATGTGGTCATTGTCAGTTAAACGCCAATTACCTGCCATTTTCTCTAAACTCACCAAACACGGCACCCCAATTACCGCAATTATTGTCACCATGTTTGGCGCACTTCCTGGCTTACTCTCTGAACAATTCGCGCCAGAAACTATTTTCAAAAACTTGTTGGGTGTTGCAGCATTTACAATGGTGATAGTTTGGACAGCAATTTGTGTGTGCCAGTTCAATTTCCGTCGTCAGTGGTATAAAACTGGACACAGCATTGCAGACTTACGTTTTGCTGCACCATTGTTCCCAATGACACCCATTCTAGGTTTTGTGTTCTGTGTGATTACCTGTATTAGTATGACGCAAGACAGCTCAATGCTACCTGGCTTCTATAGTTGCTTGATTTTTATTGCTTTGTGCTATATCAGTCATTACTTTTTATATCGAGATAAAGACTGATTAACAGGACAACTATGTTTTATAAGAAAAGTGTAGCAATGCTACACTTTTTTTATTTTGTTTTTATAATCAAATAGAATTATTTATAAAATGAATTGATACCTATCGATGAAAATCATTTTTATTCATGGCATTAAACAACAGATTTTTGATGCAAATTCCTTTCAGGAATATTGGCTCAATGTCTTTAATACTGGTATGCATAAAATTGAGGCACAAGTCGATGTTGATCAACTTGATCTTGCCTTTCCTTTTTATGGTGATATTTTAAATGAGTTCAATCACCGTAAAGCCATCAACCTCGAAACCTTACGTCCGAACTGGTCATTCTTGGCCAAGTTACCACGTATTCGCCAACAACGAAGTGATGCACTTAAACAGGCACTCGCAGAAATTCCTTTACTTCCTCATGATGCTCAGCATCAACCTTATTCAATGAAAAACCGCTTTTTTGTGCTCTCACAGCTCGCTAAAGACCGCATGCTCAAAGAAATGGTGATGCTCCTCAATCATTTTCCAGACCTTCATGAATCACTCATCCAAAAGTTTCTGTGTGAGGTCTATCTGTACTGGTATAACCCAGATTTTAAACAGCAAGTCCATGAGCGGATTTTATCTTGCTTTGAACCTCATCAACGGCATATTGTGATTGCACATTCTTTAGGAACAGTCGTGGCTTATAACCTACTGCATGAGTTATCAAACCAATATGAGATTAAACGCTTTATCACCTTGGCATCACCCTTACCTTTCAACGTTATGCAGCGACACCTTGCTCATCCTCTGCAAAAACCCAAAGTTCTGAGTGGCGACTGGCATAATTTTTATTCACAAGAAGATTACCTCACAACTTTTCCAATGCTACCACCTGTTTTTGATTTTCACCCACAAATCAACAATAAACTGATTACCACCTTCGCTGACAAACCACATGAAATTATTGGTTATTTACAACACCCGATGGTGATTCGACGAGTATTGGAATTAATTTATGATATGCCTCAATTTCAAGCGCGTGCTTGATTGGCAGACACATGTTTAAAACTTAAATTCAGAATTTTGTTGAAAAAACATACGTAAAATCAGAAAAATAGCGAACTTTGATGATTTAACATTCATTCATAACTATTTTTCATAAAAAATATTTGACATACTTTTAGATTCACCCTATTATACGCCCACCTTCTGATGTGTCCCTATCGTCTAGAGGCCTAGGACATCGCCCTTTCACGGCGGTAACCGGGGTTCGAATCCCCGTAGGGACGCCACTTAATATCAGAATACTCTAGAAGTCCCTATCGTCTAGAGGCCTAGGACATCGCCCTTTCACGGCGGTAACCGGGGTTCGAATCCCCGTAGGGACGCCACATTCAAAAAAGCCCAGTATTTATTACTGGGCTTTTTTATTTGCATTCAATTAATCAATGTTTATGATCATGTGATTTCGGATAATAGCGTTTAATAAAGGCATCAGCACTTAATTCAGTTGTTGATCTTCTAGAAAATATTTCAACACCATGCTCTGGTTGATCACCTAAGAGACAGTGAACATACCACAACCCCATACATTCAAAAGCAAAATTAGCTTGATCGTCAGGCTCGCAATAAGTAACTGCTTCAGCTTCTGCCAAATCTATTGCATGATCAAAACTTTCAGCCTGAAATAAAACAATCCTTTCTTCGATTTGACATGTACGACCATCCTCTTTGAAATACCAACGAAATAGCCCTTTTACTGCATACCAGTCTTTTTCCATATTTTTTTATTCCTGATCAGTGAAACATAATTGTACTTTTAATACTCACTCGCCTGAATCAATTGCCGCGTATATTCAGTTTGTGGTTGTAAAAATAATTGTTCAGTCGGCTGTAATTCCACCACTTTTGCATGATGCAGTACAAGTACTTGCTGACACAACGCCCGAACCACTTGTAAATCATGACTAATAAACACATAACTCATCTGTAACTTTTGCTGCAAATCACGCAATAGTTTCACAATGGCTTTTTGTGTGGTGCGATCCAGTGCTGACGTAGGTTCATCTAAAATTAATAATTTCGGCTGTAAGACCAATGTGCGTGCCAAAGCCACACGCTGACGCTGACCTCCAGAAAGCTGATGCGGATAACGTAATTTAAAACTGACAGGTAACTCGACTTGCTGTAATGCCTGTTCAATCCGCTGCTGCATGTCTATTTCAGACATATTTAACACACTCAGACCTTCAGCAATCAGTTGTTCAACATTCATGCGCGGATTTAAGCTGCTATACGGATCTTGAAACACCATTTGAAAATTACGGCGTAATGGACGCAACAAGCTTTCATTGCAACGATTCAGGTCTTGCCCCAACAGTACAATTTCCCCATCACTTGCAACCAAACGTGCAATTGCCAGTGCCAACGAGGTTTTACCTGAACCACTCTCGCCCACAATCCCGATTGACTCACCTTCTGCCAAAGACAAATCTAAAGGTTCAACTGCAACTACATAATCTTTGATTCGATTCAATAAACCTTGCTTAATAGGAAAACGTACGCCTAACTGTTTTAATTCCAGTAGAAGTGAACTGTTTGGCGCTGGCAAAGCCTGACCAAAATCATGATCCAGTAATTCTCGGGTATATGCAGTCTGTGGGAATTCAAAAATTTGCTGTACCGAACCTGTTTCCTCAATCCTACCTTGATTCAGCACCACAATATTATCGGCATAACGACGCACTAAGCCCAAATCATGGCTGATTAAAATCATCGCCATTTGACATTTGCTTTGGAGCTGTTTCAGTAGTTGCAACACTTGTGCCTGCAATAAAACATCAAGTGCTGTGGTCGGCTCATCGGCAATTAAAATTTCAGGCTCCAAAGCCAGTGCCATCGCAATCATCACCCGTTGCCTTTGCCCACCTGAAAGTTCATGTGGATAGCGTTTGAGTTTTTGCTCAGGCTCAGGCATGCCGACATCGACCAGTAATTCAATCACGCGTTGCCGAACTTGCTGTTTAGACAAACCCTGTAACAGCAGACTTTCACCAATTAATTTTTCAACCCGATGCAAAGGGTTCAAAGCAGTCATCGGTTCCTGAAAAATCATGGCCACTTGATGTCCACGCAGCGCACGCAATTGTATCGGTGACATCTGCAAAACATTTTGCCCATGCAACTGAATCTGTCCTGTCACCCGCAAATGATGCGGCAACAAGCCCAAAATCGCCAAGCTGCTGATCGATTTTCCTGAACCACTTTCACCCACCAAGGCAACCGTCTGTCCTGCATGCAAGGTTAAATGAAAATCTTGCAACAACGGTTGTTGCTGAGAATTTGCAATCGACAGGTGTTCAATCTGAAGAATTGGAGATTTAGTTGCGTCTTGGGTCAAATGCATCACGCGCTGCCTCTCCAATATAAATCAGTAACGATAAAACCAGTGCCAGACTGACAAAACCTGAAAGCGCAAGCCACGGTGCATTCAAATTATTTTTCCCCTGTAGCAATAACTCTCCAAGGGATGCTGCATCGGGCGGTAAGCCATAACCTAAAAAATCCAATGCAGTCAGTGCGGTAATATTCGCAGTCAACATAAATGGAAGCTGTGACAAACTTGAACTGAGAGCATTAGGCAAAATGTGCCGTAGAATAATTCGACCATCTCGCACACCCAAAGCACGCGCAGCACGAACATAATCGAGATGTCGCGCACGTAAAAATTCAGCCCGCACCAAGCCCACCAAGGTTGGCCAGCCAAAAATTAGCATGATCAAGAATAACCAGTACACATTCGGGGTAAACATACTCACCAAGATCATCACCATGAACAGCATCGGCAAGCCACCCCAGACTTCTAAAATGCGCTGTCCAAACAAATCCACCCAGCCACCGTAATAGCCTTGAATCGCTCCGACCAAAATACCAATCAACGCAGAAAAGAACGTCAATGCAAACCCAAACAGCAAAGACACCCGCAGACCATAGAGCACTCGGGCAAATACATCACGCCCCTGATCATCGGTTCCCAACCAGTTTTCTGTAGTCGGTGGTGACGGCACAGGCACAGCCAATTCCAAGTTCGGCGTTTGATAGGAATAATGCACAATCGGCCAGATTTGCCAGCCCTGTGCATCAATCATGTGCTGGACAGCTGGATCGCGATAATCCGCTTCGGTTTCAAATACCCCACCGAAGGTGGTTTCAGGGTAGCTTTTGATCACAGGAAAATAAAAATGCTGCTGATAACGCACCAACAGCGGTTTATCATTGGCAATCAGCTCGACTGCACTAGATAAAACAAAAATAATCAGAAAGACAATCAGACAAAAAAAGCCGAGTCGATTTTGTTTAAAGCGTTGAATGCCTTGTTGCAACATCGGTGACATGATTACATCCCCCGAGCATCAAAATTAATTCGAGGATCAATTACCTGATACAGCACATCACTAATCAAACGCAGCACCAAACCGAGCAAGGTAAATAAAAATAAGGTTCCAAAAATCACAGGATAATCACGCTGGCTAATTGCTTCAAAACCCAACAGACCAATGCCATCCAGATTAAAAATAATTTCGATAAAAAAGTTCCCGACAAAAAACATACCAACCAAAGCTTCAGGCAAACCTGCAATCACAATTAACATCGCATTACGAAAAATATGCCCGTACAGCACCCGATTTTCACTCAGCCCCTTGGCTTGTGCTGCCAAAACGTATTGTTTCCCCATTTCTTCCATAAAGGAATATTTGGTGAGATAGGTCAGACTAGCGAAACCGCCAAGCACCATGGTCAACAGCGGTAAAGCCATATGCCAGAAATAATCGCGAATTTTGCCAAGAAAGCTCAGTTGGGCAAAGTTATCGGAGACCAAGCCCTGTAGTGGGAACCATTGCCAATAGCTACCGCCTGCAAAAAACACAATCAGTAAAATCGCAAAGACAAAGGTCGGTACAGCATAACCAACAGCCAGCAGCAATGATGTGGTTTTATCAAACAGCATGCCATGGCGTTTGGCTTTTTGAATCCCCAAGGGAATCGAAATCAGATAAATCAGCAAGGTACTCCATAACCCTAAAGAGACTGTGACAGGCATACGCTCCCACAACAGCGTCGTCACTGGTTTATCTTTAAAGAAACTCGTTCCAAAATCAAAACTGACATAACCTTTGAGCATTTTAAAGAAACGGATATAAGCAGGCTGATCAAAACCATATTGTGCCTTAATCTGCTCCACCATTTCAGGACTTAGACCGCGTGCTCCTTGATAATGGGTATCGGCATTGGCAAGCGTTTCTGCACCAGCGACCGTTTTATTGACCCCCTGAAAACTTTCAGCTTGTTGAATCGCTTGCTCAACAGGCCCACCCGGGGCAATCTGAATCACCACAAAATTGATCAGCAAAATACACAACAGCGTCGGAATAATCAGTAATAGCCGCTTTAAAATATACGTGCCCATCTGCACTCCTCGTTGTTTTAGTGCTGACGCAAATAGCTGGTGATCTTTTGGGTTTGCTTCGGATCAGCCCACCAATAATCAATTCCCGCAGAGAGTTGTGGCTTAACGCTTGGCTGGCGATACATATTCCAGTAGGCGTACCAGTTTTCACCTTTACCATAGGTCAAAATCTGATAATAACCTGCGCACAACAAGCGATCGAGTACATGCGTATACAGCACCAATTGCGGACGATTAGGCGCTTGTACCAAATGTTGAATCGTTGCATCAATCGCAGGATTTTGAATACCTGAATAATTATAATTCCCGACCTGATCGGCTGCGGCACTGCCCCACATTTGGAATTGTTCATTGCCTGGCGTCAGACCTTGCGGAATACCGCCTGTGGTCAGGTCATAGTCATAACGGCGCATCCGCTCCAAATACTGTGGCACATCCACCTGACGAATACTCACGCTAATGCCTAATTTTTTGAGATTTCTCACAAAGGGCATTAAAGTACGTTGTAAACCATCCTGATGAATCAGAAACTCAAGACGAATCGGTCGACCTTTTAAATCCAATAATTGCTGATTTTGAAAGCGATAGCCTGCCTTGAGGAGCAATTGTCGCGCTATCAGTAAATTATTACGGTTAAAACCACTGGCATCTGAAACTGAATATTTCCAGTTTGTCAGCACACCTTGACGCATGACAGGATCAAGCTTAGGCAACCACGGTTTTAAAATAGCCAGTTCTGCCGCGCTTGGTCGCCCTGTCGCGGCCAGTTCACTGTTGGCAAAATAACTTTGTAAGCGTTGATATTGCCCATAAAACAAGGCTTTATTTTGCCATTCAAAATCATACGCATAAGTGAGAGCCTGACGAAAGCGAATGTCATTGAGCGGTGTACGTCGCGTATTGAACATGAAACTTTGTGCCGTAATCGGGTTATGGTGCTGAAAACGGTATTTCACCACCAAACCTTCTTTGAAAGCAGGAAAGTTATATTGTGTCACCCATTTACGCGCTGTAAATTCCTCATGTAAGGTATATTGACCTGACTTAAAGCCTTCAAAAGCAATATCCAAATTACGATAGTAAATGTATTTGAGTTGATTAAAGTTATAGCGTCCACGATTCACCGCTAAGTCTTTGGCCCAGTAATTGGGATTGCGCTGATAGGTAATACTTCTCCCCGGATCAATCCGAGCAATGGTATAAGGCCCTGACCCTAAAATTGGATCTAAACTGACTCGGGTAAAGTCTTTATGCTTCCAGTCCATTTGTGAATAAATCGGTAGACTTGCTAAAATTGAAGGCATTTCAGGGTTATTTTTAGATTTAAAGGTACACTTCACCTGATATTTGGATAGCACTTGTGTTTTTTCCAAATCTGCCAAATACATTTGCAAACCGGGATTAGATTTGGTCTGGAAGGTGTCAAAACTGTATTTAACATCTTGAGCAGTGACAGGCTGACCATTGCTAAAGCGAGCTTTTGGATTGAGCTGAAAAATCACAAACTGGGTATGCTTAGGGTCAAAGGTCACTTTTTCAGCCAAAAGCGGATACATCACCCCAGGTTCATCCAGTGAACTCGACATAAGACTATCAAACAGATAGTTCACACCATCGGTTTCACTGCCCTTACCATTCATGCTGTTTAAATTATCAAATGTGCCATTGCTTGGACGAATCAGATAACCGCCTTTGGGTGCATTCGGATTGGCATAAGGCATATTGGACGCATGGCTATATAAGGGCTGTGTCCGAATAGCAATATAATTTGTCGTCTGTACTTGAGCCTGCAAGTTTGAACTCAATAAAAGTAACAGACTTCCCCAATAGGCAAATTTCACGCAATTTCAACCTTTATTTTAATAACAACATCACGATTTTAATCATACGCATAAAAAATCCCTCAACTGAGGGATTTTTTCAAAAATGCTTTATGAATTTGGCACTTTTAAAGTTGTACCTAAACGCAGCGAAGCATTTGGTTCTAGGTCGTTCATTTGTGCCAGTTGCTTCACATCCATATTGTATTTATTGGCAATACGAATCAGTGAATCACCCGATTTCACTTTATACGTTGTCGTCAACTTAGGAACGACAATCGTTTGACCACGACGCAAGCCTGCTTTTGCATTCATATCATTCATGTCAGCCAAATCTTTCGTGCTTAAACCATAACGACTGGCAATGGCATTCAAAGACTCACCTGATTTTACTGCATAACTTTCAGTATTGCTCGAATGGCTTGATTTGGTTTTGAGCGTATCCGCACTCGCTGCTTTACTCTCTACTTTTTTAGGAAGATCACCAGTTAACTGGAGTTGCTGTCCTGCATGCACTTTACCATCACTTAAATTATTTAAATCGCTTAAATAACTCATTTGTAAATGATATTTTTTAGCAATACTGGCTAAGGTATCCCCTTTTTTCACCGTATAGCGACTTGGCGTATTCTGGCTATCTTCCGATTTATCTGCAATATCACCAACTAGACGCAGCTTTTGCCCTGCACGGAGTTTACTTGTACTGGATAAATCATTGAGTTCTGCCAAATATCGGCTTTGCAAATTAAACTTTTTCGCAATACTGGCAACACTATCACCCGCTTTTGCAATATAGCTGTCTGGTGTCGTAGCAACTACGGGCTGCTCATCATCACTTAAATTGATCCGTTGTCCAGGATGAATACTTAGCGCTTTACCTAAATTGTTGATTTCAATTAAACGATCTTGTGAAATATTATATTTCACAGAAAGAGAAGCAATCGATTCACCACGTTTAACAACATGATATTCAGGAGTTTTCGTGCTCACTGTAGGTGTAACTGTGACTGCCTTGATTGAACCCACAGGAACCTTTAAAACCTGACCAACAAAAATTGGAGCATCCAATTTAATTTGATTCAGCTCAGCCAAATCACTCACCGACATTTTGGCTTTCGTTGCAATAATACCGAGTGTTTCACCACTTTGTACTTTATAACTATCTGTTTTTACAGCTTTACTATCTGTGGTTACTGTTGGTTGGTCAATTTCAGATGTAGCCATCTCATGCAAAGGAACATTAATCTTTTGTCCAGCCATCAATGCACTACTGCTATTCAAATTTGGCGTTAAATCTGCCAGTTCTTGCACTGATAAACCATAGCGATCTGCAATCACCTTGAGATATTCACCACGCTTCACACTATAAACTTTTGTTTTAACTTTCGTAGCTTTATTACGTGAAGCTGTTGTATCAACTGTTTTCTTTTCTACTGGCTGCTTAAGAATTAATTTCTGACCCACCATTAAATTACCCGATACAGACAGGTTATTCCAATCCGCTAAATCTTTCAGGCTAATATCAAACTGATCAGCAATTGCAGATAAACTGTCATTGGCTTTTACGATATAAGTATCAGGGTGCGTTGTTTTCGCTGTTGTATTTGTGGTTGGTTGTGGTGGTTTTGCATCATATAAATATAATACTGTCCCAACAAATAATGGTGCTTCTGGGTCAATTTGGTTCCATTTGGCAATATCTCGCCAAGATACCCCATTTTTCATGGCAATGATTGCTAAGGTATCGCCCGCAACGACCTTATAGTTACTTTTCTTACCTGTTGGTGCAACCACGACAACATCTGTGTCCGTCTTAACAACATTTTTGCCTTGATTACGTTTCGCATCATCTGAATCAGGAGACACTGTATCTACAACCTGTTTCGGATAAGCAAAGCTCTTACTGACTTCCTTACCTTGCTTTTCTGCAACCGATAAACTGGTCTGAATAGCCGTCAGTTTAATTTTACCATCGTAAGGATCGACAATTTCGGTACCTGCAGGCGCAATCGCCTTGATTTCATCAACTACTTGCTGTTTTTCATTATTGTTTGCTTCTGGCTGTAACACTTTAGCAACTGTTTGACTCTTTTGGTCTTCAGCCTTAATTTCTGCCTGAATCTGTGCTTTTTCTTGTGTTGAAATCGGTGGTTCTGTCGAAATTGGCGTTTTGACATTACTTGCTGTTGTGACTGCCACAGGAATACGTGGCGCACTTGGAACATCGGCATTGCTTGCAAAGATTGCAAGATCACCTGCATTTTGTGGAGTTTGTTTACGTTGAAAGTTCGCAGCAGTGGTGGTCGGTTGGCGCGTTGTCACTGAAGCCATATTCCGACTCGGTTGACTAATTGCTGCAGCACTGTCAATGGTCTGAATAACAGGCGGTGCTGAATGAACAGGCGTTAAAACCTGATCATTATTCACAGGTTTAGTCGTCGTATTACTGGCCCAGAAACCACCTGAACCTGTGCTTGATTTTAATGCCAATAAGCGCTTATCCACCACAGGGCTAATATCAGATGGAATCAAAATACGTCCAGGACTTGCAGGATCAATGGCATCTCCTCGATATCCTGGATTGAGCGCGTACAGTTCAGCTCGAGTTAAACCGACTGTATTGGCAATATCACTCAAAGATACACCCGATGCCACCTGCACTTCTCTAAAGTGAGGACGGTTAGCAATCGGTGGTAAATTGACACCATAGGCACGTGGATTTTTGACAATTTGTGCCACAGCCAAGAAACGAGGAACATAGTTCATGGTTTCTTGTGGCAACTTCAATGACCAATAATCCGTTGGCAAACCCAGTGCCTGATTGCGGTTAATTGCCTGTTGTACACGACCTGGTCCCGCATTATAGGCAGCCAGTGCCAACTCCCAAGAACCAAATTGATTATATAAGCTTCCTAAAAACTCATAAGCCGCACGAGTCGACTCAACCACATCACGACGCGCATCATAGGTGCCGCTTTGCTGTAAACCGTAAATACGTCCTGTACTTGGAATAAACTGCCATAAACCTGCGGCAGATGCGGAACTGGTCGCAGCAGGGTCATACGAGCTTTCAATCACAGGTAACAATGCCAGCTCTGTTGGCATACCACGGCGCTCAGCCTCTTTAACCGTATGATATAAATAACGACTGGCACGCGCACTCATGCGATCTAAGTAAGGCTGACGTGATACAAACCAATTCCTCTGCGCCTCAATTCTTGGATCCCAATGGCTTTCATCCATTTTGAAACCCACAGTCATACGTTTCCAGACATCACCATGTTTTAAGACTTGTAGGCGATCTCCTTCCACTGCGCTCATATCTGTTGCCGAAAGTAAATCTTCTAAGGAATCTAAAGAATCAGCATCGAGATAGTCAGAACCGACTTGTTTGGATTTGCTTGGCTGTGTTGTTGTGGTGGCAGAGCTACATCCTGTACTCAATGCGATTGCTGCAAATGTAGAACTTAAAAGAGAAAGTTTAAAAAATTGCGGTGCAGAAAGTTGCCACAATGCTGTGGTAGGTTTAAACATATACGGTTCCAAACAAAATCGCGAGACTTGCAATATTCACATTGCCATTTTATGTAAGCATGTTGATCGCACAAGGCTTTATGCTACGCTGATCTTCATATAAATGTTACAAGAAATTAAAAAATGTTCAGTCATTACTGAATCCAACTATTTTGCGGGTTAGAATACTGTACTTTTGCACTTTACTGAGTTTGGGTTTTGTATCATGTCACACACAATCACACTTTACGTCGACGGCGCCTGCCGTGGTAATCCCGGTTTAGGTGGTTGGGGGGCATATATTCTCACAGAAAATGCCAAACACGAACTTTGTGGCGGAGAACCCAACACCACCAATAATCGCATGGAGCTGACTGCTGCCATTGAAGGGATTTTATTTTGCCCACACACAGCCAAGCTGATTATTTGGACTGACTCCAACTATGTCAAACAAGGCATTACCGAATGGATTCATGGCTGGAAAAAGAAAGACTGGAAAGGGGTCAAAAATCCAGATTTATGGCAAAAGCTGGATCAAGTTTGCCAAGGTCGTGAAATTGAGTGGAACTGGATTAAAGGACATGCTGGACATGCTGGCAATGAAAAAGCAGATCAATTGGCCAATCGTGGTGCAGATCAAACACAGGCGCAACTTAAAAATCCTCCTATGCAAGATATAAAAAAGCCCCAAGCAGAGAGCAGTGACTGGCTGCTCGATGACCCCTTCGGTTTAGATTTCGATGCAGATGATGAACAGACAGATAGCTTTGAGAACATAGAAAGTGAATCTGAAAAGCCAGAGCCAAATTCTGCGCCTTCTTCAATACATCCACAGATTAAAATTACGCCTGCTACACTTGAACAGCATGGACAACGTCAGTTTATTCTCGATACAGAAACCACTGGTTTTTATTATCAGGACGGCGATCGAATCATTGAAGTTGGTGCGATTGAGATGATCAATCGTAAACTGACAGGCAGTTCAATTCATATTTATATCAACCCTGAAAAACCTGTGGGTGATTCGGTTCAAGTCCACGGTATCACCGATGAATTTTTAACAGATAAGCCGAAATATGCCGAAATTGCACAAGTGCTGTTTGACTATCTCAAAGGTGGGGAAATTATTGCACATAATGCAAGCTTCGATATGAACTTCCTCAATATGGAATTTCAACGTGTTGGACTCGGTGCTTTATCTGATGTCTGTAGCGTCATCGACACCCTTGCTCTGGCAAAAAGTAAACACCCTGGTCAAAAAAATTCTTTAGATGCCTTAGTGCGACGTTATGAAATCCCTGCACGAGACCGTACTTTCCACGGTGCATTACTTGATGCCGAGATTTTATCAGATGTTTATTTAGCCATGACAGGTGGGCAAGTCAGTTTTGACATGGATGCCCTATCACAAAATGATCAACAAAATGAGACCTCTATTCGTCGGGTACAATTTGATGTTACGCTTCCTGTGATTTTACCTTCCGCGGAAGAAAATGAAGCACATGAGAACTGGGTCAAACAATATCAGGAAAAAAATGGGGAACCCTGTTTGTTTGCCAAATAAATTACAGTTTTCATGAAGGGAAGCTCTTTCACCGCCACTGATTTTAGTTATATTATTGTAAATAGCATCAGTGGCTTAAATTCTCACTGCGACAAGACACAGCATAATTAAAGGACAGGTGCAGATTTATGTCTTACCAAACCTCGATTCATTTTGATCCAACCGCGTTATTAATTATAAAAAATGAGGTCGACAATTCAATTAAACTTGTTGAGTCTGCGGTCGCAACATTGGTTGAAGAGCAGCAACTCCCGTTTGGAATTGATGATGCGTTGTTACAGCTTGAACAATGTTCACAAATCTTATTGTTGATCGATCAGCCTGATATTGCCAAAATTGCTCAATATAGTGCTGAACTCATGCGCAAAATCATGAGCAATCCACAACAGATTATTACCAGTGATATTCAGCATCTCAGCGAAGGGATTACCACATTAAAGTGTTATATCGAATTTAGCTGCGTAAAAGAACTGAATATTCCTCAATTTCTGCTACAAAGTCTCAATCAACTTGAAATCTCACTCAATAAACCATTGACGCGTGAAGGTAACCAAGTTCAGCGTATCCTCAATAGTGTTTATCCTCAATTGAGTTTACCTTTAGAAAGCGCTTTGGAAAAAAGCGAGCAAATTCACCGTTTATATAAAAACTGCTTATTCAAGTTATTAACCAATAAAGCACATAAACTTGATTTCGAAGGCTTTAAATTGGTTGGTACCTATGTTTCAGGAATTGCCCAGCAAACCCAAAGTGAACAGTACTGGAATTTAGTCCGTATTGTCCTCAGTCATTTAAATAGTAGCTTGATCACTGAACCGCGCCTGCGCATTCTGATTAATCTAGAAACCCAAATGGCACAATTTTTAAAACAGCCTCTTGGTTTCAGCTCATCACTCGAAGATGTTTCTGATATTTTATCGTTATGTATTACTCAAGATAACCATCACTCAGACTATTTACGTCAACAACTCAATGTTGGTGATGAAATTTTGTCTGATTCAGAGCTCTATCTCTATCGTAAACAGCTCTTTGGCCCAGATCAGGAAACCATTCATACCGTTTGTGATTTATTAAGCGATGACATTACGATCTTGCGTAAAGATATCGAATTTAATTACACGACTTTTACTGAAGAACGTACCTCAGAAATCAAGCAGCAATTGGTCAATGTCTGCCATACACTGACTGTTTTGAACCAATCTGATATTAGCCAGCAACTTGCTGATCAGCTCAAACTGCTCAAGACCGCTCAAGATTTCCAAAATGAGCAGTTTACTCAGGCACTCATGAATAGTTTATTGACAGCATTAAATGACTTAGGTTTACTGATTCGTCAATACCGTTCAAATCTGCTGCAATATCCAGTCAACAATGCCAATATTGCACTTGATCGCCTCGATAATGCCTACAAAGTCTTGGTACATGAACTTAAAGCTTTGGTTGATCTTTCAAGTCAAAGCATGATTGCTTATGCGCAGTCCCATGAAAATACATTGCTTGAAAATCTTGCGAGCCAATTTAGAGAAATTGCAGGCGCAGTTTTATTCTTATTGCAGTATGATCCTCTTTATCAGGCATTTATCAATTGTGCTGAGTTTATTGAAGAACAGGTTGAAGCAAATAAAGCGCTCGAAACCACAGAGATTCAACGTATTTTGGATGTCTGTGCCAGTGCGGATATGTTGATTGAAACATTACATCAACACCATCCAATCATGTATCGTATGTTTGATGTTGCCTTTCATAGTAGCCAAAAATTAAAAAGTGTAGCCTAATGTCAAAATTATCACTTGCATATATCTTTCAAAACCAACAGTTGTTAGTCGACCAAAATCTACAGCTTCCAAAAGTTGAGAAATTGGCAAGTGATTTAATATTTCGCTCGGGTGATCAAGTGATTGCCCGAGATTTAAAAGAAGATGAGACGATTCCTGAAGGTTTACAACTTATTCCAATTCGTCAGTTGATTACCCAGTGGTCAACACATGAATTTGAACAGGCAAGCCGTGCCATGCAACTGCTTGAATGGCGCAGAAACCATCGTTTCTGTAGCCACTGTGGCGAAAAAACCCATGCGCATGTGACTGAATACTGTATGGTCTGCCCTGCTTGTGGTTATCATCAATACCCACGTATTCAACCTTGTGTCATCACTATTATTACCAAAGGCACTGACCAGCTTCTACTCGCGAAATCAGTTCGCCAAAAGACCATGTACGGTTTAATTGCAGGTTTTGTTGAGGTCGGTGAGACCTTAGAGCAAGCTGTTGCCCGCGAGACTTTGGAAGAAGTGGGCGTAACTGTCAAAAATGTCCGTTACTTATCGAGTCAGCCTTGGCCATTTCCAAGTAACCTCATGTTGGCCTTTCATGCCGAATATGACAGTGGCGAAATTCAACTCCAAGAAGAAGAAATTCAGGATGCTCAATTTTTCCATTTTGAGCAGCTTCCTGAAATTCCACATGAAGGCAGTATTGCTCACCGTATGATTATGCATATTACCCAAGGGCAAGCACTTTAATTAGTTTGGTGGGAAGAGTTGGTCAAGTTGCTTTAAGATCACCGCTTTGGTTTGAAAATAGCGACTAAACCAACTCGATACCGTTGCAACAATACTAATATGTCCTGTTTTAGGAATCACAAATACTTCACTATGATTGCCGACTTCATTTAAACGGCGATGCATATCATAAGTATTATAATCACCTACCAAATTATCTGCGGCAGCAAGTAATAAAATGTGTCGAACCTGATTGGCTTCAACAAAATAGTATGGCATTACCTCTTGATAAGGGACTTGGATATTAAAGGCAGGTTCTGCATACTGATCACCTTTATAATCAAAATGATATGGCCCTGCTATTCCAACAACAGCACGAATCCCTGATCGACAAGCCAAATCATAAGGTTGTGGTGAATACAACGCAGACATCACATTAAAGCTACCTGCCGAATGCCCCATCAACACGATATTTTGAGTGGAAATGCGTAAACCAACTTGATGCTGATGCAGATAATTGAGTGCCAAGATCAAATCATCAATATAACTTGGAAAAATGTATTCAGGCGCGAGATGATAATTTAAGATCACCACATCAAAGCCTTCTTTAGTAAAGCTTTCTGCCAAAAAAACATAATCTTCTTTACTGCCATGCGCCCAAGAACCACCATGCACAAAAACCACGAGGGGGCGACTTGATCGCGGAGATTTACTCCGATAAACATCCAAGCGCTGGCGCGCTTTTAACCCATACGCCACATGGGAATTCAATTCAAAACTTTTACGTGATGTGCAACGATTCAGCGTTTGACTGGCAATATCATAAAAACGAAAATCAGCCAGTTTTTGCTTACTCTGGCTGATTATTCGTTGCAATATTTCATGGGGTTGAGTATTACGAAACATAAATCAACTATTGGTCTGTATAAGGTGTTGCTGTCGCTGTGGAAGGAGAAACTGTGTTTGAATCTACTGCAACAGGTGTCTGCACCGTTGGTGTTGGATTGGATGGGTCAATATTATCAATTAATGTCACAATTTTGGTCACATCTCCTACACGAGATAATACGCCATTTAAATCAGCAATTTCGCCATTATTTAAACGCCCCATGACATAAAGTACGCCACCTTCAGTATGAACCAAGACCTTACTATCTGAAATAACAGGAGATTTAGCAATTAACCCACGTGTGTTTGCTGTCACAGTTGCATCTTGCATAATTGTGGCATAGCTAATTTGATCACCTACAGTAATATAATTATGCACGGATTTGACATCGCTCATAGCTCTGACATTGTCCTCAGCAAGCTGTCTTAAATGTGCATCGGGCACCTCACCCGTCAGCAAAACACTGCTATGGAAACTCTTAATATTGACACGTGACTGTCGAAAACGAGAGTCTAATTTATAAAGATTAATCAGTGCGGTACGCTCAATTGATTTATCAATTACAATTTGACCTAAAGAACGTGCACCACTTTCGGTTCCCACAGGCGTTGTACCTGTTCCCCCTGAAATAAAACTTGCACAACCTGATAAACTTGCAGCACACAACAATGCCAATACAATACGCTTAGACACTCAGAAAAACTCCTTCGTTGCTATTTTCTTCTATATTTCAATAATCTGCTTCACAATCTCGATACAGCTTAAAGAACTCTCAATCCAAAGTAAATGCACCTTCAATCCAGTCCAAATCATAAGTGAGCTGAGAAAAATCTTGCTGTAGCATTTTTGCAATTTGTTGATGTACTTGGATACAAATCACATCAAAACGACAGGAAAATTGCTGATAAAACTCATGCTGTTGTAAGAAATACATCGCTGTACGAATTAATTTACGCTGTTTGGCTTCAATCACACTTTCAGCAGCACAACCAAAACGATCTGAAGCACGTGCCTTAACTTCAACAAAAATCACTGTATCCTGCTTGACCGCAATCAAATCCAATTCACCATAGCGGCAGCAGTAATTACTTGCCAAGATTTGAAAGCCAGCCATGATGAGATGTGTAGCCGCTTGTTGCTCTGCCCAAATCCCCAAAGCATTACTATTTTTCATACGACATGCTCGACTCGACCTAGCACAGTGACTCAGATTGCATGAAAATCAGGTACACTAGACGCTTTAATTGATTGCCTGTTGGAGAATGAAATGAGTGCTCAGTTATTTGTTGTTGCTACCCCAATTGGACACTTAGATGACATGACCTTTCGTGCAATTCAAGTTCTAAAATCAGTCAGCCTGATTGCTGCTGAAGATACTCGCCAATCGGCACAATTGCTCAAACACTTTAATATTGAGACACCGCTTACTGCCTGTCATGATCATAACGAAGCCAATAAAATTCATCAACTCATTGAAAAACTAAAAAATGGTGAAAACCTTGCGCTGATTAGCGATGCAGGAACGCCACTGATTAGCGATCCAGGGTTTAAATTGGTTCGTGCTGCACAAGAACACGGTATTCGTGTAACGCCTGTGCCTGGAGCTTGCGCAGCAATTGCAGCGCTTAGTGCAGTGGGTTTACCGAGTGACCGTTTTAGCTTTGAAGGTTTTTTACCCTCTAAGTCTTCACAGCGTTTGATTCAGCTTGAAAAACTCAAAGATGAAACACAGACCCTTATTTTTTATGAAGCACCACATCGTATTTTAGAATGCGTTAAAGACATGAGAGATGTATTTGGTGCAGAACGTGCGGTTGGGTTTGCTCGCGAAATTACTAAGACTTTTGAAACTATTAAGAAAATGACGCTGGGTGAATTGGTTGAATTTATTGAACGCGATCATAACCAGCAAAAAGGTGAAATTGTACTGGTGATTGGTGGAGCCGCGACTGAAAAAGATCTAAGCCAAGCCAAACTTGATGAATGGCTGAATCGCTTGCTACAAGACGTTTCGGTCAAAGCCGCTGCACAAATTGTGGCTGATCTGACAGGAATGAAAAAGAAAATTGCCTATCAGCGTGCTTTAGAATTAACTCAAGCACAGGAAAACTAAGCTAGAATAAAGTGCTCACTCCAACCAGTGAGCACTCAACCAGAGTAAAGCAATCAAGACCATCATATGCACAAGTTGAATCGGTACAAATGCCAAAGCATATGCCCGTCCTCCAGCAATCACTGCATTGATACTTTTTGCGATGGCATGTACTGCCAACCCCAACATAAATGCCCACAATAAAATAGTGCCTTGTGCTGAACTGGGTTCAGCTTGCAAAACCACAGCCGCCATCGCAGCATGTATCTCAAATAAAGATGCCAGTAATGTTCCTGCCAATAATCCCGCATGACCAAGCAACAATCCCAAACCATAGACCAGCATTTGAATAAGCGTCAAAACTACAGCAATGAGACTGGCTTGCTTTAAACTAAACATGGGCGAATCATAGGTTTGCTCTTCCTCAAGAGTCTGCTGCTGATCGTGCTTACTGCGATGTAATAACAGCATACTGGCAAACACCAAAACCGCTGTTGCAATCACACAAGGCAATGCAATCCACTTAAACCATGCCCAACTACTATTGGCAACAATTAACATCAGTTGAATGAGAGTCGAAACACAAGACATTAGAGCCGCAGCAGCATGACGACTTGGATGAGCCTGCCCCGCCCGAACCTGCATTCCTAAACTGGCAATTGTGGCAGTACTCGAAACAAATCCAGAAGCCAATGCCGAGAAGATCAAAGCTTGCTGATTGGAAAATAAACGCTTTGCTAAATGTGCCAAGGCTTGAACAGCAAGAATCAATACCAATAGTTTTACAATCAGATACGGGTTCAATACAGGTCCCCATAATGGCTGATTGGGCATGAGTGGCAAGGCAATCAGTGCCAATGCCAATAACAGTAAGCCATCACGCAATTCAGCCTCAGTAACCCACTGACTGGCAAGATCGTGCAGATCTTCTTTCGCCCACAAAATAATGGTTACCGTCACAGAAATACTCGCTGCAATCGCAATATTCCACCAACAAAGTGCGCCAATAAAATAGCTCATACAAAAAGCAAGCGCTGTGGTCACACCACGATCTTCAGTTTGTACCCATAGTGCATAGCCCGCTAAACTGCCAATCAGAACTGCACCCACAACTGCAATTTCTAAACCAAACGCAAAACACAAGACACCCAGTAAGGTACTTAAACAAAATGAACGCAGCCCAACAAATGCCTGCTTTTGCTCTTTAGATTGATGTCGCTCACGCTCTAACCCCATCAGTAAGCCACAACCGAGCGCTGCCGCCAAAACGGCAATCCAATCTTGGAAAGTGACTGTTTCATAAAAAGTATGTATCGTTAGACTCATGGCATATCCATATTATTCTTATTGATAAAATGATTATGATGGATTGCCCAATAAAAAAGCACTAGATCAACTAGTGCTTTTTTTAATTTGCTTTAGTCCTCAGCCGTTTCATCTGGTGGAACTTCTGTGATTCTTCCACCACGCGCAAGGAATGCAGCAACTTCATCTTCTAGTGCTTGGCGTTGCTTTTGTTTCGCCGTTACTGTCAAGGTTTCAGCTTCAGCAAGATCAACATCACTGACATTTTCATCAGCGTCACTTGCGCCTTTCTCTGCGGCTTTCGCTTCATCATCATCGACAATAGCATCATCTGCATCGTCGTAATTATTCATTTCGTCCGTCATGACTAACTCCCCAAATTATGCTCTGCGTAAACTGTCATTGCAGCATTTAACAATTAGGGAGAAATGTATCAATCTATTTTGCAATCGCAAAGAGGGTAAATTAAAAAATTCTCAGTTTTTAGACAAAAAAACATCGGCCAGTCACAAAACTGCATAACGGGTCGATTTTAATGCCCCCAATCCACTGGCTTGCTGCATAAATAAATCTTTCGCAAATTCATGTTTTTGAACTTGTTTTAAACCCCAATTTCTTGCCCAAACCAAAGGTGTTAGCTGAGAGCTTTCAAGCCAGCCAATTGCAGACATGCTATGCATCATGGCTTCATTTTGTCCTTTGCGTAAATGAGCATAACGACGTAGCGTTTGCTCATGTGCCCAGACACCACGGGACAAATCATGAAGGAGTACATCACACAGTACAGCAGCATCTAAACAACCAATATTGACCCCTTGCCCTGCTAACGGATGAATCACATGGGCAGCATCACCGATCAAAGCCAGACCTGCTTTGACATAATGTTCAGCCGAACGTGCTTTGAGTGGAAAACTTGCGCGCGGTGTGACCTCAACGACTTCACCCAACATATGCAAACTGGCTTGATTGAGCAATTGCATAAAGTCTGCATCATCAAGTTTTTGATATTCTTCAGCATAATCATCAGGCAAAGTCCAAACAATCGACTGCCAGTCACCCTGCTCTTCAGGTTTCAGACTGCACATTGGTAAATACGCCAATGGGCCTGTCGGCAAGAAAATCTGACGTGCGACATACTCATGTGGCTGTGTGGTCTTAATCGCACAGCTGATTGCAGCTTGATGGTAATCTAAAATATCCAACCCGATCATGGCTTGGTCACGGACAAATGAATTCGCACCATCTGCCCCAATCACCAGCTTAGCTTGCAACATCTCACCATCTGCCAAAGTGATTTGCCAACCTTGGGGAAGCTGTTGTAGATCTGCCACTCGAACTTGAGTCCGATAATCCTGAATCTGTTGCTGCATTTTTTGCTGAATCGCAAGATTCAAGACACTCGGTTCGACCATTGAGCCGAGCCACTGCTCAGCAATTGGAAAACTTGCGCTGGTCTGACCAAAACTAATTTCGCCATAACCATTTTGATTCCAAACCTGCATACCCGTATAAGGCATATGCCGAGCCAATAATTCCCACACACCAACTTTTTGCAACAAATGCATGGTGGCATGGCTTAGTGCTAAAACACGTGGATTCGGCTCAGCTAAAACTCTGTCTGCATCTAAAATGGGTGCTGCATCAAGGACTGTCGCTTGTACGCCGCCTTGTGCCAGTAACAAAGCTGTTAAGCCACCCACCAAACCGCCACCAATAATCACGACATCATATTGACTCATGCTTTTAACCCCATTGCATAACTAGCCACCAAAGGTTTCACCCCTGGAATCACATCAAATGCAATCAGACCTGCATTACGCAAAACTTTTAGTACAGGATTATTGTTACTAAAACCACGCACAACACTGTCACAGAACTTGATCACGCGTTGCTGATCTTTCAAACGGGATTGCTCATAGGCTTTGAGCATCTCTGCATCACCAATATCGTCGGACACTTCAAGCTGATGGCGGATAAAACGCAATAACACATCGGCATCACGCAGACACAGGTTAAAACCTTGCCCTGCGACAGGATGCAAAGTATGTGCAGCATTGCCCATAATCACCACACGACCTACGGCTTGTTGGTGGGCAAGCACTTGCGATAACGGATAGCAGAAACGCTTGCCTGTTTTCTCAAAACGTCCTGCTCGATCACCATAAGTTTGCTGTAAGGCATCAAGGAAATGCTGATCATTTTCCTCACCCAACCACTCATGCTCTGTGCCTTTTTTCACAGGCCAGACTACTGAACGGCGATATTCACCTGGTAAAGGCAATAATGCCAATGGGCCTAAGGGACTAAAACGCTCAAAACCGACGTGTTGATGCGGTTTAGAGGTTTGTACCGTGGTGACAATCGCAACCTGATCATAATCATGCTCATCAACACCCACACCGAGCGCCTGACGGCATAATGAATCACGACCATCGGCAGCGATCAGTAATTTTGAAGTGAATTTAAGTTCTTCTTCGCCGCGTTTTGCCTGAATCGTGACTTGCTCAGTATTTTGGGTTAATGCAGTCACTTGTATGCCATCAATCAATTCAATCAGAGGCTGCTGACTGACTTGAGTCAGTAAAACTCGTCCAAGCCAAGCATTTTCAATGACCTGTCCGAAGCTCTCGACATTTTCCTGTTCAGCCACCAAACGCGCCTTCCCAAAACTGCCTTGCTCGGTGATATGGACTTGCAGAATAGGCGTCGCATGCTGTTGCAACACATCCCACAACCCCAGTTGCTGATAAATCTGCACACTACGACGTGACAAGGCACTATTTCGCGCATCAAAACTCGAGTGATACGGAATTTCCTGTTGCCCTTCAGCAAATTGAGGATATTGAATCGCCTCAAGTAATTTGACTTCAATCTTGGCTTTCGCCAACATCAATGCCAAACTGAGTCCAACCATACCACCACCAACAATAATCACTTGTTGTTGCATCTTTGAACCTCTATTTAGACAAACGCGCTTCAGCCATTAATTTTTCAATATCTGCGATTTCTTTGACTACATCTGAAGTCAGTACACGTGGACCATGTGTTGTAACCACCACATCATCTTCAATACGGATGCCGATACCACGCCATTTTGCATCCACAGTTTCATCATCTGGTGCAATATAAAGCCCAGGTTCAACCGTCACCACCATGCCAGCTTCATAGGCACGCCATTCACCCGCGGTTTTATATGCACCCACATCATGCACATCCATACCCAGCCAGTGACCTGTACCATGCATATAAAATTGACGATACGCTTCGGTTTCTAAAAGCTCATTCAACTCACCTTTGAGTAAGCCTAAATCCAGCAAACCTTCGGTTAGAATTTTGGTTGCAACCGCATGTGGCTCGCGATATGAATTGCCAATTTTAACGGCATCAATTGCAGCATATTGCGATGCCAGAACCACTTCATACAGCGCTTTTTGTTCTGCGGAGAATTTACCATTGACAGGAAATGTTCGGGTAATGTCTGAGGCATAACATTCATATTCACACGCAGCATCAATCAGAACCAAATCACCATCTTTCAGCACTTGATTGTTCTCGACATAGTGCAAAATACAGCCATTCGCACCACCACCAACAATACTGTTATACGATGGCACACAGCCATACTGTCCAAAAATATAGTTGAGTTCTGCTTCAAGCGCATATTCCATCATGTCAGGATGCACAGCTTGCATGGCACGGGTATGTGCCTTGGCACTAATCTTGGAAGCAATCTGCATCAGTTCGATTTCTTGTGTTGATTTAATCAAACGCATTTCATCGACAATTCGATCTAACTGCACGACTTGTGCTGGAGAACCGTGCCCCTGCCGTTGCTGAGCATCGGCTTTTTTCAGCCATTGGCTGACACGGGCATCAAATTCAGTTTGATGACCAATCCGATAATAAAGACGATCTTTATTCAGTAATTTTTCAAGAATTTCTTCATCAAGTAGATCAATCGCATAAGCTTCATCTGCATCATAATCATCTATCGCGCCATCAATACCTGCCCGATATCCATTCCAGATTTCAAGCTCACGGTTTCGCTCACGGCAAAACAAGCTATAACTATATTCATCACCCGACTCAAATGTTTCAATCACCGCAACGGCTTCTGGCTCAGCAAATCCTGTCAAATAAAAGAAGCTGCTATCAGCACGAAACTTATAGTCTGCATCACGATTACGATAAGCCACAGGACTTGTCGCAATAATCGCAATACTATTTGCACCCATTTTCTGTGCCAGTTGCGCACGGCGCTGTTGAAAATCAATTTGAGTCAATTTCATGATGTTCTTCTTTATCAATCTAATAAGGTGATGTACACATCATCCAATTAACTTGGACGATGTGGAGTAAACATTTCTACAACAGTGCTATTTTTTTGCTGTTTCTTTTGCAGCAATGAACTTTCTGAAACTTCAGTTTTTTTACGTCCAATCGATAAGCTCACAGGAATGAGGCGTACAAATTCATACAATTCCTGATAACTAATTTCACCTTCTTCATCATTGTCCGAATCTTCAAACTCGACCGCAGCAACTTCTTGCAAATGCTCAATCAGTTCCATTTCATCTTGACGTAAATGTCCAGATGCCAAACCAAAACCGAGAACAACACCCGCACACCAATCCGCAAGCGCTTGTACACGTTCTTCAAGTACATGGTCATCATCTGGCAGTAAAGGCAAATAGTCGAGTTCATCCTCTGTTAACGCATGCGCTACATCTTCAGCTTCATCTGCTAAAAGTAGCAGTGCATCTTCGTTTAATGTGAGTACATTTAATGTTTCTAAGATTTGTAACCATTCTTCACGGCTAGGCGGCTGGGTCACACAAACTATACCTGTCAACAAGCCATGTAACTCACTCGGGCTTGAAATTTCTTCGATTGAAGAAAAATTACGTTCCCACTCTGACCAACCAGAAATATCGTCTTGCATTCGTTTATCCAATCTCTATACTTCGTATATATTACCTTTGTTTGCAACACTGTGCGACCACGTTATGTTAGAAGAATTAAAGCGCCTTCAGGCACATATTGCGGTAGTGAAAAACCGTTTAGCGCATTTTGAGCGTGAAAATACTTCTCTGCTTGCCTCGAAACAGCAAAGCGATGAACAACATCATGCACATTTGACGCAGAAAAATAGCATCATTACGCAAAAGCAAGATGAAATTGATACATTGCAAGATAGTTTAGGCAACCTGCAATCTCAATATAAACAACTTAACCAAGATGCAACGACCTTGGCTGATCGTTACAATCGTTTGGAAAAAAGTTGTACCGATCTTAAAAATCGTTTTCAGGAAATTTTGAATGAACGCAATGAATTACGCGTTGTCAAAGAAAAACTGCAAAATGATTCTAAACATGCACAGCAGGAAATTGCGGCATTAAAGCAAGAGCAAGAACGTTTGATTCAAAAAAATGAGCAAGCAAAGTCCAAAGTTGAAGCCATCATTCATCGTCTGTCCGTGCTAGGGACAGAACAAGATCAATACACCCAAGAAATTCAGCAGCTTGCCCATCCTACTGAACAAAATGAGGAAAATTCACATGAGTGAGGCCGTCACTGTCGAGTTACGCATGATTGAGCAGGTTTTTCGCTTAGCCACTACAGTCGAAAAAAAGCCAGATTTAGAAAAAGCGGCTGAACTACTCAATGAAAAATTTCAAGAATTTCGCCGTAATGCACCACGAGTTGAACATAACAAATTGGTCATTATGGTGGCATTAGAATTAATGCAAGAAGTCTTGGCTCTCAACAAATCTCTGCAAGAATATACGCATTGTGAGCGAATCATGAGTAGTTTACTTGCAGAAGTTGAAGAGATGACGAAATAACCGCACAAATCAGCAACACTTGAAAAATAACTTAACAATGCGCTCATCGAAGCGATTTGCATCCTGTTTGTTATTGGTTATACTGTCTATAGTCTCTGAGATGTTCGCCAGCGGGTCGAATTCCCCTGAGCCGATACTTTTACTTTAGGATTGCGTTCTGCGTATTTAGAGCGTATGCCTACCTTGAGTAGGACACCCAGCAAGTATGCGTCGCGTCCACCTTGAACTTTAGGGTTCAAGGGTAACGACATGCAGCGGCATCTTCGGAGTACTCTTTTACTATTGCAGTAAACATAAATAAGCTGAATTTCTCCTATCCAGCTTTCTTTAATTCTTATTCCCAGTCTTTCCAGTTTTGCATCGCCTTCCAGATATGAATCGCGTCAACGGTTGCTTTCACATCATGTGCTCGCACCATGCATGCACCTTGCTGAATAGAAAGCAAATGGGCTGTTACACTCCCAACAGCACGTGCTTTTGCATCTACCTCATCCACAACAGCGCCAATAAAACGTTTCCGAGATAACGCCGACAAAATTGGATAGCCCAACTCATTCAACTTCCATAGCTCATTGAGTAGTTGTAAGTTATGCGCTGTATTTTTAGCAAAGCCAAAGCCTGGATCAATCAGAATATTTTCCGCTGCAATGCCTGCTTGTTGTGCCAAATCAATTTTTTGTCTTAATTCTATGATAACTTCAAGCGTAACATGCTCATAATTTGCCAACTGATTCATTGTGGTTGGCTCACCACGCATATGCATCAAGATCACAGGAACTTGAAGTTCTGCTGCTGTTTCTAATGCTTTTGGACGGGTTAGCGCTCTAACATCATTCCAGATATGAGCGCCTGCATGTACTGCTTGACGCATCACCTCAGGTTGACTGGTGTCAATCGACAAAATCACATCTTGGTCAGATAGTGCTTCAACCACAGGAATGACACGTGCCAACTCTTCTTCAACCGTAACTTCCGCTGCACCTGGACGTGTAGATTCTCCACCAATATCAATCACGGTCGCACCATCAGCGATCATTTGGATGGCATAATCTACAGCTTGTTGTTTGGAATTATGCAAACCACCATCACTAAATGAGTCAGGAGTTACATTCAAAATTCCCATTACATGTGGTTGTGATAAATCTAGAAACTTTGATCCACAGTTGAGTTGACGTCGTGGCAAAGAAACGTATTGCATAACCTGATCCTAAAAAATTTTCATTAGTTTAAAATAAAAAAGAGCCACCGAAGTGACTCTTTTAATGATCAGCTCATCGCAGGTAATGGCGGAGGCGTCGATGGACCATCTTTTGGCGGTTCTAAATCAGAAACAGGATTTTCTGCAACGTAAACTTTTGGTGGACGTGGTTCACGTCCTTCCATAATGTCTAGCACTTGCTCACGATCAATCGTTTCCCATTCCATCAATGCTTTAACCATCACATGAGCTTTTTCTTTATTATTTTCAAGAATATCCCATGCAACTTTATATTGCTCATCAAGAATACGACGAACTTCTGTATCAACTTGTTGTTGTGTTGCCTCAGAAATTGTACGGCTACCAATACTGCCTAAGAATGATTGCTGGCTATCATCTTCATAGACCATAACACCCATTTTGTCAGACATACCGTATTTGGTCACCATAGCCCGTGCAATTTTAGTTGCACGTTCAAAGTCATTTGACGCACCTGTAGACTGCTGGTTAATAAAGATCTCTTCAGCAATACGACCGCCAAACAAAATTGAAATTTCATTAAGCATTTTGTGCTTGTAATTACTGATTTGATCTTGCTCAGGTAACTGCCAAGTGACACCTAATGCCCAACCACGCGGCATAATCGTAACTTTATGCACAGGATCAGTTCCTGGTAGAACTTCTGCCACAATTGCATGACCAGACTCATGATAAGCTGTCGCACGACGCTCTTCATCACGAATGATCATGGATTTACGTTCAGGTCCCATATAAATCTTGTCTTTAGCATCTTCAAAATCGTGCATATCGACCGTATTTTTATTACGGCGCGCTGCAAATAAAGCTGCTTCATTCACAAGGTTTGCCAATTGAGCACCCGAGAATCCTGGTGTACCACGCGCAAGAACTTTTACATCGACACCAGTAACAGATGGCAATTTACGTAAATGCACATTCAGAATTTGTTCGCGACCTTTAATGTCTGGCAAACCAACCATCACCTGACGGTCAAAACGACCTGGACGAAGTAATGCTTTATCAAGAACATCTGCACGGTTTGTCGCCGCAATCACGATAATTCCTTCATTGCCTTCAAAACCATCCATTTCAACCAGCATCTGGTTCAAAGTCTGTTCACGCTCGTCATGACCACCACCTGTACCTGAACCTCGATGGCGACCTACTGCATCAATCTCGTCAATAAAGATGATACATGGCGCATGACGTTTGGCTTGTTCAAACATGTCACGAACACGCGAAGCACCAACACCTACAAACATTTCAACAAAATCAGAACCCGAAATACTGAAGAAAGGGACTTTTGCTTCACCCGCAATCGCCTTGGCAAGTAAAGTTTTACCTGTACCTGGAGGACCAACCATCAAAACGCCTTTAGGAATAGATGCACCTAAACGTTTAAACTTAGCAGGATCTTTCAAGAAATCTACAATTTCAACAACTTCTTGTTTCGCTTCATCACAGCCTGCAACATCGGCAAATGTGACTTTGATTTGATCTTCAGCAAGCATTTTGGCTTTTGACTTACCAAAACTCATTGGTCCGTTTTTACCGCCTGCTCCACCACCCATGTTACGCATAAAGAACATAAATAGCAGAATAATCAAAAGCACTGGGAAACTTGCGATGAGTAGTTGCATCAAAACACCTTGACGTTGTGGTGCAGTACCTTCAACCACAACATTGTTTTTGATCAAACTCGGCATAAGTTCAGGGTCTTGAACCGCAGGGCGAATACTTTCAAAATCTGAACCATTCTTTTTTTCGCCAGTGATTTTTTCGCCATCGATAGTGACTTGTTTAATTTGACCTGCATTTACCGCAGCAACAAACTCTGAATAGTTCATTTCTGACGGTTTCTTGTGATCACCGAGATTGCTGAAAATTAATATCAGTACTCCAAGTATCACCAGCCACAACAAGGCGTTTTTGAAGAGATCGCTCAAAGCTTTATTCCCATATCATCAATCTAATTTAATCATGCCCTATTTCTAGGATGATTTATTCTCAAACAAGCGAGTCGTCACACTCAAGTTACTTCAAATTGTACAACATGCACAATTTTTATCGACTTGGCAAGTCAACTTTATTGCGATGTCTTCTTACGACCCTGCCCAATCAGAAAAACTTCTTTTGAACGTGCGCGAGACGCTGCTGGTTTCGCTGTTTTCAATACATCAAAACTGTCAACAACCTGTTTACGAAACTCATCAAACCCTGTGCCTTGGAAAACTTTTACAACAAATTGCCCTTTAGGTCCTAAAACTTTTTGAGCAAAATCGAGTGCCAATTCACATAAATAGATTTGACGTGGTTGATCAACAGCCCTATTACCTGATGTATTGGGGGCCATATCTGAAATTACAACGTCAACCTGACGCCCATTTAAAATATTTAACAATTTTTCGAAAACTTCCTGCTCTCTGAAGTCACCCTGTAAAAAAGTAACATCTGGGAGCGCATCCATTTCCAAAATATCAGAAGCGATCACTAAACCTTTTCCCCCAACAAGTTGACCTGCAATTTGTGACCAGCTTCCTGGAGCTGCTCCCAAATCAACAACGGTCATGCCGGGTTTAATCAGTTTGTATTTGTCTTGGATTTCAAGAAGCTTATATGCAGCACGCGCACGATAGCCTTCCTTTTGTGCTTTTTTCACAAAGGGATCGTCTAAATGTTCTCTCATCCACGCACGACTACTTTTAGACAGTTTTTGGTTGGTAATGCGTGTTGCCATAATCATCTATATTTAAAAACATCAATCTTGTATTGTACGAAAAAAACGTTGTACTTGCAGTATACATCTGTGCAGAAACACATGAGTTTTTTTGATGCTACTTATCGTTAATTTACCACTTGTTGATTTTTTAAATTGAGCCAAAATAAAAACACTGATCTTCAATTTATGCTGATCAAGCGACTGACACAAACAATCTAACATACTTTTTCAAAAAATTAATCATCAAAAAATATGTATTTATGTGATTATAACTAAGTTTTTTATACGGTTCTGCTTGTGATTTGCTATACTACTGCGCTTTTCAAAAATTAGGTTTATTTCATGGCAACATTATCTATTCAAGAACGCAAACGACTTCGCCAAATTGGTCATGCGCTTAACCCTGTCGTGATGGTGGGTGGTTCTGGCCTTACTGATAGCGTGATTGAAGAAGCCGTTCGCGCTTTAACAGATCACGAACTTATTAAAGTTAAAGTGGCAGGTGAAGACCGTGATGCACGTGCAGAAGTTATCGATGCTTTAGCACAAGCGACCCAAGCAGAAGTTGTACAAAAGATTGGTAAAATTGCTTTGCTTTATAAAAAGGCAGCAAAACAAAATCAAAAACTATCAAACCTTGTTCGTCACGCGCATTTAGCAAACTAAGAGTCCTGTATGGCAAGTTACGAGCTGCAAGCTTTTCAGCGCTTTCATGATATTTCATTGGTTGGCGCTATTGAGTACCAAGCACCTTATACGCTTAACCTTGGTTTTTGGCTGCGTGACCCTTTACAATTGATTCAATGGCCAAGTCTATGTGCAGCACATCCTCGACAAGATTTTCTATGGGAAAAGACCTGTTTTGAGCTGTTTATTGGGGTTAAACATGAAGATTTTTATCGTGAAATAAACCTATCTCCATCCCAAGCTTGGCAAGTTTATCAATTTGAAGAATATCGCTATCCTGAAAGTATGCCTCCACAACTTGCACAAGATATTGAACTGTTAAACTTGCAGCGCACCCATTACGGACTTAATGCAACACTCGATTTGAGTCAATTTATGCAACAGCATCGACTCAAATGGCATGACCTGTTTATGGGAATGACAGCAGTTCTTGATACAACTCAAGGCATGCATTTTTATGCAATGCAACATAGCAGCCCTGAAGCAGACTTTCACAACAAACGTGACTGGCTTCATCATTTCTAAGTATAAAAAAACGGGCAAATTTGCCCGTTTTTTTATAAGTAAAGTGATCTCACTTTACTTCTTCAGTTTCTTTCTCTGGCTTTTCTTCCACCTTTTTGTCTTCTGAATCTTTCACTTTATGCCATGCCTCTACCGCATTGGTTTTGGTACGGTGCAGCGTTTCTGTCACATGTTCTTTGTGTTTTGCAGAAAATTGAGAAACGTCTTCTTTTACTTCTTTACTAATCTTCGAAAATTCTTCAACAATCGAGGCAAATTCGATTTTGACAACTTCTTTGAGTTCAATTAAATCATCTTGCGACAAAGTAAATTTGTCACGAAAATCATTAAAATGAAGTAAGAAATCTTCTTTTAATTTCTTGACTTGCTCTTGAAAAGAAGCGCTTGCATCTTTAGCTTCAGATTGAATTTCAGTCGCCTGTTCCGCAGCCTTTTCTTTCACCTCTTCAAATTTTGCTTCAGCTGCTTCAACTTTCTTTTCAACCTTAGGCTTCACCTCTGTTGCGGCTTGCTCAAGCTGTTCTGTTTTTTCTTGTAGAGTCGTTTTTGTCGCCATGAGTGCGCTCCTTATTTATACAAAATCAATTGCAGTATTGCTGTTACCCAATCTACCAAAGCGATGTTTTTTTAAACATAAAATTGTCGGACAATTAACGAATTCTCACATAATGACATTGCTTTTTTGCAGTTCACTACAAATCCTGAGCACAGTGCTTTTGTCTGATTGATTATTTATAAATAACGTGGACTTTCTTTGCCTATATGCGTACAATACGTTTTTAAGTTACAAGCGAGCAGACCAAAGGAGGGCATGTTTTTAGGCAGCCATCTTTTTTATGTCTACTCGCTTTTTTACAGCTTAAAATTCAGGAGCTTTGGTTTGAGCACCCCCGCCATTTTAGCCCTCGCAGATGGAACTATCTTTAAAGGTACCTCTATCGGCGCTACGGGATGTACGACTGGTGAAGTCGTTTTTAATACTGCCATGACTGGCTATCAAGAAATTCTTACTGACCCAAGTTATGCACAACAACTTGTGACATTAACTTATCCGCATATCGGAAATACAGGTTGTAACGCAGAAGATTCTGAATCAGGTCGTATCCATAAAGTATGGGCGAACGGTTTAATCATCCGCGATCTTCCATTACTTCACAGTAATTTCCGTGCAGAACAATCTTTAGGTGAATATCTTGCACAGCATAATGTTGTTGCAATTGCTGACATTGATACCCGTAAATTGACACGTATTTTACGTGAAAAAGGTGCACAAAACGGCTGTATCCTTGCTGGTGAAAACATCACTGAAGAGCAAGCTTTAGAAAAAGCACGTGAATTTGGCGGTCTCAATGGTTTAGACCTTGCTAAAGAATGTTGCGATCCTGAAGGCTTTGAATGGACTGAAGGTTCATGGGCTTTAGGTCAAGGCTTTGCACAACCTGAATTTAAATATCATGTCGTTGCATATGACTACGGTGTCAAAACCAACATCTTACGTATGCTCGCAGACCGCGGTTGTAAGTTGACTGTTGTACCTGCGCAGACTCCTGCTGAGAAAGTTCTCGCATTAAATCCTGATGGCGTATTTTTGTCGAACGGTCCTGGTGACCCAGCGGCATGTGACTACGCAATTGAAGCTGTAAAAACTATCGTTGAAACTACAACTTTACCTGTATTTGGTATTTGTTTAGGTCATCAAATCCTTGCTCTCGCTTCTGGTGCAAAAACCATCAAAATGAGCCATGGTCACCACGGTGCAAACCATCCTGTACAAAACCTTGAAACAGGTACAGTGATGATTACATCACAAAACCACGGTTTCGCAGTGGATGCAGATACTCTTCCAGCGAACTTAAAAGCAACACATAAATCGTTGTTTGATGGCACGCTACAAGGTATCCACCGCACAGACAAACCAGCGTTTAGCTTCCAAGGTCATCCTGAAGCAAGCCCAGGTCCACATGACTGTGCCCCACTGTTCGATCATTTCATCGAACTTATTGAAGCCGCTAAGAAGTAATTAAGGAGCGAATAATGCCTAAACGTACGGATATTAAAAGCATCTTAATTATTGGTGCTGGTCCTATTGTGATTGGTCAAGCCTGTGAGTTTGACTACTCTGGTGCACAAGCCTGTAAAGCACTTCGTGAAGAAGGCTACCGCGTTATTTTGGTGAACTCTAACCCAGCGACCATTATGACCGACCCTTCAATGGCGGATGCAACTTACATCGAGCCAATCACTTGGCAAACTGTTGCACAAATCATTGAGAAAGAGCGCCCAGATGCCGTTCTTCCTACAATGGGTGGTCAAACAGCATTGAACTGTGCGCTTGCGCTTGATGAACACGGTATTTTAGAAAAATACAATGTTGAATTGATCGGTGCGACCAAAGACGCGATTGAAAAAGCTGAAGACCGTAAACTGTTTGACATCGCCATGCGTAAAATCGGACTTGAATGTCCTCGCGCTGACGTTGCAGAAAGCATGGAACATGCTTTAGAAATTCAAGCACGTTTCGGTTTCCCTGTAATCATTCGTCCATCCTTCACGATGGGTGGTTCAGGCGGTGGTATTGCGTATAACAAAGAAGAATTCATCGAAATTTGTGAACGCGGTTTCGACCTTTCTCCAACCAAACAATTATTGATCGATGAATCTCTAATTGGTTGGAAAGAGTACGAAATGGAAGTTGTTCGTGACAAAAACGACAACTGTATCATTGTTTGTGCGATTGAAAACTTTGACCCAATGGGCGTACATACAGGTGACTCAATCACTGTTGCCCCTGCGCAAACATTGACTGATAAAGAATATCAAATCATGCGTAATGCATCGATTGCTGTTCTTCGTGAGATCGGTGTTGAAACGGGTGGTTCAAACGTTCAGTTCGGTATTAACCCGAAAGATGGTCGTATGGTTGTAATCGAGATGAACCCTCGTGTTTCTCGTTCATCTGCACTTGCATCTAAAGCAACGGGTTTCCCGATTGCAAAAATCGCGGCGAAATTGGCTGTTGGTTATACCCTTGATGAACTTAAAAATGACATCACTGGCGGTGTAACACCTGCGTCATTCGAACCCGCAATCGACTATGTTGTGACCAAAATTCCACGTTTCAACTTTGAGAAATTCCCTCAAGCTGAACCTGTATTGACCACACAGATGAAATCTGTGGGTGAAGTCATGGCGATTGGCCGTAACTTCCAAGAATCAGTACAAAAAGCGCTTCGTGGTCTTGAAGTTGGCGTTTGTGGTTTTGACGAACAAATCGCTGTAGGTACTGAAGGCGCGAAAGATAAGATCTTAAAAGAACTTAAAGTTCCAGGTCCTGAGCGTATTTGGTATGTTGCTGATGCCTTCCGTCACGGCTTTAGCCTTGATGACGTGTTTGAAGCGACTAAGATTGACCGTTGGTTCTTGATTCAAATCGAAGACATCATCAAAACTGAAGCTCAAGTAAAAGCTTTAGGCTTTGGCGACTTGACTGCTGACAATATCCGTTCATTCAAACGTAAAGGTTTATCTGACCTTCGCATTGCGAACTTGATGGGTATTTCACAAAAACAATTCCGTAAGCACCGTTGGAACTTGGGCGTTTACCCAGTTTACAAACGTGTTGATACTTGTGCAGCAGAATTCGAATCTGGCACTGCCTACATGTACTCAACTTACGATGAAGAATGTGAAGCAAATCCTTCAGCGAAAGACAAGATCATGGTGATCGGCGGTGGTCCAAACCGTATCGGCCAAGGTATCGAATTTGACTACTGCTGTGTACACGCTGCGCTTGCAATGCGTGATGACGGTTATGAAACAATCATGGTAAACTGTAACCCTGAAACTGTTTCTACCGACTATGACACTTCAGATCGTTTGTACTTCGAACCAATTACTTTGGAAGATGTCCTTGAAATCGTACGTACTGAAAAGCCAAAAGGCATTATCGTACAGTATG
Source organism: Acinetobacter sp. ME22 (assembly GCF_022012315.1). Classification (NCBI taxonomy): domain Bacteria; kingdom Pseudomonadati; phylum Pseudomonadota; class Gammaproteobacteria; order Moraxellales; family Moraxellaceae; genus Acinetobacter; species Acinetobacter sp. ME22. Next base: position 136,231 of record NZ_JAKLTL010000003.1, read on the forward strand.
GTGGTCAAACGCCGCTTAAATTGGCTCGTGCTTTAGAAGAAGCAGGTGCACCAATTATTGGTACATCTCCAGATGCGATTGACCGTGCAGAAGACCGTGAACGTTTCCAGCAAATGATTCAACGCCTGCAATTACGTCAGCCAAACAACAGCATCGTAAAATCTGCTGAAGAAGGTATTTCTGAAGCTGCGAAAGTGGGTTATCCGCTCGTTGTTCGTCCATCTTATGTATTGGGTGGTCGTGCAATGGAAATCGTATATAACGAAGATGAGTTAAAACGCTACCTTCGTGAAGCGGTTCAAGCCTCTAACGAAGCGCCTGTACTTCTTGACCATTTCTTGGATTCAGCCATCGAAGTTGACGTTGACTGCGTATCTGACGGTAAAGATGTGGTGATTGGCGGGATCATGCAGCACATCGAACAAGCGGGTATTCACTCTGGTGACTCTGCATGTTCGATTCCTCCATACTCACTTTCTCAAGAAATCCAAGACGAAATGCGCCGTCAAACTGTAGCTATGGCGAAAGAGCTTGGCGTGATCGGTTTGATGAACGTACAGTTTGCGGTTAAAGGCAACGACATTTACATTCTTGAAGTGAACCCACGTGCATCACGTACTGTTCCATTCGTATCGAAGTGTATCGGTGAATCTCTAGCGAAAGTAGCTGCTCGTTGTATGGCTGGTCAGTCTTTAGAATCTCAAGGTTTCACCAAAGAGATTATTCCGACTCACTTTGCTGTCAAAGAAGCAGTATTCCCATTTGCTAAATTCCCTGGTGTTGATCCAATGCTTGGACCTGAGATGAAATCTACAGGCGAAGTAATGGGCGTTGGTAAATCTTTTGGTGAAGCATTCTATAAAGCTGTTTTAGGCTCAAATGAGCGCTTACCAGGCTTACCAACTGAAGGCGAAGTTAAACATGCTTTCTTGTCTGTTCGTGATTCAGACAAAGAACACGTGGTTGATATTGCAAAACGCCTTGCTGAATACGGTTTCAAACTGGTTGCAACCTCTGGTACTCACAAAGTACTGAGCGATGCTGGTCTTGAATGCGAACGCGTGAATAAAGTCACCGAAGGCCGTCCACACATTGTAGACCGCTTGAAAAATGGCGAAATACACCTTATTGTCAATACCACTGAGGGCAAACGTGCTCAATATGACTCAGCCATGATTCGTCGTGCTGCGCTACAAGGTAAAGTGTATTACACCACCACTATTAATGGTGCTGAAGCAGTTTGCCAAGCCTTTGCGATTCAATTACCAATGGATGTATATCGCTTGCAAGACTTGCAAAACTAATTCCTGATCTGATAAGTCCCGTCACCTTATCGGTGGCGGGATTTTTCTTTTTTTTAAACGATATAATCCCATTTCATTTCGAGGGACTAAAATGCAACGTTATCCAATGACGCCTGAGGGCAAAGCAGCTTTAGAGAAAGAATTACAGCAATTAAAAACTGTTGAGCGTCCACGTATTATTCAAGCCATTGCTGAAGCACGTGAACATGGTGACTTAAAAGAGAATGCTGAATATCATGCTGCTCGTGAACAGCAAGGTTTCTGTGAAGGTCGTATTCAGGATATCGAAGGCAAACTTGGTGCATGCCAAGTGATTGATGTCAATGATCTTGAACAGAATGGTCGCGTTGTATTTGGGGTAACAGTAACCATTGAAAACCTTGATACTGAAGAACGCAAAACCTATAAAATTGTAGGTGATGACGAAGCAGATTTTAAAATCAACAAAATTTCGGTCAATTCACCCATTGCACGTGGTCTTTTAGGTAAGAATGAAGGCGATGAAGTCAAAATCGTCACGCCACAAGGTGAAGTTGAATACGAAATCGTAAATGTAGAATATCTATAAAAAATTAAGGAAGTACAATGTACTTCCTTTTTTTAGCTCGCTGCTTCAACTTCAGCATACACTTCATGTGCCGCCTCAAATGTATTCACATGTAATGGGACTAGATCAACCAAAGGCTGATATCCTCCTGCCAAGACAAACATCAAAGGAAGGTTATTTTTTTTTGCTAAAGAAAAAACCAAATGATCTCTCTGTTTAAGCAATTCAGTGGTAAACCAAGCCGAACCAAAGCGATCATGTTGATGGCAATCCATCCCCGCCTGATAAATAATCAGATCTGCTCCCCAAGCAATCGCATTGTTAAAACCTTGCTGAATCGCTTTGGCATACTGCTCAAATGAACCTTCTTGTTTATCAATATGATGGGTTAAGCTACGTTCGTGATAAGCACAACCAAAAGGAATGGCAAAAATACTATAATTAAATAAATTATGTAGTCTTAAAGTAAACTCTGCCGTACCATTTCCACCATGCTGATCACAATCAAGTATAAAGATTTTCTTATGCGGAAAGTGCTGCGCCACCAAGGCTAAGCCATTAAAGGTACAATACGCCAAGCCACGTTCATAAACGGCATGATGAAAACCTTGTGCAATATTGGCAGAAATTCCATATTGAAATGCCAGTTCAGCTGCCTTTAGTTGTCCACCTTGTACACTCAGTACCGCGTCACGCAATTGTTCATTCCACTGTTTAAAGCCTTGAGCACTGGCAAGCGGTTTTTCCCCTTGCACAAAAGCATCAACATAATGTGGATCATGCAATTTTTTTAATAACTGAACATCAATCAGCTCTGGCTCCACCAGTTCAATATAACTTTTCTGTGCAAGCACCTCTGCCACCGCAGCTAGTTTTTCCATGCTGTTGGTGTGAGTATGTGCATAATAACGTGGCGAATAACACACATGGATCACATTGGATTTCATCTAAATTTGCTCGTTTGCAATATCAACCAATTGGGATAGCTTGGTGGTTTCTGGACTAAATAAATGATTATCAACCTGTTGTTTAAAATGGGTCGTAAAAGCTCTTGGACGGTTTTCAGGGCTAATCGCCAAAGTAGTGATACGTAAGAACCAAAATGTAACTGCTTCAACAGGAATGATATAACCCCGAACTTGTTTATTTGGGCGTTTATCTGCGATCTGTTCCAAATCATAATTGAGTGAAAATAAACTCCCCGCAGGTAAACGCACACCATTAATGAGCACAGGAACAAGACTGATACAGGAATGATTATCGCCCATATTCATTTTTTCAAGCAAAATCGGGCGCTGCTGATGATCCACAAAAATATTAATTGAGCCTTGCCTTAAAATACGATGATGTGCAATCTGCAAGAAAAAATCTTCAGCCATAGGACAAGAGCCGACCTTCGGCTTAGCTTGGGAATTCACCAATTCAACATATTGATCAGTCAAGTTCTCAATCGGTAAAATGATATCTGCAATCAACTGACAAATCAGATGACTTTCTTCTAATTTTGCTTGCTCACTGATATGGCGTAAATCGTGCTGGAACTTAACTTCCTGCCGTAATTGATCAATGATTGGGTCACTAGTATTTTGATGTTCTTTTAAAAAATGGATGACTTGAGATGAAATATCCAAATTTCGCCAATCTTCTAACGCTAAACCATACTGTTTCAGCATCGGGAATTTGCTTTTAAGCTGATTGATTTTGTAATCATCAAAAATACGATGATCTTTGTTGTCTTCAGTATTTCGGGGCTGATTAATAAACTCAGCCAGTAATCGGGTTGATTGGGTATAACCACAACCACGACGTTCAGTTTGGTGACTATAATGCTCGTTCAGCATTTCCGTGAGTGTATTTGATAATGGAAGTAAATGTTGCTGAAATAAAGCAACAACTTCATGATTTAGTTCAGCCATAGTTATCATTATTCTCCTTTCTTTATTCTGTTTTACCATAGCTGTTTCAAGCTTGAAAGTCTTTCAATGATTAGTTTTCACACTTAAATTTGCCATTGATATTGGCTTAATTTAACGCGACCTGCAATCACCATAATCCCTTCTTGTTGCAACTTGAGTGCCTGAATATTATTACCTTTTGCATCGAGTTGGCTGAGGCTAATTTTCCCTTGTGCATTGATCACCCGATGCCAAGGAATCTGACTTCCTGACTCTAAGTTCTGTAAAACCTTACCCACCAAACGTGCATGGCGAGGCAGACCTGCCATCTTGGCAACTTGCCCATAAGTTGCAACTTTTCCATCTGGAATTTGTGCAACGACTTCTAAAATTTGGCAATAAAGTTCTATTTGCATTTGAAATATAGCAGTCTGATCATAGGAAAAATACTAGAATAAGCGGCATCGACTTGGTATTGCCAGCCCTTTAGTACAGGATTTCTAACATGAAAACAACACACACTGTAGATGTTTGTATTATTGGTGGTGGGCAGGCAGCTTTGGCTTGTGCCTATTTTTTAAGACGTACAAATCTCTCTTATGTCATTCTTGATCGAGAACAGCATGCAGGTGGTGCGTGGCAACATGCATGGGATTCTTTACAGTTATTTTCACCTGCCAGTTGGAGCTCAATTTCAGGTTGGTTAATGCCGCCCACTCAACATGCTTATCCAACTAAAGCTGAAGTCATCAATTACTTAAGCAACTATGAAATACGCTATCAACTGCCTATTTTGCGCCCGATTGATGTTAAAACTGTCACGCCCCTAGACAATGATTTATTGGTGCAAAGTGCAGAACAAAATTGGCAAGCTAAAGCTGTGATTAGTGCTACAGGCACATGGAGTCATCCCTATATCCCCTATTATTCAGGTTTTGAAAATTTCAAAGGTATGAGTTTACACTCTGCACACTATCAAAATCCTGAGGCATTACAGGGACAGCGTGTGTTAATTGTGGGCGGTGGTAATTCAGCTGCACAGCTTGTTGCTGAAATTTCTCAGGTGGCTACAACGATATGGGTTACACAGACTCCACCACAGTTTTTAGCCGATGATGTCGATGGACGAGTGCTATTTCTGAGAGCAACGGAACGTCTAAAGGCACAACAGGAAGGGCGTAGTATTGAACAGCCACTTGGTGGCTTTGGCGATATTGTCATGGTTGATTCTGTCAAAGATGCTCGAACCCGAGGCGTTTTAGTCAGCCATCCTGCGTTTTCTCACTTTACAGAACACCATGTGGTTTGGGAAAATGGCGAAATGCAAGAGATTGATCGCGTGATCTGGTGTACAGGTTTTCGCCCTGCGCTATCTCACTTAAAAGCATTAAATATTATTGAAGAAAATCAGCGTGTTCTTACTCAAGAATCACGTTCAATCAAACAGCCAAATTTATGGCTTGTGGGTTATGGCGACTGGACGGGCACTGCATCAGGCACATTAATTGGGGTAAACCGCACTGCACGTCATGCTGTTGCTGAAATTAAAGCTTATCTTGATCAAAGAGATGATTTTTCATCTCCTTGATCTCGTTAAAACTTAGAAATTATGTGGATTTTCTAACTGATTGCGTTCAGTCATTTTACTTGGATCATGTAAAGCAGCCACACCATCCTCTGTTTTTACATCGGTAATTTGCTCTGGATTATAGACCGTAATGGTTTCATTCCCATTAGCATCCTCCCCCACAATATACTTAATCCCTTTACGATTCATTTTATGGCACATCCGCTGATACCAACCTTTAAAACCTTCTGTTTCCTCATGCGGGTTGTAGTAGAAAGCATTCATCACCGCAGGCAATCCCAAACCACAGACTACACCTGACAATAAAACCGCAATAAACGTATAGCCAATTAAAATACTACTGTATTGATTTAAAGCAGGATGGTTGGCAACAGCCAAGATCAAAGCAAGTGACAGTCCACCTCGCACACCGCCCCAGCTTAAAATAGCAAGACTACCGTTATAACTCTTTCTTCTAAAACTTGGGAAACAGGCAAAAGAGAGAAAATTCGCTGCAAATCTTGAAATATGTAGCACAATAAATGCCACAATTCCGCCAAAAATCATACTGGCATTCAAATCTAAAATGAATAATTCCAAACCAATCAAGGTAAACAGAAAGGAGTTAATAATTCCTTCAACAGTATGCCAAAAGTGGTTAATTTCGCGGGTTGCAGTATCTGATAAAATCTCTTGCCAACGGTTCCCCACAATCAAACCACCAATCACGCAAGCAATTGGAGCAGACGCATGAGCAAACAATGCCACCAAGTATGAACCACATGCCAATAATGCTGTGGTTAAAATCAAAGATTCTGGCTCATGCTTCCCGCGAAGTAAACGCAGAATACCTTGCCCAAATGCCCAACCAATCAGTACCGCCACCATAATTTCATAGAATAAGGTTTCCAGTGTCCCAATCAGGGTAAAGTTTTTACCTTGAATGACATTCAGTAACGTCATGAATACGGCAATACACATGGCATCATTAAACAGCGATTCGCCTTCAAGCTTAACGATTAAATGATGTGGCGCACGAACTGAACTCAGCACACCTTTAATTCCAATCGGGTCAGTTGCACCTAATGCTGAACCTAAAAGCAATAAAATCGCAATCGGTACAGCGTGCCCAATTAACAACTGAAACCCAAAGAGCATTCCCCCAAAAAAGACAGCACACAGCACCAGTGAAATACTTGCCAAAATACTGATAGGTTTCCAATGGTTACGCAAATCAGAAATTTTAAATTTAAGGGCTGACGAGGTTAAAATAAAGCAAATCACACCATTAATTAAAAAGTCATAAAAATCAATATGACGAACCGCATTTTGAATACTCTGAATATTAATACTGACAAAAGCATTTCCACTCAGCAGGCTAGCGCCCCACTGAAGAATAAAGACAAAAATTGCCGAAACAATAGGCACACCAATGGCTTGTGGAAAACCTAAAACACGCTTATTGAAAATTGTAGTGGCAATAGAGAGGGCAAAAATAACCGTAAAAACCTGTAAAATAAAATAACTACCCATAAGCACCCTACATCATTAAACTCATCTTGTTTTACATAAATAGACTCTGCGACGAAAAAAAAGCCGTCTGAATCATTTTACAGATTTTTAGGCTTTACTGGGGAAAAATGTAACAAATTATTTACATAAAATGAAAATTCTTACGGTGTTTTGAGTCATTCACGAAATAAACATTTCATAAAGCTCAAACAAGCTTCATCAATCAAAAGTCTCATCAGCGATGATGTTGCTTTAAGAAATTCCAAATCGTTTGTGTTGTATCAAACTCATTGGCTTGCTCTGCTTCTAACCATGTATGCCCTGTCAATTTTAGTATATTTACCTGTAAGTCGGCTTGACATACAGTGTATTGCCATATGCTTAAAGTGTTAGAAGTTGATATCAAGTTTTTGTTTTGACAATGATTTGTTTTTTTCCAAATATTCAGAGTTTGATTTAAAGACAAAAATGGCTGGGCTTGCGTACGAGCAACAAATCTCATCTGACTCATGCCACCATCTATCGGTACTACTTGATCTTGCACGCCATGAATCACCAATAAAGGCATAGCAGCCTGAGGCTGTGGCTGCCCTGCAAACATCGCCGCAGAAACAACGGCAGCAGCAGCAAATGGCGTTCGATTTTGCGCAATCAATTGATAGGTCAGCATTCCCCCATTTGAAAACCCAACAATATAAATATGATAGGGATCAATAGAATAATTCTGTTGTGTACTTTTTAGTACCTGCCGAATAAAAGCAGCATCTGCATTTTGTTGCTGCTGACCTTGTCCACAGCATCCTACTGCATTCCATGTGTTTTTTTCAGCATTAGGCGCAACAATAATTAATCCCTCACGCTGTGCTACGCTTTGCCAACGCTTGAGCATTCGTAAACCATTACCACCACCACCATGTAAAACCAGTACTAAAGGTGCTTGTTTCTGTTGATGTGCATCAAAGACAAAGTATTGCCGATCTACCCCTTGTATCTGTAAATGCCGTTCAACTGGCTGTTGTGCCATGATCTCAGATGAACCCAAAAAACCAAAACAGATGAACAGCAAAGTAAGCCAACGCATAAGGGATTACCTCTTATAAGGTATGTTGAAATGTGTCACAGGCTGATAAATCCTGTGCATGTAAGCCCTGCTGAAACCATTTAATCCGTTGCTGACTTGTTCCATGCGTGAAACTGTCAGGAACAATTTGTCCTTGGCTACGCTTTTGTAAATAGTCATCCCCAATTTTTTCAGCAGCATCAATCGCTTCTTCAACATCGCCTTGTTGCAAGAAGTGTGTTCGCTGATTGTTATATTTTGCCCAGATACCCGCAAAACAGTCCGCTTGTAACTCCTGTTTAACTGAAAGCTGATTTGACTGTTTTTGGCTCATTTGCTGACGCTGTGCATAGACTTTTTCAGAAATCCCCAACAGGTTTTGAACATGATGCCCAACCTCATGTGCAATCACATAAGCCATCGCAAAATCTCCTGCTTGATCCTGCCGCGAGAGCTGGGTACTGTTTTTCTCACCAGAAATCCCCAACTGTTGACGCATTTCCACAAAGAAATCTGTATCTAGATAAATGCTCCGATCTGAAGGGCAATAAAAAGGCCCCATCGCAGATTGCCCAGTCCCACAAGCTGTTGGTGTAGACTGACGATAAAGCATCAATTTAGCAGGGGTATATTGTAGACCTTGCTGCTTGAAAATGATTTTCCATGTATCTTCTGTATCCGCAAGAACGGTGGATACAAATTGTTTTGCTTCTTGTTGCTCGGCTGTTGGATTTTGGATGGCTTGAGAAGATGCAGACTGCTGCTGTGTGGTCAGTTGCTTGGTGACCTGATACGCCTGCTGCGGATCTGCACCAAAGAATTTCCATGCCACAAATGCAACTACTAAGCCTAGTATACTGATACCACCCGTTTTTACTGCACCGCCACCACGGCGGTCTTCTACATTGTCACTTTCTCGACGTCCTTTCCATTCCATAGCAACACCTTATTTTTAATTTGCACGACGAAAAATTTTGCTCAATACCATGACCGCTACCAAGACAATTGCACCTGCTAAAATACCTAGACCTAAATTGAGCAGCATTGGGGTAACACTCCCTATAATTTGTCCAACTGTTGGAATTTCCTCAACTTGATGAGTAGCATGTTCAGTTAAATGATGGGCAAAAGGAACCGCATGACTGATAATGCCACCACCCACCAAAAACATGGCAATGGTGCCCACTACTGAAAGTGTTTTCATCAATTGTGGTGCAAAAGCCAAGAGAATATTCCCAAAGCGAGTTTTCCATGCCTGACCTTGTTGTGTTAAATACAGTCCTATGTCATCAATTTTGACAATAAAAGCCACTAAGCCATAAACACCAATTGTCATAGTTAACGCAATTGCACTCATGACAATCACTTTATTCAGCAAAGTTGTGGCTGCAACTGTGCCTAAGGTAATCACCACAATTTCAGCAGAGAGAATAAAATCAGTACGTATTGCGCCTTTAATCTTATCTTTTTCATAAGCCACCATATCTCGTGGAAGCTCAGGAATTTCACTGACATCGGTATGTTTTTTGGTCTGTAACGTATGTAAAACTTTTTCTACGCCTTCATAACATAGAAATAATCCGCCAATCACCAGTAATGGGTTAATTAACCACGCCGCGAAGACACTAATCAGCAGTGCAACAGGCACTAAAATACATTTATTGAGCAAAGAGCCCTTGGCCACCGCCCAAACAACGGGTAGCTCACGCTCTGCTTTTACCCCTACAACTTGTTGTGCATTCAGTGCAAGATCATCCCCTAAAACGCCCGCTGTTTTTTGTGCTGCGGTCTTACTCATTAAGGCAACATCATCTAATAAAGTTGCAATATCATCTAATAAGAGTAATAGGCTACCTGCCATATCAAGTTCCAATCAATATTTTCTAGCATTGTAAAGTGTTTTTATGGCACAAATCTAACAATCTTCAAGAATTGCCTGACTTTGGCATAAGACATCACTTCGCTTATGCCTTACAATAACTGCATTTTTGAAAAACGATCAAAGCACAGCGTTTAGGATATCCCATGACAACAGCAGATCAACGCCCAATTATTTTGACAGGTGACCGCCCAACTGGACAGCTCCATTTAGGTCACTTTGTTGGTTCACTTCGTTCACGTGTTGGTTTACAAGACACGCATCATCAACACATTTTATTAGCCGATGCACAAGCATTGACGGACAATGCCGATAACTTTGAAAAAGTTCGTCGCAATGTCATTGAAGTTGCGACAGATTATCTAGCAGTCGGTATCGACCCGACTAAAACAACGATTTGTGTTCAGTCTCATTTATCTGCTTTAAATGAACTGACCATGCTGTATTTGAACTTTGTGACTGTGGCACGTTTAGAACGTAACCCAACCATCAAATCTGAAATTCAAATGCGTGGTTTTGAGCGTGATATTCCAGCAGGTTTCTTATGCTACCCAGTGGCTCAAGCTGCGGACATTACTGCATTTAAAGCGACAGTTGTCCCTGTGGGTGAAGATCAAATTCCAATGATCGAGCAGACTAATGAGATTGTTCGTCGTGTAAACCGCCAGATTGGCCGTGATTTGCTTCCAGAATGCAAAGCTTTACTCTCAAGTGTTGGTCGTTTACCGGGCTTCGATGGTAAAGCCAAAATGTCAAAATCTTTGGGTAACACCATTGTGTTAAATGCGACAGACAAAGACATTAAAAAAGCAGTCAATGCCATGTACACAGACCCAAATCATCTTCGGATTGAAGATCCAGGTCAAGTCGAAGGCAATGTCGTATTTACTTATTTAGATGCATTTGATCCAAATAAAGAAGAGCTAGAAGACTTGAAAGCACACTATCGTCGTGGTGGTTTGGGTGATGGTACGGTGAAAAAACGTCTTGAAGGTATTCTAAAAGATTTAATCGCTCCAATTCGTGAACGCCGTAACGAGTTATCTAAAGATCCTGACTATATTATGGATGTTTTGAAAGCAGGTACTCAAAAGTGTCAAGTGATTACCCAAAGCACTTTAGATGAAGTCAAAGATGGGCTTGGAATGTTCCGTTTCTAAGCATTATTCTTGCTACAAATAACCAAAAGTGACCATTTTGGGTCACGATACTGAAATCTTGCAACAAAAAGTGTCATTTTTTTACGTTATTTAACACTTAATTGAGCTTAAAGCCTATTATTTTAGTCTGCTTTTTACTATACTGGCTCTATAGCGTTTAGTTGTTACAACTAAATGACATTTCTCCATTTTACGGAACTGTATGCAGTTTTTCGTTGTTCTACGCAGTGGTCACCCCAACCATTGCGTATTTTTTTGCCTAAAAATCCTCAAAAAAAAATCAAGTTCCCACGCTCATGAAAACTTGATTTTTAAACTTTAGAGAAATGACAACTTAAACCAATTTTCTCTGTTTTAATACTTCCAACATGGTCGCGCCAATTTCTGCAGGACTACGTGTATAAGCCATACCTGCGCGCTCAAATGCCATAAATTTCTCTTCCGCAGTCCCTTTACCACCAGAAATAATCGCACCTGCATGCCCCATACGTTTACCTTTTGGTGCTGTTACTCCTGCAATATAACCAACAACAGGTTTAGTCACATTGGACTGGATATATTCAGCAGCTTCTTCCTCAGCCGTTCCACCAATTTCACCAATCATAATAATCGCATCGGTATCTGGATCATCTTGGAAAAGTTTTAAGGCATCAATTTGATTCATACCTGGAATCGGATCTCCTCCAATTCCAATACAAGTCGACTGCCCAAGTCCTAATTTTGTGGTTTGAGACACTGCTTCATAAGTCAAAGTACCTGAGCGTGAGATAATGCCAATCCGCCCAGCTTGATGAATATGACCTGGCATAATCCCAATTTTACATTGGTCAGGGGTAATAATACCTGGACAGTTTGGCCCAATCAGACGGGTATTCTGACCACAGGTTTCCAAATAGCGCTTGGCCTTTAACATATCTAGAGTTGGAACACCTTCCGTAATGACCACGACCAACTCAATTCCTGCATCAATCGCTTCAACAATCGAATCCAAAACATAAGGTGCAGGGACATAAATCACAGAGGCATCTGCCTGTGTTTCACGTACCGCATCTAGCATAGTATTAAATACAGGTAAATCAATATGTGTTTGCCCACCCTTGCCCGGCGTTACACCACCTACCACTTTCGTTCCATAATCTAGTGCTTGCACAGAATGGAATGTGCCATTTTTCCCTGTAAAACCCTGTACTAAAACTTTTGTATCCTTATTGATTAATACGCTCATGCTGACAATCCCTTATTCATTTTCGTTTTGTTGTAATGCTGCAACGACTTTTTGTGCTGCATCAGCCAAGCCATTTGCAGAAATAAGTGTCAATCCAGATTCATCCAGAATTTTTGCACCTAACTCAGCATTATTACCTTCCAAGCGAACCACAACAGGGATTTGTACCGCCACTTCCTGTACAGCTGCAATAATGGCTTCTGCGATCATGTCACAACGTACAATTCCACCAAAAATATTGATTAGAACTGCTTCAACAGAATGATCTGCTAAAATAATTTTAAACGCTTCAATCACACGTTCTTTGGTTGCACCACCACCCACATCGAGGAAATTCGCGGGTTTTCCCCCATAAAGCTGAATAATATCCATGGTCGCCATAGCTAAACCTGCACCATTGACCATACAACCAATATTCCCTTCGAGGGCAACATAGTTAAGATCATGTTCAGAAGCTTTGAGTTCACGCTCATTTTCTTGCGTTTTGTCACGTAAATTTGCAACTTCAGGAATACGATAAAGCGCATTAGAATCAATGCCAATCTTGGCATCAACACATAAAATCTCACCATTTTCACGAATGGACAATGGGTTAATTTCAAACAATGCAAAATCATTTTCAGTAAATGCGCGATAAGCACCCTGCATCAATTTTGTGAAACTCGAAATTTGCTCTTCTGTAAGTTGTAATGCATACCCCACTTGGCGTGCTTGAAATGGTAACAAACCGACTAGAGGGTCAATACTAATTTTAATGATCTTTTCAGGTGTTTCTTCTGCAACTTTTTCAATTTCAACACCGCCTTCGGTCGATGCCATAAACGTCACGCGACGTGATGAACGATCAACAACTGCCCCTAAATACAATTCACGCTGTACAGGATAAACATCCTCGCACACCAAAACACTATTTACAGGTTGACCCAAGGCATCCGTTTGATAGGTCACTAGCCTCGTGCCTAAAATCTCACCCGCATATTCAGCAGCTTCATCTTTGGATTTTACAACTTTTACACCACCCGCCTTACCACGCCCACCTGCATGGACTTGAGCTTTCATGACTGCAAATTTACCAGCCAATTTTTTATAAGCAGCGATGGCTTCATCGGGAGTTGTAGCGAGAATACCTTCTTGAACGGGTAAACCATAACGCTTGAGTAGAGCTTTTGCCTGATATTCGTGTAAATTCATTCTCGTACCTTTATACTTATTACATCCACTTATTTTAAGAGCGAGCTACGACAGCATCATGCTGAAGTCTAATTGTAGTTGTATTAGAAATTTGCTTGAAACTCAACTCATTACTACAAATTAAACATAATTCTCAAAAATATTACAAAATTTGGTATTTTTTATATAAATAAAAACACAGTTTCTTAAGCATTAATATTTATTTATCAATATCTTAAAATAAAAAGAGCGACCAAAATGATCGCTCTTTTTCAATTAAATTATTTAACTAATCTAATTATTTACGCTTACGCTGAATCGCATGAATTGCACGACCATCAACAGCAAGTGCAGCTTCATGTACAACTTCAGAGAATGTTGGGTGACCAAAAGTCATCAACTGTAGATCTTCAACAGAAGATACAAACTCAAGTGCGATCATACCTTGATGCACGATATCAGACGCAGCAGGTCCAATCACGTGCATACCCAATAAGCGGTCAGTTTTTGCATCAGCAACAAACTTCACAAAACCTGCATTTTCACCCGCAGCCATTGCACGACCATTTGCCGCGAAACCAAATTGACCCGTTTTAACTTCATGGCCTTTTTCTTTCGCTTGCTCTTCTGTTAAACCTACCCATGCCGCTTCAGGGTGTGTATAGATGACAGAAATGATAGTGTCATAGTTCACTTGTGCAGCATGACCATGAATACGTTCAACAGCCATGACGCCTTCTTCCATTGCTTTATGTGCAAGCATTGGACCACGTACCAAGTCACCAATTGCATATACACCTTCCACAGAAGTTGCACACCAATCGTTCACTTCAACCAAACCACGTTCAGTGAGTTTAATGCCAGAGTCTTCAGCTAATAAACCTTCTGCATAAGCACGACGACCAACACAAACGATTAATTTATCGAAAGTTTGAGTCTTATCTTCGCCACCTTGCGTGTATTTAACTGTAACTTCACGGCCATTTACTTCAGTGCCAGCGACTTTAGCGCCAACACGAATATCAAGACCTTGTTTAGTTAATACTTTTTGGTATTCTTTAGCCAATGCTTTATCAGCCATTGGTAAGAATGCATCCATTGCTTCAAATACAACAACTTCAGCACCTAGACGACGCCATACTGAACCAAGTTCTAAACCAATTACGCCAGCACCAATAACACCTAAACGCTTAGGAACTTCTTGGAATTCTAAAGCGCCCGTTGAATCAACAATAATGTCTTGATCAACAGGAGCTACAGGAATATTTACAGGCACAGAACCAGATGCAAGGATCACATATTTTGGCTCTAAAACTTGAGTTTCACCTTCATGAGAAACAAACTCAACTTTTTTACCCGCAAGTAATTTACCCGTACCTTTTAACCATTCGATACCGTTACCTTTAAGAAGACCATCGACACCCATTGTTAATTGGTTGACGATTTTATCTTTACGATCCAGCATTTTAGCCAAGTCAAACTGCACTTCACCTGTTGTAATACCATGATCATCTAAATGATGAACTGTATCTTCATAGCGGTGAGATGAGTCAAGCAATGCTTTAGAAGGAATACAACCCACGTTTAAGCAAGTACCACCCAAAGATGGCTTGCCTTTGTGAATACGTTTCTCTATACACGCAACTTTAAAACCCAGCTGAGCAGCACGAATTGCCGCTTCATAACCACCTGGGCCACCACCGATTACAACAAGATCAAATTGTTGAGACATGTTTATCTCCAAATACAGACTTAGAGGATCACTCTAAGCCTGTTATTTTTATTCTATCAATTAAAGGTCAAGGATTAATTTAGCTGGTTCTTCTAACAATTCTTTGATTGTTACCAAGAAACCTACAGCTTCTTTACCATCGATCATACGGTGGTCATAAGAAAGCGCTAAATACATCATTGGCAAGATTTCAACTTGACCATTCACCGCCATTGGACGTTCTTGGATTTTGTGCATACCCAAGATACCTGTTTGCGGTTGGTTCAAAATTGGCGTTGAAAGCAATGAACCGAATGTACCACCGTTAGTAATGGTGAATGTACCGCCAGTCATGTCTTCGATGCCCAATTTGCCATCACGTGCTTTATACGCATAATCACGGATGCCATTTTCAACTTCTGCATAGCTCATACGGTCTGTATCACGAAGTACAGGAACCACTAGACCACGATCAGAAGATACAGCAACACCGATGTCATAGTAACCGTGATAAACGATGTCGTCGCCATCAATTGATGCATTCACTGCTGGGTAGCGTTTTAATGCTTCAGTTGCAGCTTTAACAAAGAAAGACATGAAGCCTAAACGTGCACCGTGACGTTTTTCAAAGATGTCTTTGTATTGCTTACGCATTTCCATAACAGGTTTCATGTTCACTTCGTTAAACGTCGTCAACATTGCAGTTTGTTGAGTTGCTGAAAGCAAACGTTCCGCTACACGTTTACGTAAACGAGTCATTGGAACGCGTTTTTCAATACGTTCACCAACAGCAACGCTTAATGGCGTTACGTTAGCAGCAGCTGGTTTAGTTTGATGATTCACAACATCTTCTTTGGTGATGCGACCACCACGACCTGTACCTGCCACATCAGATGCTGCAATACCCGTTTCGTTTAATGCCTTACGCACAGCAGGAGCTTGGTCTTGAACAGTTTGAGTACGCTCAACCACAGGTGCAGCGCCTGCTTGTGTATTTGCAGCCGCTTGTTCTACTTGTTCTTCGCTTTGAACAGCTTCAGTCGCAGCAGCACCAGAAACAGCACCCGCTTCGAATTGAGCAATCACTTCACTAGAAAGAATAGTTTCGCCTTCACCTTTCACAATTGCAACTAAGCTACCATCAGCAGGTGCAACAACTTCCAATACAACTTTATCAGTTTCAATATCACAGATCACTTCATCACGTGATACTGCTTCGCCCACTTTTTTATGCCAAGTTGCAATTGTTCCGTCTGCTACAGACTCTGGGAATACCGGAGCTTTAATTTCGGTTGCCATTATATTAGTCTCTCCTGATGATTAAGCTTCAATCGCAAGCGCGTCTTGAATTAATTTAGCTTGTTGTTTTGCATGCAAATATGGTGAACCACATGCTGGGGCTGCAGAAGCGTCACGACCTGCGAAGCTAATGCGTACTTGTTTGCCGACATTTGACACAGTGTCATATAAGAATGGGGCAATAAAGTGCCATGCACCTTGGTTTTTCGGCTCTTCCTGACACCAAACAACGTCTTTTGCGTTTGGATATGCATTCAGAACTTCAGCAATACGTTGTTCTGGATATGGATACAATTGTTCTACACGTACAATTGCAACATTTTGCAATTCAGCTTCACGACGTTTTTCAAGCAAGTCGTAATACACCTTACCACCACAGAACACGATGCGATTTACATCTGCTTTGTTGATTTGATCAACTTCATCAATCACAGTTTGGAATTGACCATGTGCCAATTCTTCTAGATTAGATACTGCAAGTTTATGACGAAGCAATGATTTTGGTGACATTACGATCAATGGTTTACGAATTGGGCGTACAGCCTGACGACGTAATGCGTGATAAATCTGTGCAGGTGTAGTTGGTGTGATCACTTGCATATTGTCTTCAGCACAAAGCTGCAAATAACGTTCTAAACGTGCAGATGAGTGCTCAGGACCTTGACCTTCAAAACCGTGTGGTAACAACATGGTTAAACCACAAACACGTTCCCATTTGGTTTCGCCAGATGCGATGAACTGGTCAATCACCACCTGCGCACAGTTTGCGAAGTCACCAAACTGAGCTTCCCAAACGATCAAACTATTTGGCAATGTGGTTGCATAACCATATTCAAATGCCAAAACAGCTTCTTCAGAAAGCAATGAATCCCAAAGTGCAAAACGCGGTTGGTTTTCTTTAATATTACATAGCGGAATATAAACTGCGCCATCTTTTTGACTATGTAGTTTAGCGTGACGGTGTGAGAATGTACCACGACCCACGTCTTCACCACTGATACGAACCAAGAAACCTTCATCTACCAAAGTGGCATAAGCAAGAGTTTCAGCCGCGCCCCAGTTTAGAGGAACTTCACCAGTTTGCATTTTCAAACGTTCGTCAATCACTTTAGAGACTTGACGTTGCATTTCAAAACCTTCTGGAAGTTCACGCATTTTGGTACCTAACGCTTTTAAGCGGTCGATATCAAATGAAGTATCCCAGTTGTCTGTGTAGTCATGACCCAAGTATGGTGTCCAATCCACAAACATTTTTGTATTTGGCTCAAGTACTAGTGCGTTCGCAACATGGTTACCCGCTTCTAAATCAGCACGGTAGTCTTCAACCATTTTGTCCGCTTCAGCGCGATCCAAGATTTTTTGTTGAACCAATTGATCAGCATAAAGCGTACGAGTGGTCGCTTTCTTGTTAATCACTTGATACATCATTGGTTGAGTTGCAGATGGCTCATCCGCTTCGTTGTGACCACGACGACGGTAACAGAACAAGTCAATCACAACATCCTTACGGAATGTATGACGGAAATCATGCGCAAGTTGTGCAACAAATACAACAGCTTCAGGGTCATCACCATTTACATGGAAAATTGGTGCCTGAACCATTTTTGCGATGTCAGTACAGTATTCGGTAGAACGTGCATCACGTGGATCTGAAGTTGTGAAGCCCACTTGGTTGTTCACTACAATGTGAACTGTACCACCAACGGTATAACCGCGGGTTTGTGACATTTGGAATGTTTCCATGTTCACGCCTTGACCTGCAAATGCAGCATCACCGTGAACGATCACTGGTAACACATCGTCACCACCAATGTCTTTACGACGGACTTGGCGTGCACGAACAGAACCTTCAACGACAGGCCCAACGATTTCTAAATGTGATGGGTTAAATGCCAATGCCAAGTGAACTTCGCCACCTGGAGTCATTACATTTGATGAGAAACCTTGGTGATATTTAACGTCACCAGAACCTTTTTTGTTGAGGGCTTTACCTTCAAACTCACCAAAAAGGTCGGCTGGGTTTTTACCCATAATATTTACAAGCAAGTTCAAGCGACCGCGGTGTGGCATACCAATCACCACTTCTTTACAGCTTACTGTACCCGCACGTTGAATCAGCTCATTGACCATTGGAATAAAGGTTTCACCACCTTCCAAACCAAAACGCTTTGCACCAACGTATTTGTTACCTAGAAATTTCTCTAAACCTTCAGCAGCAGTCAAACGTTCTAAGAAATGTTTCTTTTGTTCTGCTGTAAAGTTAAATTGACCACGCGCACCTTCAAGGCGTTGTTGAATCCAGCGTTTTTCTACTGTATCGACGATGTGCATGTATTCTGCACCAATCGACTCACAGTAAATAGATTGCATGGTTTCAACCATTTCACCAAGGGTCGCTTCATCTTTACCAATCGCCAGATTACCTGTATTAAATACAGTGTCTAAATCAGATTTGGTCAACCCATGTGCATTTAATTCTAAATCTGGAACGTCTTCACGCTTTGCTAAACCTAATGGGTCCAACTTCGCTTTTTGGTGTCCACGGTTGCGGTAAGCAGCAATAAGTTGCAAAACACCAATTTGGCGTTTTTCATGCTCAGTACTTACAGTGCTTTGAACAACAGGCTGTACACGGTTTGAATTACGACCCAGTAATAAAAATTGTTCACGCACAGTTCCGTGTGGTTGGTCGCCTTTTGGGAATTTATCGAAATATTGACGCCAGTCTTCGCTGACAGAGGATGGAGAAGTTAGGTACTGCTCGTATAGTTCTTCGATATACGCTGCACTATCAGCGGAAAGTTCAGTATCAAGACGCAATGCGTCAGCAACTTCTTGCATTTGTGGACCCATTTCCTATTGCAAAAATATTACAGATTACTCAGTGAAGTAATCCATGATCGATAATGTCAGATTGGTAAAATGACATCATGCCCAATGACTTTCATCATCGGGAACATTCGCGCTTATAAAGTAGACATAACCTACTTTACAGGCACAATGAATGATAACGCCCATACCTGGCATTATCACTCACTTATACCCGACCAAAAGCCGAGCAATTTTTTGCAAATCGTCTTAGATAAAGATAAATTCACGATTTAGCTTTTCTAAAACGTTTTTAGGCGCCTTTTAAACTCATGCTATTTTCTCACATTATGAAAATAATAGCTCTTTTTTTTCACTATTTTTTTCAATATAGTGACTTGCTAAATGCTAACATGTTCTCCGAAATGATTTAATTTTTTTCCCACATACCCCTCATAACTGATCAAAATATATAAATACAAAACAGGTATATATGTTGATCGATCTATCAGAAATATGCAATTTCAAGTCCAATAAGCTTAACACTCCAACTACAAATAAAAAAAAGCGCACATTGAATAATGTGCGCTTTTTTTGCATAAAATTAGCCCGCTTGGTCTAACAACATGCTACGAATGTGACCAATTGCCTTAGTTGGGTTTAAACCTTTAGGACAAACTGACACACAGTTCATAATACCTTTACAACGGAACAGACTAAATGGATCATCTAAACGCGCTAAACGATCCTGAGTTGCTGTATCACGTGAGTCAATAATGAAACGGTATGCATTCAATAATGCTGAAGGACCCAAGAATTTATCAGGGTTCCACCAGAATGATGGGCATGAAGTTGAACAACATGCACACAAGATACACTCATACAGCCCGTTCAAATGTTCACGCTCTTCTGGAGACTGTAAACGTTCTTTAGGCGGAGCTGGTTGGCTGTTGATCAAGAATGGGTGAATTTTGTTGTATTGATCATAGAACTGATTCATATCAACAACCAAATCTTTGATCACAGGCAAACCCGGTAATGGACGAATCACGATTTTTTCTGGTAAATCGTTCAAATTCCACAAACAAGCCAAACCATTTTTACCGTTGATGTTCACACCATCTGAACCACAAATCCCTTCACGGCAAGAACGACGGAAAGTCAATGTTTCATCTTGCACTTTCAACGCAAGCAAAGCATCAAGCAACATACGGTGCTTATCAGTCAATTCAAGCTTAAAAGTTTGCATGTACGGTGCTTTATCCTTATCAGGATCATAGCGGTAGATTTCGAATGTACGAGTACCTCTACTCATCTTTATACTCCCGATTAGAATGTACGTGGTTTAGGTTCAATCGCTTCGACAGTCAACGGCTTATAGCGTACTGGTTTGTACTCTAAACGGTTATCTGAAGAATACCAAAGGGTATGTTTCATCCACTCATCATCACGGCGACCATATGGATAGTCTTCATGATCTGGCGGTAACTCATAATCCACAACGGTATGCGCACCACGACACTCTTTACGTGCAGCTGCAGAAATTAATGTGGCTTTCGCAACTTCATACAGATTTTCAACCTCAAGTGCTTCAACACGAGCAGTGTTAAATACTTTAGATTTATCTTTCAGATGAATATTGCGCACGCGTGGTTCAATCGCAAGAATTTGTCTTACACCTTCATCAAGCAAAGCCTGAGTACGGAATACACCTGCATGATCTTGCACGATATCACGAATTGCATCAGCAACATCTTGTGCATTTTCGCCTTGAGTTGACTCATCTAAATGACGAACACGTGCTAATGTTTTTTCTAAAACATTGGTTGGTAACGGCGCATAATCATCACCATGATGCTTGGTCACATAATCAATAATATGCTCACCAGCAGCTTTACCAAATACAACCAAATCAAGTAGCGAGTTTGTACCTAAACGGTTTGCACCATGTACAGACACACAAGAACACTCACCAATAGCATAGAAACCTTTTACAGGTTGTGTGTAATCACGTGTTCCTGTATGAGAATATTCTTTCGTCTCTTTATTATAGTGAGTTGTAAATTCACCTTCTTCAACACCTGTTGGAATCACAACCTGACCATGAATATTGGTTGGAATCCCACCCATTTGATAATGGATTGTTGGCACAACAGGAATTGGCTCTTTAGTGATATCTACGTTCGCGAACTTCTTACCGATCTCAAATACAGATGGTAAGCGCTTCATGATCGTATCTGCACCCAAGTGAGTCATATCTAGCAAGATATAATCTCCTTTAGGACCACAACCACGACCTTCTTTAATTTCTTGGTCCATAGAACGAGAAACGAAGTCACGAGGCGCAAGGTCTTTTAATGTCGGTGCATAGCGTTCCATGAACGGTTCGCCATCCTTGTTACGAAGAATCGCACCTTCACCACGACAACCCTCAGTGAGCAAGACACCAGCACCAGCTACACCTGTTGGGTGGAATTGCCAGAACTCCATATCTTGCAATGGGATACCCGCACGAGCAGCCATACCCAAGCCATCACCTGTATTGATATAGGCATTGGTTGATGCACGGTAAGCACGACCTGCTCCACCTGTTGCCAACAATGTGACTTTTGCATGGAATACTGCAATGTTTCCTGTTTCTTGGTCATACGCTGTTACACCAAGAACATCACCTTCTTCATTGCGAATCAAATCAAGTGCGATCCACTCAACAAAGAATTGTGTACCCATTTTCACGTTGCTTTGATAAAGCGTATGCAAAAGTGCGTGACCTGTACGGTCAGCTGCTGCACATGCACGAGGTACTGCTTTTTCACCATAATTTGCAGAGTGACCACCAAACGGACGTTGGTAAATCGTACCATCATTATTACGGTCAAATGGCATACCTAGATGCTCAAGCTCATACACCACTTTTGGTGCTTCACGAGTCATGAACTCACACGCATCTTGGTCACTTAACCAGTCGCCACCTTTAACAGTGTCATAAAAATGGTAGTGCCAGTTATCTTCTTGCATATTTCCAAGAGATGCACCAATACCACCTTGAGCAGCAACTGTATGAGAACGAGTCGGGAATACTTTGGTTAAAACCGCTACCTTCAATCCAGCTTGTGCGAGCTGATAAGAAGCTCGCATACCTGAACCACCACCGCCAACAATAACGGCATCAAAGGTAAGATTTTGAATATTTGAATAATCTTCTTTAGGGGTTATAGCGCCCATGATTTTTTCCTATCAATTCGCCCAGAAAATCTGGATACCCCAGATTGCATATACAAACACAGCAATAATTACTGCACTCGTTAATACTAGGCGCAAACCTTTAGCAGATGGACCCATCTGACGAGTAGTCACATAGTCTGTAAAGACTTGCCACATACCAATCCAAGCGTGCACAACCAATGATAAAATTGAAAGCAATGAAAGAATCTTCATTGGCAAAGTCATCATAAAGCCAGACCATTGTTCATAGCTAAAGCCGCTGTGGAATAAAATCCAACCCAAAATCACGACTGTATAAACAGCTAGAATAACCGCGCTAACACGTTGGAGATACCAATCGCGAGAACCTGAACCCGTTAAACCTGTAGCACTTTTCATTAGAATACAATCCACACAAAGGCTGCGATAATTGCTACCACAGATAGAACCAATGAAATTGTAGCTGCCACTCGACCACTTTGTAGTTCTTCATTAAAACCAAGGTCTGCGAGTAGATGTTTAATACCATTAATAAAATGGAAAATTAAACCTGCTACAAAAACCCAAACAATGAATCGTACTAAGAAATTCCCAAATATTTGTTCTTTTACATAAGTAAAGCCTTCAGGTGAAGACAATGACTTATCTAATATCCATAAAAGTACTGGAACCAACAAAAATACGATGACACCTGATAAACGGTGCAAGATTGATGCAATAGCCACGGGAGAGCGTAAGTTAACCGCTAACACCTGCCCCATGGACAAATTGACAGGTCTGTTGCTTTTCACAGCGGGCATCCTGTAAGTAGAAACTCCAGCTGGAGTTTGTTTGATTAATTCGAAGGAAAGCTGGCATCGTTAGGCGAGCAAATGCCTAAACTTTTAAACGACACTGGATTATAGAACGCAAACTAACAAAATTCAAACAACCTAAATGCATGCATTTTCAATATTTTTCATAAATAAGAATCATTTACATATATTTTTAACTCGAAAATTCACTATTTTTCATAACATTTTTGCGCTATGTTATTATTTTTATAAATTAATTTAATCATTTATTTTAAATTTCATCGTCATCGTGCAAGTTTACCCTTACAACCAAAGACCAATATTATGAAAAATAATAAGGAACATTTATTTAACAAAATACACAACCAACTTTTTGCATACCTTTTCGCCAAATATCACAAAATCCCCTTTCATGGCGATAATTTTTTAAAAGAATTGGTATTTAGAAAATAAATAGTCTTTAAAAATAAACTTTACCAATTTGTCGTATTTAATCATTGTTTTTTCCCATGAGAGTGCCTAATTTCATCTAAATTGAGCTAAATATGTGATATAGCGCAAAGCTTCATGAATTCTGATTATGACTTTTTACCAATAAATGTTTTACTAAATATTTCGAGAGCAAATAACCGTGTTTCATAGGCTTTCATCATTCCAGTGCTTATTTTTTGTTCTTTTTTAAGCTTTTTTGCCTCTTTTTTCACATGATAGTTGCAATATGCACTGTATTTTTAAGCACTGCTTGCTGTACATTTATGTCGGGCAAAAAAACGTACCACCAATTCACCTAGATACAGCATGGATGCGATTAACATAGAGGTTAAAAGTTAATCCATAAGTATTATTGACAATTTTGTGGTAACGAATAATCTTTGTCCATGTTTATCCCCCTGATTGCGTTCATTAAAATACAATTAATACGTATCAGATCAACATTCACCAGGACAGGAGATCTATTGAATGTCTGAAGCAACTGGCAAGAAAGCCGTTTTAAAACTTGACGGAAAAGAAATTGAATTACCAATTTACAGTGGTACATTAGGTCCAGACGTTATTGACGTTAAGGATGTATTGGCTGCTGGGCACTTCACTTTTGACCCTGGTTTTATGGCTACCGCTTCTTGTGAATCTAAAATCACATTTATCGATGGTAACAAAGGGATTTTATTACACCGTGGTTATCCAATCGATCAATTAGCGACTAAAGCTGACTATTTAGAAACTTGCTACTTGCTTTTAAATGGTGAATTACCAACGCCAGAACAAAAAGCAGAATTTGATGCAAAAGTTCGTAACCACACTATGGTGCATGACCAAGTAAGCCGCTTCTATAACGGTTTCCGTCGTGATGCTCACCCTATGGCTATAATGGTTGGCGTTGTTGGTGCTTTATCTGCGTTCTATCACAACAACTTGAACATCGAAGATGTTAATCATCGTGAGATTACTGCAGTTCGCCTGATTGCAAAAATTCCTACACTTGCAGCGTGGAGCTACAAATACACTGTAGGTCAACCGTTCATTTACCCACGTAATGATTTAGGTTATGCAGAAAACTTCTTACACATGATGTTTGCTACACCTGCTGACCGTGATTACAAAGTCAACCCAATTCTTGCTAAAGCAATGGATCGTATCTTTACGCTTCATGCTGACCACGAACAAAATGCATCAACT
This sequence comes from Acinetobacter sp. ME22, assembly GCF_022012315.1. Classification (NCBI taxonomy): domain Bacteria; kingdom Pseudomonadati; phylum Pseudomonadota; class Gammaproteobacteria; order Moraxellales; family Moraxellaceae; genus Acinetobacter; species Acinetobacter sp. ME22. Next base: position 161,043 of record NZ_JAKLTL010000003.1, read on the forward strand.
TCAACTGTTCGTTTAGCTGGTTCTACTGGTGCTAACCCGTATGCATGTATTGCTGCTGGTATTTCTGCACTTTGGGGACCTGCGCACGGTGGTGCAAACGAAGCAGTTCTTAAAATGCTTGACGAAATTGGTAGCGTAGAACACGTTGCTGAATTCATGGAAAAAGTGAAACGCAAAGAAGTTAAATTAATGGGCTTCGGTCACCGCGTTTATAAAAACTTTGACCCTCGTGCTAAAGTAATGAAAGAAACTTGCGACGAAGTGCTTAGTGCGCTTGGTATCAATGATCCTCAACTTGAACTTGCGATGGAACTTGAACGTATTGCATTGTCAGATCAATACTTCATCGACCGTAACTTGTATCCAAACGTAGACTTCTACTCAGGTATCATCTTAAAAGCGATTGGTATCCCAACAGAAATGTTTACCGTAATCTTTGCGCTTGCACGTACTGTTGGTTGGATCAGCCACTGGTTAGAAATGCACAGCGCTGCTTACAAGATTGGTCGCCCTCGTCAGCTTTACACTGGCGAAACTCAACGCGACATCAATCGCTAATTCCTCGCAGGAAAGTAGCAAAACGACAAAAAAGACCGCATTTGCGGTCTTTTTTAATTATTGATCAATCAATATGTAAGATAGCGAACGACAAAGCGCGGATTTTGAATAAAAAGTTTCAATAAGGTCTGCGCTGCACTTGAAGGTTGACGTGTACCTCGCTCCCAACTTTCCAAAGTTCTTACCGAAATGCCCAATACCTGAGCCAGTTGCAATTGGGTAATTTGAACCTGCTTACGTGCTAGCACAATTTGCCGAGCCAGTTTCAAATCTTGTGTTTGATGAATGGATTGGTTTTGGATATACATTCTTTGCATCCCCACCTATTTTTATAATGTGATTAGAAATATCAATAACTATTCATTCTCAACATCACAGGGGGTGCTCGCCCTTGTGGCAATAAAAAGAGGCTATCCCAAAATATTTCAAAAAATCGCCTGACGTTGTTGACCAACATCAGGATTTTGATTTGAATTCCATCCACAACTGCCTGAACACCAAGTCCCAAAGCAATCGGTAGATGTCCATAAACAAAACAATATAAACAATTATGCTGTTTTGAGTTGTCGTGCACAGGTAAATGCTGCATATGAGAATGCTCTGCAACATTCATGACCATCACACATGCAGGTTCTATCTGGAACTTTTTAGGCAATAACGGCTGAGCAAACACTGCGATTTGACACAGAATTGCAAACAGCCCTAAATATGCAAAAGTGAAGCGAAACGTCCCCTTCTTATTGCTGTTTAACCGCGCTTGCTGGCGTATCATGATGCATGTTTGCCATATCTTGCTCACTCATTTTCGACATATCCATATCTTTCATATTGGACATATCATGCTGCATTGAAGATGATGATTCATCTCCCGTTGAGCGCCACTGCTGCGAATAGCGGTTAATATCGTTACTATCTGAGGCAACGCTGTAATACAGAAAGCCTAAAAAAGTAAGCCCCAAGACCACAGCAATAATCACACCACGCCATCCACCTGATGACTTCTTATTTTGCGAATTTTCCATAAAAAAAGACCTTAAATTAAGAGATTAAAAATCTGAGAGCAATTAAAATTTGAAGCTCATGCGTGCCCAATAGTTACGCCCAATACTATCAAATTGTGTATCTGCGGCATAACCAAAAACACTGGCTCCTGCTTTGTTCAGATGCTCGGCATAAGCTTTATTAAAGAGATTGTCTACACCCAAAGACAGATCGATTCCCGAACTCACATGGTAAGTCGCATTCAAGGCAACTGTGGTAAAGGCTTTACTTGGCCCCATGTCATAACCCACAACATTTCCCTCATATAAGCTATAGCGGTTCTGTTGGGCGACTGAACGGATTAACATTCCCAAGGTATAACGATCTTGGATATAACGCACATTCAAACGCGCTTCTAAAGGTGCAATTTGCGGTAATGGCGTATGATCCGTGGTGTTTTGACCCCATGCATACATCAGACTCAGATCAGTCTGAACGTGCGGCGTAAACTGATAACCTACACCTGCTTCAGCTCCTGCGATTGTTGCATCGACATTGCGAACCATTGGATAAGACTGTGAACTACTTGGATTGGCGTATTGCATTAAAATAAAATCTTTCACGACACCCGCATAAGCTGACACCCATGCATTCCACAGCCCCTGTTGCCACTGTGTCCCAAGGTCGAGTTGTAAGGTTTTCTCGGTTTTTACAGCATCCATGTTATTAATGGTATATGCACCCGAGGCTAACGATGTGCTATATAACTCCCAAAAATCTGGAACACGTTCAACATAGCCCAGACCTGCATAATTTTTTAAGCCATAACTCAGCAAATTATTTTCAATCCGAATAAATGCACTGGGTACGGTTTCAGTACGTTCACTTGGATTGGTAATCACATTGGTTTTTGATGTTGTCATCGCAACGTGATCAAAACGTGCGCCTGTCACCAATTGGTTATCTGCACTTAAATGATAAGTGAATTCACTAAAAGCCCCATAAGACTGATATTTCATATTGCGCATATAAGGCTTGTTCATGGTCATCATCGCACTTTGCATTTTCATATCACCGCCATGATTCCAGTGCTGCGAATCGACACCGCTGACAATGCTCCATTTTCCCCATTCAGTGGTGATTGCCAAACGTGAATTTAGCGTTTGACGAGCAAGCTCCATCGAACTTTTAGTCCCTGTATTCACACGGTAACTATAGTTATCCATGACATGATCGTTGTCGGTATAGTCAATTTGCGCTTCAATTTTCTTAATATGTTCAGTCAGGTTTTTCTTTTCAGCATGCAATCCCACGCTCTTACGCTTAAACTGCGCGCCATCCATAGAACGACCCGCATATTCAGAATAACCATCACCCGTGCCTGCATTCAACTCAAGCCATGTATCATCATCAGGTGTCCAACCCATCGCCACATCGGCAGTCCAGCGCTCCCAAGCCGATGGTACTTTGTTCCCATCACCATCTTTATAACTGTTAGATGTAGATCGACTGGTGGTCAGGCGTAAATATTTGGTTTCATCCCCCAAAGTCCCATCAAAGTTCTGATCTAAACGGCCATATGACCCCACCAAAACACTTGCTGTCCCTTGATATGGTTTTTCACTGCTCAATTTGGGTGGAGTACGTTCAAATGAAACTGTCGCTGCTGAACCTGTTGTCGGGTAAAGTACAGTTTCAGGCCCTTTAACAACGGTGATCTTGTCATACGTCTCTGGTGAAATATAAGAAGTTGGTGCATCCATTCGAGCAGGGCACGCACCTAACTTTTCGGTTCCATTGGTCAGCATTTTAATGCGGGAACCAAACATTCCCCGAAATGTAACGTCACCATTGGTTCCACCGCTACTCATCGCATTAAATCCCATAATACTTTTGAGATAATCTGCACCATCGGTTGCAGGCACAGGCTGGATCGGTTGTTTAGGGTCTGCAACAACAACTAAGCCATTCGCCTGATTGCCTTTTTCTGCGGTCACCACAATCGGCGCAAGCTGAATTTCATCGGTTGTTACTGATGATTGAATGGTAGTTTCTTCTGCATGTGTCAAATTTGAAGCAAGTGCAACTGCAACCGCGAGCGACTGTAAAATAAATTTCGGCTGTGACATGAATTTTCTCTTTTATGCCATAAACAAAATCCTTGAGGCTTTACTCAAGAATATAATCGTTGTATTTAAAATTTTGTTTAAGCAAACAGAGGGGGCGCTCGCCCTTGAGGTATGAGAAAAAGTCTTTGTAAAACAAAGTAAATATGTTTAAAGGCTTTTTGAAAAGCAATTAAACGAATCTGTAAGCGTTCAAAAACTTCTTTGATGTCGAGATCAAGAAACGCCACGACATGCCCATACACTTTACAATAAATACATTCATGACTTGGGTCATGTTGATGTTGCTGATCGTGGGACGTGGCATGTGACATGTACATACCCTGCATATGGGACATCTCTGGCATATCCGCCATCGACATATCCATTGGGGCAGTGTTGTTATGAGTGGTTAACGCTAAAGCATCAGAAATAGTGGCACACACCGGAGAAATCTGAAATTTCTCTGGCAGTAGCGCCTGTAAAAATACGGCGATTTGTAACAGCATTGCAGCAAGTGCAACTACAAATCCAGTTCTTTGCAATGAGAGTCTCTACAATCTAATTTAAAGATAGGGCACGTTAGCCTCGGGCAGTCTACTATATTTATTTTGTTTTGAGCCAAAAAATTCAACGTAGAAATTTTAAGCTCACATTTTTGAGGAAATTGAACAGGTTTTTTCAATTGTGTGATATTTTCATAAAAAACTGAGTAAAAATGTTGGTTTTTCTGTATTTCAGCTAGAATTTTTTCATATTTAAGATCAATCTAAGCTGTGTTTCGTATATAGTATGACTACCTAAACGCCACCGTATACCCCTGTTATACTTTGCATTAAGCTGAACAATTAAATTTATAAATCAGCCTGATGTAAGCCCTATAGGAATAGGATTTTATTTGAATGAAAAATTTTAAAATTGCCCTTGCTCAATTCTCTCCACATATTGGCAATATTGAAAACAACACCCAAAAGATGATCGAGCAGGTCAATCAAGCCAAAGAACAACATGCTGATATTATTTTATTTCCTGAGCTCAGCACGATTGGTTACCCTGCAGAAGATTTATTTTTACGCCCAAGCTTAAAAAAACGCACTGAAAATGCCTTAACTGCTCTCAGTGCAGTAAAAGACATTGTAATGGTCTTTGGCTTTGTTCATCATAGTGACGATGGTCAGCGTTTTAACTCAGCTGCTGTCATGAAAGATGGTGAAATTCTAGGAATTTACAACAAACAGAATTTACCCAACTATAGCGTTTTTGATGAAAAACGTTATTTCACCACTGGGCAACAACACCTGATTTTTGAATATCTAGAACATAAATTTGGTGTATTGATTTGTGAAGATATTTGGAGTCTGAACACAGTTCAGCAACTCAGCCAGCTCAATGTTGATACTGTCTTGGTTCTTAACTCATCGCCTTATGAAGTGGGCAAGCCTCAACACCGCTTGAACACCATGGCAAAACTGGCAAAAGAACTGAATCTAAACTTGGTCTACAACAACCAAGTGGGTGGTCAAGATGACCTAATTTTTGATGGCTCAAGCTTTGTAATTAATCGCAATGGTGATGTTGCTTTACGTACTGAAAGCTTTAAAGAAGAAATTTATTATACCGAATTTAATGCTGAAAACGCCGCTTATAAGCAGCAAGAAATTGCACCTGAACTTGATACGATGGCTGAAATCTATCAAGGTTTGGTCATGGGAACACGTGACTATGTTCAACGCTCAGGGTTCCCTGGTGTAATTTTAGGTTTATCAGGTGGGATTGATTCAGCTTTGACTTTAGCGATTGCGGTAGATGCTCTCGGTGCAGATAAAGTTCAAGCAGTGATGATGCCATATACCTATACATCACAAATCAGTGTGGAAGATGCCGCTGAACAAGCAAAACGCTTAGGAATTACCTTTGGTATTGCGGAAATTCACCCAATTGTGAATAGCTTCATGCAAACGCTCTATCCATTCTTTGGTGATCGCCCTGCCGATGCAACTGAAGAGAACCTTCAAGCGCGCGCGCGTGGTACTTTGCTGATGGGCTTGTCCAACAAATTTGGCAACCTTGTCCTTTCAACAGGCAATAAGTCTGAATTAGCTGTAGGTTACTGCACACTGTATGGTGATATGGTTGGTGGCTATGCGGTACTCAAAGATGTCTATAAAACCATTGTGTTTGAATTGGCAAAATATCGTAATAGTATCAGCGAAACTCCTGTGATTCCTGAGCGTGTAATCACACGTCCACCTTCAGCAGAACTTCGCCCAGACCAAAAAGACCAAGACTCTTTACCTGCGTACGAGATTCTTGATGCGATTCTTTATGCTTATATCGAAGAAGATTGTAGCGAAACCGATATTATTGCACGTGGTTTTGAGCAAGAAATTGTTCAAAAAGTCATTCGTTTGGTTGACCGTAATGAATATAAGCGCCGCCAAGGTGCGATTGGCCCACGTATCAGTTCACGCGCATTTAGCCGCGAACGCCGCTACCCAATCATGAATGGCTGGAAACCTGGCATCTAATCTTTAAAATGCTATAAAAGCCCAAACACACGTTTGGGTTTTTTATGATTTCAGTTTTTATTAGGCACAAAAAAAGAAACCATGCAAGGATGCATGGTTTATAAAAATGGTGGCTATGACGAGACTTGAACTTGTGACCCCCGCATTATGAGTGCGGTGCTCTAACCAACTGAGCTACATAGCCGTAAACTGTGGGTGCATTATCTACAGATCTATAATGCACGTCAACTATTTTCCAATCTATCTGATCACCAAATATGCAAAACCTTGTTTTTTGACTATAAATTAGCTTTTCTGCCACTAAATTTCGAATTTTTATCTCATTTAAAAGATGACCTTAAGCCAATATATGAAATTGCCAATTTGCGGATATATGGATATTTCAAAGTAGATGAGTCAAAAACATTTTGCCCAACACTAGGTTGGGCAAAATGATCAAAGAAAAAGTATGTTAAATCCTTATGTCACTGCTCGCTATTTTAAGCATCAGCACACTCAGGTTTTTTTTCACATTCCACTTTAATCAATAACTGCTGCAAATGCTCGACTTCACAGGGCAAACCAACATAATTCTCTGCTAATGTTGCCTGCCCTACCTCTGAACTCAAGACATAGTTCAATTCTGCCTGTTTAAGCTTTTTCTCAAATTCAGAATCCGTTTCAAAGTCATGCAATAGATTGGTCATCCACCAAGAGAAACGCTCCGCTTTCCATACCCGCTGTAGACATTTTTCCGAATACTGTTCAATACCTTGTACTGAACCTTGTCGATAATACTCAATTAAAGCACTTGCCAAATACGCAATATCGGAAGCAGCAAGATTCAAGCCCTTCGCTCCTGTAGGTGGCACGATATGGGCAGCATCTCCTGCCAAGAATAATTTACCAAAACGCATCGGCTCAGTCACAAAGCTACGCAACGGTGCAATACTTTTTTCCAGTGATACGCCTGTTACCAGTTTTTCACGACTTTCAGGATCTAAACGACGTTTCAACTCTTCCCAAAACTGCTCATCTGACCAGTTTTCAACTTTATCGGTCAAAGGCACTTGTAAGTAATAACGACTACGGGTATTTGAACGCATACTGCACAGTGCAAAACCACGTTCCGACTGAACATAAATCAGCTCATTCGCTACAGGTGGGACATCAGCCAACACACCTAACCAGCCAAAAGGATAAACTTTTTCAAAGGTTTGAATTCGATCTTCAGGAATGCTGGCACGTGATACGCCATGATAACCATCGCAACCCGCGATAAATTCACATTCGATTTGATACTGATCACCCTGATAGTCAAATGTGACTTTCGGAGCATTATCAAAGTCATGAATCTGAACATTTTGTGCTTCATAGAATGAGCTGAGCTGTGCCTGTTGGCGTGCCTGCATCAAATCTTTAGTCACTTCAGTTTGACCATAAACCGTGACTTGTTTGCCATGGGTCAGTCCAGACAAATCAATACGATGCTTTGTTCCATGGGTGAGGATTTCAATACCTGAATGCGGCAAGCCATCCCGATTGAGATGCTGATCTACACCCGAAATTTTGAGCAAATCAACAGAAACTTGCTCCAAAATACCTGCACGAATACGGGCTGCAACATAATCTGCGCTACGTTGTTCCAGCAAAATATGCTCGATACCTGCTTTATACAACAATTGTCCAAGTAATAGACCCGCAGGGCCTGAACCAATAATCACAACTTGTGTGCTCAGTTTTTTCATGATGACATCCCTATCAATTTCACATCCTGAGAATAAATTAAGCTGTTTTTTTCACTGGCTCTATGCCTAGAATAGGAAATTGACCGATATACAATCACTTTGTCCGAATATCGGACAAATTCACATTAGGATTAGTTTGCCATGGATCAACAGGCAATTCTCCAATTAGCACATGGAGAACAGATTTCACAAGAAGATTACATTGCAGGATTAGCAAAAGGATTATTGGTACTTGAAGCCTTTGGTGTCGAACGACAACGTCTGAATATCACCCAAATTGCACAACGTACAGGGATTAGCCGTACAGCAGCACGACGTTATGCCAAGACTTTAAAATTTTTAGGTTTTTTAGATACCGATCAACATTATTTCTGGTTAACACCGAGAGTATTACGTTTCTCAAGTGCTTATCTCAGTTCTGCACATTTACCTAAAGTCGCTCAACCGCTGCTGAATTTACTCAGTGTACAAACCAATCAGACCTTCTCTGTGGTGGTGCTCGATGAACAGGAAGTCGTGCCGATTGCGCGTGGTTTTTTACCGCAAGCGGACAGCTTACGGCTCAATCCGTATGGTATGCATTTGGGACATCGTTTGCCTGCACATGCAACATCAACAGGAAAATTACTCTTGGCGCATTTAAGTCCAGATAAGCGGCGTGCATGGGTAGAACGTTATGGCTTAAAACGTTTAACGCCATTTAGCATTACCGATGAAGCGACATTCTTGCAGGAACTCGAGCAGATTGCTCAGCAAGATTATTGTATTTCTCAAGAACAGCACGAGTTAGGCATCATTGCGATTGCTGTGCCGATTTTTGATGCTCAAGGTAAAGTGATTGCTGCACTGAATTGTATTGCACAACAACAGCGAGTCGATGAAGCCTATCTTTTAAAAAGTATTTTGCCATTACTCAGACACTGTGCCCAAGAAATTCGCAATATGATCTAAACAAAAAAAGCCAGTGATGACACTGGCTTTTTCGATGTGATCTTACCAAATATCGGTATCGATCTTTTTCTTGAATTCTGGATGGTTATCTAACTTAAATACAGGCTCTTTCACGCCACGATTGAGCTGTGAACGATAGTCTTTTAGCATCATGCGTAAGAATGGCATCAGCAAAAGAATCGCAATCAAGTTAATGGTTGCCATGATCCCCATCGACAAGTCAGCCATTGACCACACTAATGGAACGCTGGTAATCGCACCAAAGTACACCATAAACAACACCATCAAGCGGAAAATAAACATCACTACACGGCTGTTATTGATGAACTGGACGTTACTTTCTGCGTAAGCATAGTTCCCTAAAATCGCAGAGTAGCAGAACAAGAACAAAATGAATGCAAGGAAGTCACCGCCATAGTGTCCAATCTGGGTTTCTAGTGCATGCTGAGTCAACTCAACACCTTGCAAGCCAGAATTGGTATAAACACCTGAAATCAAGATGATGAGTGCCGTACTGGTACATACCACGAAAGTATCCACAAACACGCCCAGCATTTGAACCAAACCTTGGTTGACAGGATGGTGTACATCCGATGCTGCCGCAGCATTTGGCGCAGAACCCATCCCCGCTTCGTTTGAGAACAAGCCACGTTTAATGCCTTGCATCATCGCCATTGACACCATGCTACCGAAGAAACCACCTGCAGCCGCATCAAACTGGAATGCCTTGCTAAAGATCAGGTAGAAAATGTGAGGAATAATGTCGTAATTGCTGATACAGATATAAAACGCAATTGCTAGGTAAAGACCTGCTTTAAGCGGTACAAACATTTCAGCAAAATGTGCAATACGCTTGATCCCACCAAAAATGGCCATTGCCGTAATGGCAACCAAGGCTAAACCCACCCAAGAAATGGTCAGGTTCAAACCACCCAGTGGTAGCACGATATTGGCTTTGTCCCAGCCCCAAGCATGAGATGAAGCATCAATCATGGCATTGGCTTGTACCGAGTTAAATACAAAACCGTAAGCCAAAATCATTGCCAAGGCAAAAACAATCCCGAACGGCTTGCTCTTTAAACCTTTGGTGATGTAGTACGCAGGCCCACCACGGAACTGTGCGTTGTTTTCATCACGAATTTTAAACAACTGTGCCAAAGAGGACTCAACAAATGCTGAACTCATGCCTACAATTGCAGTGACCCACATCCAAAAAACCGCACCTGGCCCACCAATTGCGATTGCCATTGCAACCCCGCCGATGTTACCCACACCAACACGGCTCGCTAAACCTGTTACAAAAGCCTGAAATGGGGTAATCCCATGTTCATCTTCCCCAGGCTGGCGACTTTCTTTCATCACTCGAATGCTTTGTAAAAACATTCGAACTTGAACACCACCTGTCACAACGGTATAAATCAAGCCGACCGCAAGTAGTAAAATTACCAAGAAATTCCATAATGGGTCATTTAATCTTGAAACCCACTCCATGAGGAATGCATTTAATTCCGAATTCATTCAGACGTCCTTCTAGATTATACGGGATCACTCTTTTGGATAATTCAGCCCGCTTTCGATATGTGTTTGCATGGATTGCTTACAAACACATCTATTTTCCGTGAAAGATCGAACTCAATCTCCCCCACAAAACCTGAGTGATGGTCAACATGACAAGCTGTTTACTTGGCATGAAGCACCGCATCTATACTGTGCTGCACAATAAAATTGCTCAGCCCTCAGCAAAAAAATTTTGACTGGTACAAGTTAGAATCAACAAAAATCTTTAGAAAAGATTAATAATCAAACAGCATGAAGAAATCCCATTCTGCAAAATTGCACCAAAAAAATCTATTGCACTAAAAAAAGACGCAATTATACCCATCTCAACCTTAAATCCAACTTATTTTTTAATTTTTTGCACCATTTTAGTGATTAAATTTCAAACGCTTTTTTATTATTATTTGATCAAAAATTCAGATTATTTAGATTAAATAAACAACATTTTTTCTTTTCCTAGTCTATAAAGTTCCGACTTTTTACTATAACAACAGTTAGTTAAAGTTGACCATTTAGTCTAACAATTCAAAAGACCATGATTAAACAGTCACCCCTATAAATGATTTGTGCTTTTGCTAGCCACTGCCCTGCTCTATCGTTTATAGTGCTAAAAAATCATTAACTGATCAAATTACAGGAGTACTTATGAACTTGGAGCAAGTTCGCCACGTCGATGACGCCATTACTTCACGCCATTCCGTACGTGCTTTTCTAAACACCCCTGTTGACCCACAAATCATCCGTGACATTTTAAGCGTTGCCAGTCGTGCACCTTCTGGGACAAATACACAGCCTTGGAAAGTTTATGTTGTTACAGGCAAAAAACGTGATGCCATGGTTGAGCGTGTCTGTCAGGCTCAACTTGAAGTCAATGAACATCCTGAGCTTGCAGAAAAATATAAAGAAACCTTTGCGTATTATCCTGAAAAATGGATTTCACCATTTATTGACCGTCGCCGTGCCAATGGTTGGGGACTGTATGGCTTGTTGAACATTCAACGCGGTGAAAAAGAAAAAATGGCGGCACAGCAGTTGCGTAACTTCAAACTGTTCGATGCACCTGTCGGTCTGTATTTCACAGTCAATAAAGCGATGGGTATTGGTTCAAAAATGGACATTGCCATGATGATTCAAAATGTAATGGTGGCTGCTAAAGCACGTGGTTTAGACACTTGCCCACAGGCTGCGTGGAATCATTTTCACCCAATCGTACTTGAAGAAATTGGTGCGCCAGAAGATGAAGAATTGGTGTGTACTGTGGCTTTGGGTTATGCAGACCCCGATGACCTTGTAAATACCTTCATCACTCCGCGTGAACCTGTAGAAAGCTTTAGTGTATTTATTGAAGAATAAATACAACATGTTATAAAAGGTCATCGCTTGATGACCTTTTTATTTTAAAGAGAGATCAGTTAAAAACTGGCACTTTGAACTGCGCCTTGAAAATTCAGACAATCCAAGACTCTTTTTTGCTGGACTTCTGTCAGTTGTGAAATCTCAAACCAGCGATATTCAGAATGTTCTTCACTCAGTTGAATTTTTGCCTGCTCAGGTAAAAAACAGCGAAAAATAAAAGCATGTGAATTCACTGCTCTGTGATAATACACGCCACTCAGATAAGCAATCTCGACATCACAGCCCAATTCTTCCTGACATTCTCGAATTAAAGCCTGATGAATGGTTTCTCCGACATCCAAGCCACCACCAGGCAAGCCCCATGCCTGATTGGCATAAGTTGCTTTAAGTAATAACACTTGCTGGCTGTGATTGGTGATGACTGCATGAGAACTCATGCGATATAAGTCATGAAAACCCACTAAGATGCCTGCTGATTTTTTGTCAGACCAAGGTCAATGTCCGTCATTTTCCAATTCCAGCCATCACGAGTAAAAATAAACTGGGTATCAGCACCTTGCAAATGCACCACATGAATGACAAAGTGGTTTAAATCTTGATAACCTGCATGGTACTGTAATTCAGTACTGGAAAGCTCAGACGTTGAGTCCTCGGATGCTGTATGACTCATGTTCGCTTGCATGACATTACTACTATCATCTAGCTTTTGGTGGCTAACCAGTGATTGAGAGAGCTGTTTACCTTGTAACAGTAAAATCATGGTTTTAGGAGTCACTACCGTATCTAAAACCGCATCGGTAATCGGTTCACCAATATATGCACCTAAAAGCTTTTTCCAAGATGGACGCTCTCCCTGATTTAGATCGGTGCCAAACCATTGTGCATTCATTTGTGGCTTCAGGCTTTCTTTGACCGCATCATAGTCAATATATGCTGAAATCCGTTCAGGTTGATTATTTTCGTAAGCTTGTTTCAGTTGGTACATCATCCAATACGGCGATGCCAACCATGCTGACACCAGCATAACCACCATGACACCAAGAGCAACAATGAGTTTTTTCACTGCAACTTTACCCTGCTTTTTAACCACAAACCAAAGTTGCTTAATGTAACCGATTCTCACTTTACATGTTGTAACGCTTTGCTGATTTATGTAGCAATTGCTTTATTACAACGCCGCACACTGGGCTTAAACGCAGAAACATAACAATCAACGGCTGAATTTTTTGGCAAAATCCGCCACAATAGACCGATAGTAAAAAGCCTAATTTTTGAGAAAAAGATGAGTGATTTAGCCTTTATTCAATATCAACTGAGTGGTGTTGATGCACAAAAATTTCTGCAAGGACAAGTGACCTTACATGTTGAGCGTCTTGCCGAACAAACCCCGCGCTATACCGCAATTTGTGATTTAAAAGGTCGTATCCAGTTTGGTTTATGGCTCAATAAATTAGATGCTGAACATTTTGAATTGGTGGTTACACAAGACCAAAGTGATGAATTTGCCAAGCATATTAAAAAATATGGTGCATTTTCTAAAATGACGTTAACTATAGTTGGTGAAGTTTATCCAACACTCACTTCTGACTCGACCAGCTTTGCAGCAGAAGTTACAGATATTTCAGCATGGCAACAACAAGCTATCGCACAGGGTCAAGCCTACATTTGCCAAGCCACGGCACATGAGTTTCAACCACAAGAACTACGTTTACATCAGCGTGAAGGCGTACATTACGATAAAGGCTGTTATATTGGTCAAGAGATCGTGGCACGTTTGTGGTTTAAAGCCAAACCAAAACACTGGCTGCATTTGGTTGAAAGCACTGGCGATGTGCCTGCTGTTGCAAGCAAACCTCATGCTGATGTTGAAGTCGTGAATAGCGTTGAGACTGCAACAGGTTTCCAAGCCTTAGTCGTTGCAAAACCTGCTGCATTGGCAGAACTAGGCTGGATAGTACTCGATTTACCTGAAGCCTTAAATGGGGACATTGCTCGCCCTCAATAATATTCTATTTAACTTTGGGCAAGCTCAAGTTTGCCCAAAGTGCCGTATTCAAAAATCCCACAAATTGCCCTCGTTTTCTTCTCATAATTTCTACAAAATAACCAAAATTTCACAGAACACACTTCGAGTTACTTTATGAAAAAACTGATTGCTGCGCTTGGACTAAGTCTGATGACCATGGGACTGGCACATGCCGATATTGCAACCCTAAAAGCCAACCTGCAAAAAAACTACCCAGATATTACACCACAGTCGATTCAACCCACCCCAATTAAAGATATTTATGAAGTCTATATGGAAGGTGAAGTGGTCTATACCAATGACGAAGCACGTTATTTCTTTATTGGAAATATGGTCGACTTAAAAAACAAAGTCAGTCTAACCGAACAGCGCCTACAAGAACTCAATAAAATTGATGTAAAGACACTGCCACTCAATCAAGCAATTAAGCACGTAAAAGGCAATGGTAAACGTGTGATGTATGTGTTCAGCGACCCCGACTGTCCATACTGCCATGCTTTAGAAGAAGAACTGAAAAAAGTAGATAATGTCACTGTATATTTATTTTTGTATCCATTAAAGAATTTACATCCAAATGCAGAAGCGATGGCACAAAAAATCTGGTGCTCAAAAGACAAATACAGTGCATGGGAAAACTATGTACTTGATCGTAAGCAACCGACAGGCAAAGAAGGTTGTGCTACCCCTGTACAGAAAAACCTAGAATTGGGTGAAAAACTGCATATTGATGGCACACCAACATTCTTCTTAAAAGATGGTCAGCGTATTTCTGGCGCACGTAGTGCCGATGATATTAATCAGTTACTAGATTCAGTTCAGTAATTGGAAGCACCTCCGTCCAATCGGCTGAGGTGCGTTTTTAATGATTATTGATCGTCTAACGATTCATCACGCTGAGCAAAACGGCTCGCCAAAATACCACACACAATCAATTGAATTTGATGGAACAACATCAAAGGCAACAAGATCAGACCAATCGGCTGTCCTGCAAAAATAATCTTGGCCATCGGTACACCACTCGCCAAGGTTTTTTTAGAGCCACAAAACAAAATCGAAATCTGATCTTTCTTTTTAAAGCCCAAAGCACGGCTCGAATAATGAATCAGCAACATCACAATCGCCAATAACACAGCACATACAATAAATAGAGTCAACAAGGTTCCTACTGAAACCTGATGCCAAATCCCTTCAATGACTGCTTCACTAAAAGCCGCATAAACCACCATCAAGATTGAGCCTTGATCAACCACCTTAACCATTGAACCATGCTTTTTAATCACTGGGAAAAGTTTTGAACGACAGATCTGCCCCAAAATAAATGGAACAAGCAACAAAGAAACAATATTCAGGACTGCACTAGATGAACCTGTATCATGCTGAGACAAGGACTGACTAATGAAGATACTGACCAAAAACGGCGTAATAAACATCCCGAAAATATTGGATGCTGAAGCGCTACAAAGTGCTGCTGGTACATTACCTTTGGCAATCGAAGTAAATGCAATTGATGATTGCACCGTAGAAGGCAACAATGCTAAATACAAAACACCCAGATAGAGTTGATGCCCTAACAGCGGCTCAATCAATGGTTTAAGTACAAGACCTAAAATTGGGAACAAAATAAAAGTTGCTGCAAAAATACATAGATGTAAGCGCCAATGGGTTAAACCCTCCATCACGGCTTGGCGTGACAACTTTGCTCCATGTAAAAAAAACAACAGCGCAATTGCACAATTGGTCAATTGTCCAAAAATACTGGCTGCATGACCCTGAATCGGTGCAAGACTGGCAAGTACCACCATGCCAATGATCATCAGGCTAAAATTATCGGGTAAAAAACGTGGTCGAGCCATTTTACATCCTCTTGGTCGGTTCGCCTCGGCTGATCTCTCTGGCTTCATGAGATATTTCAGATGACTTTTCACATATTAAAAGAGCATCATCCAAATGAAAAAAGAGCATTACTATGCCTTATCTTTCTGAATAATTGATTAAAAAATCACTTGCGCGATAGTAAACTGAGTCGCTTCATGGGTCAATCTACCACCAGAAAGTCATTAACATGCTGACTGCAATAAACCCTAGAATCGTACTGAGCATCACAGCTGCAACCGCTCGCTGCTCCAATCCATACACTTGCCCTAAAATTCCAAATACAATTGGCATCGGCAGTGCCGCAATCAAGGTTGCTGCTTGTTGCATTTCCAAAGATGCATTGGGTAAAAATAAAAATAGAGCAAAAATAACACTGGGCATAAGTAGAATTTTTAAGCCAACCAACAGTAAAGTTTGATGGTCAAGTGCTCGCAAGCGAATACCAACTAAACTGCCCCCAATCACCAGTAATGCCAAAGGCGAAGCTGTTTTACCAAGTACAGTCAACAGATTGCTCAAAACCTGTGGCAAGTGTAACTCAAATATAACAGCACACATTGCCAGTAAAATAGCAATAACTAATGGATTTTTTAGCAAATTTTTAACTGCATGATAGAGCATAACAGAAGTGCGATGCTGTGCTTGCAACCCTGCTTCTGCCAACAATAACACCATCGTCATCATTAACAGATTTTCAATCATTAAGGTTAAGGACAAATAAATGACCGCACGATCAGGCAACAATAACGGCAAGATTGCACTACCAATCAAGCCTGTATTCGACATAGATGCACCCATCGACATCACTGCGGCTTGGGTCAACGGATAAGAAAAGTGACTGCGATATAGCCTGTAAGCTAAAGCATAAATTAATAGTGAGCCACCTGCATAGGCGAACAGATAAGGTGGCAACCAAATATCATGCAGATTTTTACTGGCAAGTGAGGATAGAATCAGAGCAGGCAGCGCTATTTTAATGACATAGCCACCTAAGCTCTTAATTTGTTCAGCAGTGAGCAAGCCAAGCTTGACACTGCCATAGCCTGTTCCTATAAGGAGGAAAATTGGCAGTAGAATATTCAGAACCAAATGAAAAAAATCATTTAAGATTCAGAAAAAGCGTGGAATAAGTTTTTAAAACCATGCGGCTGAGAACGTAAATACTGCGGTGCAACCTGAATTGGCTCACCCAAGGAAACTGCGGCATGCCATACCCAGCGTGGGTCATACAAAATTGCACGTGCTAAGGCAATTGCATCAGCTTGATGATGACGTACAATCATTTCTGCCTGTTGAGATTCAGTAATTAAGCCCACTGCAATCACGGGAATATGAACATGTTGCTTAATTTCTGCAGCAAATGGTACTTGATAATTCGGTTCAATATCAATGTGCTGCTTTTCATGTAGACCACCACTAGAAACATGCACATAAGCTGCACCCACTTTTTCAAGTTGCTTGGCAAGTTCAACACTCGATTCAAGTGTCCAACTGGCATCGGCTTGCGATTCCATCCAGTCGGTTGCAGAGATACGCACGCCAACAGGGAAGCCTTGTGGAACAACTTCCAAGACTTCAGCAAGCACTTCAAGAGTCAAACGCATGCGATTTTCCAAGCTGCCGCCATATTGGTCTTGCCGCTGATTCGACAATGGTGACAAGAACTGATGCAACAAATAACCATGTGCGGCATGAAGTTCAATCAAATCAAAACCTGCATCAACCGCTCGCTGTGCCGCTGCGACAAAGTCGTGTTTCACTGCCTGAATTTCTTCAAGTGTTAACGCATGTGGCGCAAGATCTTTTTCAGAAAATGCAACGGCACTCGGTGCAACTGTTTGCCAACCATGTGCATGTTCAGGTGCAAATTGCCCACGACCTAACCAAGGTTTATCAGTTGAAGCTTTACGACCTGCGTGCGCCAATTGCACACCAAACGGCATTGGAGAAAGTGTTTTCACTTTTTGAAGTAATGTCTTAATTTGGTCACGTTGCTGGTCATTCCACAAACCTAAGTCAGCATAACTAATCCGACCTTCAGCCTGCACAGCTGTTGCTTCAACAATACATAGCCCTGCACCAGATAAAGCATAATTTGCCCACTGTTGTTCATGCCAGTAGCTGACTTCGCCTGCTTCTGTTGCCGAATATTGACACATCGGTGCAATAATGACCCGATTATTTAATGTCAGATCAGCAAACTGAATGGTTTCGAATAATTTTGACATCGAACAAAGTTCCCCTGTTTCATTAAAATTGTTTGGTAATACTTAAACCTGCGCTCCAATTGCGCCCTTCTGCGGGTTCAAAATAGCGTCCATTGCCATCATTCACAATCACTGAACCAATATAGTTTCGATCAAATAGATTATCAACACGAGCATAGGTATTGATTGCCCAGTCCTGCATTTTCCACTTATAACCAACATCAATTGCTGTCACGGTATAACTTGGTGCTGCATCAGAGTTTGTATCATTGACATAGATTTTATCCATATAACGCGCTTCAATGCCTGCAAAAGCCCCTGTTTCAGGCTGCCAAGCTAAACGTGCAAAAGCCTGATTTTTTGCAATACCTGGAATTGAATTTCCTTTTTTGACCGTGCCAGATGATGAGGTGAAATCTGCATCAAAGGTTGCATCTAAGTGGCTATAACTGGCCTGTGCTTTTAAATCTCGCCACAGGTTTTTATTCCATGAAAACTCAACACCTTGACGCTGAGTTTGATCAACATTTTGATAGGTTGCCCGACCATTCACCGTTGCATACGACACAATGTCATTTTTAGTGTGAATTTGGAAGGCTGCCAAGGTGAAATATCCCCAAGGATTTTCAGACTTCAAACCCACTTCATAGTTATCACTGCTTGAAGGTTTTAAATTAAAGTTAAACCCTGCTACACCATCTGGTCGATAAGCCATTTCGGTAAACGTTGGGGTTTCAAAACCTTTGGCATAACTGGCATAAGCCAACAATTCAGGTAAAACCTGCCAGCTTAAAGTCGCTGAAGGCAAGGTTTTCGCATATTCCGTTTTACCGCTATCATCACCATTACTTAAATAATGGTCATCTGACTTGTAATGCACATTGCTGTAACGCACACCTGTATCTAAACGCCAAGTCGGTAAAAACTGCCAAGATGCTTGCAAATATGGATCAATATTCCACAAGGTATTGTCTTCATTACGGCGTAAATTACCTTTGACACCATAGTTGCCTGCAGCATCATAGTTTTCATAACCTTTACGGTCTTCATCCATCGCATCAAGTGCAACACCCGCACTAATTCGGGTATTTGGCAACAAATCTTTACCTGTCCAGCGGAAATCAGCACCATAATAATTACGATCAAAATCAATCACACCACCTGCATTATTCACATTGGCTTGAGTAGATTTTGGAATGGATTGGTACTGGGTCACATGACGGTTGCCAACATAAGTCATGGCATACAGTTCATTGTGATCATCTAAGGATTTTGTCCACGTCACCCCTGTTTGAGTTTGCTCAATTTCTTTACGGGTGTTATAGGTGTCCGCACTACTCACGGCTTGTTTTGGGTTTTGCTCCCATAAAGCACGTGTCAGCCCCATCGGGTCATCCGCATTGATTTTAACGTAGTTGGTTACCCAGTTCACTTTACTGCCATCACTCAAATTCCAAGTGAGCTTGGCATTATTTAGTACTTTGTCCGCAGCACTATGATCACGATAACCATCGGTATCAAAATAAGATGAACTAATGACATAACTCGGTTCATTTTCCGCATGTGCGCCACCTTGCAGCACAATCGAACTGTTACTACGTTGATCACTACCACCTGAGTAGCCCATGGTTACTGAGTCTCGACCCTGACCTTCTTTGGTGGTTGCTAAAATCGCCCCACCTGAAGAGTTGCCATATAAAGAGGAAAATGGGCCTGTGAGAACCTCTAAATGATCGAGGCTTTTTAAATCAATATTGGAGGTTTGCCCCTGACCATCGGGCATGGTGGCAGGAATACCATCGACATATAAACGAATGCCACGCACACCAAAAGTCGAACGCGCACCAAAACCTCGCATAGAAAGCTGCAAATCTTGTGCGTAATTTTCACGGTTATTGAGCTGTAAACTTGGAATTCCCTTCACCACTTCGGTCAGGTTCACACCAATGTTGTCTTGCTGCTTTGGCGCGTCTACACGAAAAATCGAAGCTGGCGTTTTTGCATAACTGGTTCCCGTGTGGGTTGCTTCTACTTTAATTGCAGGCAAATCCTGTACTGTCGAATCATCTTCAGCATAAAGACTTTGACAAATACAGGCTGTAAGCAACAACAGTGTGCTTTTTAATGTCACATGAACATGCAGATTACGCATTATTTACATCCTAAATTTTATGGAGGGAGAGCAATGGTGGGCATTGAAAAGTTCAAGCAAAAATAGGCTTGTGGAATGCCAAAGGTCAGTAACCTGACAAATTGATGTTTAAAATCATAAAAATATAGGAGCTATTGTAGTAATGCATTTCACTGAACACAAGTTACAGATATACCTGTTTCAGTGTGCGTGCTAAAGTATGGATTTGATCGTTGTTGTTAATATCCAGTTATGCCTGAATTACCCGAAGTCGAAACCACCAAAAATAGTCTAGCGCCCTTGCTGCATCAAACTGTTCAAGCTGTTCGCGTGCGTCAACCTCAATTACGTTGGGTGATTCCGCAAGATGTAGATAAATTACAAGGTCAAAAACTGATTGGATTACAACGACGTTCCAAATATATACTGGCCGAGTTTGAACACGACACCATGTTATGGCATTTGGGGATGTCGGGCAGTTTTCGGATTTGTAAGGCGCAAGATGAACTGCGTAAACATGATCATTTCATTCTCGATTTCGGGGAACTTCAGCTACGCTATCATGACCCACGCCGCTTCGGTTGCATCGTCTGGCTCAATGCAGATTCACAGCATAAGCTGCTTGACCCGCTTGGGCCTGAGCCACTGACTGACGCATTTAATGCAGCGTACCTGACTGACAAGCTCAAATCCAAACAAGTTGGTATCAAAGTTGCACTGATGGATAATCATATCGTGGTGGGTGTGGGCAATATTTACGCAACCGAAAGCCTGTTTAATTTAGGCATTCATCCTGCCCAGCCTGCTTCGAGCTTAAGCCAACAACAGGTTGAAGCACTGGTTGTTGAAATTAAACGTATTTTAAGTTTTGCTATTGGTCTTGGCGGTTCAACCCTCCGAGACTATACCAATGCGATGGGAGAAAATGGCTACTTTCAACAAACCTTACTCGCCTATGGGCGTGCTGGTGAAATGTGTGTCAACTGTGAAACAACTCTAGAAAATATCAAGCTGGGTCAGCGTGCCAGTGTCTTCTGTCCGCAGTGCCAGCCACTTAAAAAAACACAAAAACAAAACAGTGAATAAGAGGCTAAAACTATGCAAACTGCAATCGTACGACACATTTTGGTGAAAGATAAAACACTGGCTGAACAGCTCAAGAAAAAGATTCAGTCTGGTGCAGATTTTGCCAAAATTGCTAAAGAATACTCCACTTGTAACTCTGCCAAGCGTGGTGATGAGCTGGGTGAAGTCAAAAAAGGGCAGCTTGTGCCTGTCATTGATAAACTGGTCTTTAGCGCAGCCGAAAGAATTTTACACGGGCCAATCAAAAGCCAGTTTGGCTTTCATTTGCTTGAAATTAAGTTCCGTACGGATTTTTAAATAAATCAGATGCCAAAGACAGATTGGCATCTGATTCAGTTTCAACCCTGCTCAGATTTGGCTGTCGGGTGCATTTGGTAAGTCCATGCTTGGACAATATCACCTGACTCCAATTCCACATCCACAATGACGCGCTGATACTGAAAACCTTCAAAATCATCGAGCATCTGCCAATGATGTGCCAATTCATCTGTCGAGAACAATAATCCTTCGACTTGTGCGGCTTGAGCATCAATGACCAACGCGGGTAAGCCTTTATCAGGCCCCCAATCTAACGTATGCACAACCCCGCGCACATAAGCTTTTTGCCACTCGCCATCTAGATCACCCAAAATATGTTGATTGGGTTGTCCTGGACGCAACGTACCATACGCAAATAATCGATTCATGAAAATATCCAATCAAAAAACACGTCAAAAAATAATGCTGATCATCAAATAAAGTTTTTTTGATGCTACCTAGATTTTCCTATGCCCGCCATATTCAGCATACAAAATAGCTTCTATTTTATTCAGGGAAACGCTTACTCTTTAACAAAATCTAAAGTCACTTTATTCAATCAAGATCAATAAAAAATGCGACTCGCTTGAGTACTATTTTTTATTCACAATCAACGACTCCGATACTCTTTAGGGTTCATCGGTCGGCTATGTTTCCACAAACCGCGTTTACGTTTTTTGGCATCATCCTGCAATTCATTCAAGTGTTGTAACCGTTTTGGATGGCGCACATAGTCAGCATAGACCCATGCAATCCCATCTTTAATCAAGGTTTCACTCACACTCTCACGTCCTAAATAAACATCGGCAACCACACGACCATAACGATCCATATCTGCAACATTCAATGTCACAATTCGTCCTTGCAGCATTTTCTTAAGATACTTCTGAGCTTCTTCACCAAACTGCTGCTTAGACTCAGGTGCATCCACATAAGCTAAACGCATTCTTTGAGATTGCCCAAAATAAAATAGACGTCGGCAATCAATTGTATCGCCATCTACAATCGCAAGCACTCGACAGCGATATTTCCGACCTTTTTTAAATGGTCTCAACAATTTTTTTAAGTAGGTATTGAGTTTCGTAATCGCAATCCAAAGCAGCATGCCGCCAATTACTGCCAAAACCCACGGCAACCATTTTATCCAGTGTGCAAAATCAATCATCATCTTCAATATATCAAGGAAACATCTGCCATATTTCGAGTCAATAACACACTCAAATCGGCATAAAAAAAGAGGTAAATATACCTCTTTTCCTTATTAACACAATTATTTCTTTTTCAATTCATCACGAATTTCACGTAACAATTGAATATCTTCTGGCGTTGTTACAGGTTTTGGAGCAGCTTCTGCTTCCTGTTTACGGCGTAATCGATTAATTAATTTAACCATAACAAACACAACCCACGCCAAAATAATAAAATTAATGAAAATGGTGAGGAAGTTACCATAGGTTAAAACATTGATGCCTGCCTTTTGCAATTCTGCTAAAGATTGCAGATTATTTGGATTGTTACCCAACACGATAAATTTCTGGGTAAAGTCGACACCACCTCCCGTGATTGCCGTGATGATCGGCATAATGATGTCTTTGACCAATGAATCAACAATTTTACCAAATGCACCACCGATGATCACACCGACAGCCAAATCAATCATGTTACCCTTTATCGCAAATTCGCGAAACTCTTTTAAAATACTCATGGATGAAGACTCCAATACTCATTTGGTTTGTTATTTATTCGGTGACAATTGACCGAGTGAAATCATGTAATCTGCTATTTAATTTAGCGTTTTTAATTAAAAAATCTTGAATATTCACGGTATTACAACAAAAAACTCCTCTAGGACTAACCACAGATACAAATTCATTTATTCAAAACAATAAAGCCACCCGATCGGGTGGCTTTATCTTTACAACTCAGAGCAATTAGCCACGAGAAGCACGTTTACGTTCATTTTCAGTCAAGAATTTCTTACGAATACGAACTGATTTAGGTGTCACTTCAACTAATTCATCATCTTCAATAAATTCTAAAGCTTGTTCAAGCGTGAATTTAACTGCAGGTGTTAACGTTAATGCTTCATCTGTACCCGATGCACGCATGTTAGTTAATTGTTTTGCTTTAGTTGGGTTTACAACCATGTCGTCTGAACGAGAGTTCATACCCACGATCATACCTTCGTAAACTTCTAACTGTGGTTCAGCAAATAGACGACCACGGTCTTGTAGAGTGAACAAAGCAAATGCCAAGCAAGTACCGTTAACCATAGAGATCAACACACCGTTTTGACGTTTCGCAACTGTACCCTGTTTTGCAGGACCATAATGCGAGAAGCTTGAAGTCATGATCCCTGTACCAGAAGTCATGGTCAAGAATTCAGAACGGAAGCCGATCAAACCACGTGAAGGAACAGTTGCTTCAATACGGATACGACCTTTGCCGTCAACTTCCATATTGGTTAACTCACCTTTACGGTTACCCATTTGTTCCATTACAGAACCTTGATGCTGTTCTTCAACATCAAACGTTACGTTTTCGTACGGTTCTTGGATTTGACCATCAACTTCTTTCATGATCACTTGCGGACGAGAAACACCCATCTCGAAGCCTTCACGACGCATGTTTTCAATTAAAACTGAAAGGTGAAGTTCACCACGACCAGAAACTTTGAAACGGTCTGGACTGTCAGTGTCTTCTACACGAAGTGCTACGTTGTGAATCAATTCACGTTCAAGACGTTCACGGATGTTACGTGAAGTCACGAATTTACCTTCTTTACCAGCAAACGGTGAGTTGTTGACTTGGAATGTCATCGAAACTGTAGGTTCATCTACAGACAATGGCGGTAAAGCTTCAACATTTTTCGGATCACAAATGGTGTCTGAAATGTTTAGTGCGTCGATACCTGTAATACATACGATGTCGCCCGCTGATGCTGAATCAACATCAATACGCTCTAAACCGTGGTAACCCATGATTTTCAAGATACGACCGTTACGTGTGTTGCCTTCTTTGTCAATCACAGTCACAGGTGTATTGGTTTTTACTGAACCACGTTGAATACGACCAACACCGATAACACCCACGAAGCTGTTATAGTCAAGTGAAGAAATCTGCATTTGGAATGGACCATCAACATCAACTGCTGGTGGTTCAACGATGTCAACAATCGTTTCGAACAACGGAGTCATGTCTTCCGCTAATTCTTCTGGTGCAGGACCAGCAACACCGCGTAAGCCTGAAGCATAAACGATTGGGAAGTCTAACTGTTCGTCAGTTGCACCCAAGTTATCAAACAAGTCAAATACTTGGTCGATGACCCAGTCACAACGCGCGCTTGGCTTGTCAACTTTGTTGATAATCACGATTGGCTTCAAACCACGAGCAAACGCTTTTTGCGTTACGAAACGAGTTTGTGGCATTGGGCCTTCTTGTGCATCGACAAGAAGCAATACGCAGTCAACCATAGACAATACACGTTCTACTTCACCACCGAAGTCAGCATGTCCCGGGGTGTCCACGATGTTGATACGGTAAGTTGTATCAGTACGTTTGTCCAACCAAGTGATCGCAGTGTTTTTTGCAAGAATGGTAATACCACGCTCAGATTCAAGCGCATTCGAATCCATTACACGCTCAATCTCGCCCGCGCGATCACCAAGAGCACCTGATTGTTGTAAAAGTTTGTCTACAAGAGTCGTCTTACCATGATCGACGTGCGCAATGATGGCAATGTTACGGAGAGTTTTGATATCTGACATGTAAATTCGATACGCCTAAAGTTTGAGGGCAAATTATACAGAAAAAATATAGATTTTAGTAGTGACAGTTTCTTGACAGCAGCATTTTTTTCATCGGTCAAACCGATTTTTAGTTTGTAAAGGGATGTAACTCGATTAGAATAGCCGCATCTTGCTTAGTATATTCCCCAAAATTCCATGTCGGATTTCGATCACTCACCCCATTCCCACCCTCAACCCGATTTATTGTTAGGGCTTGATGACAAGCCAAAACCGCTGATTGCATTCTTCGCAGCCTTACAACATCTTCTTGCGATTCTTGTCCCGATTTTAACGCCTGGTTTACTGATTTGTGGCGCTTTAAAAGTTCCTGCTCATGAAACCACCATGATTTTATCGATGTCTTTGGTGATCTCAGGGATTGCAACGTTCTTGCAATCGAAAAAGGTCGGCCCATTGGGTGCAGGCTTACTGATTGTTCAAGGTACAAGCTTTAACTTCATTGGCCCGATCATGGCGATTGGCAGCATGATGATTGCCAATGGCACGCCTTATCAGCAGGTGATGGCTGCGATTTTTGGTGTGGTGATTGCGGGTGCATTTATTGAAATGGGCGTATCACGTATTTTGCCGTGGGTGAGAAAACTGATCACTCCACTCGTTACAGGCGTCGTTGTGCTAATGATTGGTCTGACTTTAATTAAAGAAGGTCTGATCAGTATGGGGGGCGGTTATGGTGCGATGGCAAATGGGACATTCGCCAACAGCGATAACCTGATCATGTCGAGTGTGGTGCTTGCAATTATCATCGTGCTCAACCGCATTCCTGTGGTATGGATCAAAAGCTCAGCGATTCTACTGGCTTTGGTGATTGGCTATATTTTGGCGGGTTTTATGGGCCATCTGGATTTCACGGCATTCCAACAAGCCCCCGTTTTTCAGTTACCTACACCGCTGCATTTTGGGATCAGTTTTGACTGGTCACTGTTTTTACCGTTTGCTTTTATTTACTTGGTCACTTCTCTTGAAGCGATTGGTGACATTACGGCAACCAGTAAAATTTCCAAACAGCCCGTGACTGGCGAAACTTGGATGCAACGCATTAAAGGCGGTGTACTGGTGAATGGTTTTAACTCACTGATTGCAGGGATTTTCAACACTTTCCCAAGCTCAGTATTTGCCCAAAATAATGGCGTGATTCAACTGACAGGTGTCGCAAGCCGCTATGTCGGGATTTGGATCGCGGCATTGTTGGTTTTACTCGGTTTATTCCCAAAAATTGCAGGAATTGTACAGGCTGTCCCTGAAGCTGTACTTGGTGGTGCAGTGATGGTGATGTTTGGCGCAGTTGCTGCATCGGGCATTAATATTTTGGCAGGGATTAAACTAGATCGTCGTGCCTTGCTGATTATTGCAATTTCTTTGGCACTTGGTCTTGGCGTTGCACAAGTTCCTGATTTCTTAAAGCACATGCCTGAACTTATGCGAAATATCTTCAGTTCTGGTGTGGCGACAGGTGGTATTGCTGCACTGTTATTGAATTTAATTTTGCCTGAACAGTCAGAGCAGTAATTTTTTAAAACAATGTCCAATCCCTGTTGCGGATTGGACATTTTTATTTTTGTAGGGTGTCATCATGGATCCTCGAAGTGAAGTCGTCTTGCGTCAACAAGACCAACTCAAAGGTCGTGTGTTATTTATTCATGCACCTCAAGATCAATTGCTCACTGAACTCAAAGACAGTGTAGAGGGTTGTATCTGGACATGGAATTTTGCTGATCATCAAGCGCATTTGGCACAAGGTTTAGACAGCCATTTTTCGATTGAATTTCCAGCACAGACTTTTGATCAGGTTGTGATTTTTGTTCCCAAGTCCAAAGAATTGCTGAATTACATTATTCATCAAGTCGCCAGTCATATGCAGCTTGGACAATCGATTTTCTTGGTGGGCGAGAAAAAAGGCGGCGTAGAACGTGCAGCCAAACAGCTACAAGCGTATGGCAAAACACTCAAACTCGACAGCGCTCGTCACTGCCAGTTCTGGCAACTGGTTTTACAACAACAAGAAACGCTGAAACCACTTGAAGCATGGCTAAAAACTTATGACATTCAAGTCGGTGAACAACAACTTAAAATCTGTGCCCTACCTGGGGTGTTTAGTCAAGATCATTTGGATGTCGGAACAGCCGTACTTTTGCCATACCTCAACCAAGTAAAATCGGGTACACTCGCCGACTTTGGCTGCGGTGCAGGCATTATTAGCTGCTATTTGGCAAAGCTGAATCCACTGAATGTGATCCATGCGCTTGATGTCGATGCATTTGCGTTAAAGTCGACAGCATTGACCTGTCAGCATAATGCGATTCCCGAATCACAAGTGCAAACCCATGCGGTCACAGGCATTCAAGATGCTCCGACAGATTTAGATGCTTTAGTGAGTAATCCGCCATTTCATCAGGGTATTCACACGTCTTATACCGTCAGCGAAGATTTGTGCAAACAAACCAAGCGTCACTTGCAAGCGCAAGGTGAGCTCTGGATTGTCGCCAACCGTTTTTTAAATTATCCGACTTTAATTGAGCAGCATTTCGGGCATTGCGACACGAAAGCTGATCAACAAGGCTTTAAGGTGTTATATGCCTGTGCAACTGCAAACAGACAAGGAAACTAGATGAGCGAAATGAATGAACATGCGCACTTACAACGCAGGTTAGGTGCTCGCCATCTGAATATGATCGCGATTGGTGGTTCAATCGGAACAGGGTTGTTTTTAGCTTCAGGCTCAACCATTAGTACCGCGGGGCCTGGTGGTGCGTTACTGGCCTATGTCCTGATCGGGATTATGATTTACTTTTTAATGACCAGTCTCGGTGAACTTGCCACACACAATCCCACTTCAGGTGCATTTTTTACCTATGGTAATAAATACGTTGAAGAAGGTTTTGGTTTTGCTCTCGGCTGGAACTACTGGTACAACTGGGCAATTACTGTAGCTTTTGAACTGGTTGCAGCACAATGGATTATGGCATTCTGGTTCCCTGAAATTCCGGGTTACTGGTGGAGCTTATTGTTCCTGATCATTATTTTTGCGATCAATGCCATGTCCGTAAAAGGTTTTGGTGAAAGTGAATTTGTCTTCTCACTGGTCAAAGTGGTGGCCATCATCATCTTTATTTTGATTGGTCTTGCCACAATTTTAAAAGTGATGCTGACACCCAATGCCCTGCCATTTGCCAACTGGACGCATAAAGATGCGCCATTTGTTGGTGGATTTCAAGCCATGATTGGCGTGGCGATGATTGCAGGTTTCTCATTCCAAGGAACTGAAATGGTTGGGGTTGCTGCAGGTGAATCCAAAGACCCTCAAAAAACGATTCCTTTAGCCATCAAACAGATTTTCTGGCGTATCTTGCTGTTTTACGTGGTGTGTATTTTCATCATTGGAACACTCATCGCTTATGATGATCCACGCCTAATTCAAGCAGCAAGCAGTAACAATATTGCCCTTTCGCCATTCACATTACTGTATGAAAAAGCTGGTTTTGCCTTTGCTGCGGGTCTGATGAATGCCGTGATTTTAACTGCGATTCTTTCCGCAGGTAACTCTGGGATGTACTCATCAACGCGTATGCTGTGGGACATGGCGAAAGAAGGTCGCGCACCTCGTTGGTTTGCACAACTCGATCGTCGTGGCGTACCAATGCGTGCTTTGTATGCAACCACTGCGATTGCTGCATTATCACTGCTCACCAGTTTTATGGGTAAACAGGAAATTTACAACTGGCTCCTGAATATGTCAGGCATGTGTGGTTTTATTGTCTGGCTAGGTATTGCCATTTCACATTACCGTTTCCGTAAAGGCTATATTGCACAAGGCTACAAATTAGAAAATTTAGCATACCGTGCTAAATTCTTCCCTTTTGCGCCTTGGTTTGCTTTTATTCTGTGTTCAATCATTATCTTAGGGCAAAATTATCAAGCTTTGCTTGGAGAGAAAATTGACTGGTTAAGCCTACTTGCAACCTATATTACCTTGCCATTATTTTTGGTGGTTTGGCTCAGTTACAAGTGGATTTACAAGACCAAACTCATCCCTTACGACAAGATGGATGTGAAACCAATGCAAGATGATGATTAATTCTTCGCTTGACATTTAATTTTTTAAGTTTATTATTTCGCCGATATTGAATTTCGGCACTATCCCCGAACGGATAGATTTTATTGAGGAGGACATCATGCCAGTACTAGCGAGCGTAAAACACTAATCGATTTGGCACGATGTCGTCTCACGGACAGGTGTACAAATCTCATCTGTCCGAATGCAAAACCTAGCATTCGCTAGGTTTTTTTATACTTAAAATTCGGACAAAAACAAAAATAACTTGAGAATCATCTAAATGAGCATTCAAAAAATTTTAAATGCTGAGGGGCACTTTGGTGTGCCTGTGAAAATTTTCACCCAAGACATCGATCACGACAGTATCGAACAGCTCAGCAAAATGGCACAACTACAATTTATTCACTCACACATTGCAGTTATGCCCGATGTCCATATAGGCAAAGGTGCAACTGTTGGTAGTGTCATTCCAACCAAACACGCGATTATTCCTGCTGCGGTTGGGGTAGATATTGGCTGTGGCATGAATGCCATTCGCCTGAATCTAAAAGCCCATCAACTACCTGATAATTTATCGCCATTACGCCATGCGATTGAACGTAAAGTGCCTGTTGGTTTTAATATGCATAAGCAAGTGAAGGCGAAGGCATCCACGCTGACGCCGCTTGAGAAACGCTTACAACCCATTTTACTTAAACATTCAGGCTTAGTGCGTATGCTTCGACAGTTTGATGCTACATGGCAAAAACAGCTAGGCACACTCGGTGGCGGCAATCACTTTATTGAGCTATGCCTTGATGAAAATCAGGATGTCTGGATTATGCTGCATTCAGGTAGCCGCGGTTTAGGCAATGTGATCGGCACTTATTTCATTGAACTCGCCAAGAAAGAGGCACAACATCGTTTCGGACATGTGCCAGACAAAGACTTGAGCTATTTTGCAGAAGGTTCGGCCAGTTTTGATGACTATGTTGAAGCGGTGGAATGGGCACAAAGTTATGCCCATGAAAACCGACGTGAGATGATGCGCCTGATTTTAGAAGCCATTCGTCCAATTTTACCGTCATTTCAGATGACCAAAGAAGCGATTAACTGCCATCACAATTATGTTAGTCAGGAAAAGCACTTTGGAGAAAATGTCTTTGTAACACGTAAAGGGGCGATTCGTGCAGGTGAAGATGAACTTGGGATTATCCCGGGTTCAATGGGTGCTCGTTCTTATATTGTTCGAGGTAAAGGTCATCCTGAATCCTTTTGTTCCTGCTCACATGGTGCAGGTCGAAAAATGAGTCGCAGTAAAGCCAAGCTTTTGTTTAATCAGCAAGACCTGATTGCACAAACTCAAGGTATTGAATGTCGTAAAGACAGTGGCGTGATTGATGAAATTCCAAGTGCTTATAAAGATATCGATCAGGTGATTGCTTATCAAAGTGACTTGATTGAAGTGGTACACACCTTAAAACAAATCTTATGTATTAAAGGTTAAATAATGAAACTGAAAAATATGCCCAAAATTAAAGCCCGCAATCCTGTTGCACTCTCACCACTTTTACATAAAAGTGGTCTGCATGACAGTGAAAAACCCAAAGCACAACATCGCCGTGATCGAAAAGCAATGAAATGTGAACTCAAATCTAAAAACTGGCTATAAAAAAAGCGGCTCTGATGAGCCGCTTTTTTTTCACATCAACTCAAATTATTGAGCTGCTGGAGCTGTAGGCTGAGCAATTACAGTACGGCTACCAGTGATCGCTGCAAATACACGACGGTTCATTGCACGACCTTCTTTTGTATTGTTGTCAGCGATCGGTTGATCCCATGCAAAACCTTGAGTAGTCAAACGTGATGCATCTACGTTGTAATCATTTACAAGTGCAGATTTAACAGAGTTTGCACGTGCCAAAGATAAACGTTCGTTTAACTTACGTGGACCAGTGTTGTCTGTGTGACCTTCAATACGTGCTGTTGCATTTGGATACTCAGAAAGTTTCTCTGCAACTTTTGCAATTTCAGGTTTGTATTGTGGTTTGATGTTTGACTTGTTGGTATCAAAGAACACGCGAAGTTCCATGTTCAAGTCTTCAGTCAACTCTTGAGGTTGTGGTTGAGGCTCAACAACAGGTGGCGGTGTTACAGGCTGTACATCAACAACTGGAGCAGCAGGTTTCAAGTGACCACCGATCACAACGTTCAAACCAGCAAGTGCAGTATAGTTCCAGAACTGTTCATCAAAGTTCCATGTTGCACGTGCTTCAGTACGAAGTGACAATGCATCATTTAAACGCCAGAATGCACCTACACCTACGTTTGCAAGCGTACCTTCTTCTGTATTACCACGGTAACGACGGTAGTCTGAAGGGACATCAGTAAACTTATATTTATAATGACCAGCACCAGCTAATACATAAGGCTTGATTTTGCTGTCATAGTTTTTAGTGATCAAATCAGAGGTCGCAATAAAGTTACCATTGATTTGCTGTTGTTTATATTCAGCGCCAGGATAACCTGCAACACCGTCAACATCACCTTTCACTTGAAGATATTCAGCCTCAAAGCTTAACCATGGCGTTAATTCAGCACCCAGTGCTGCACCAACTGCTAAGTCATTTTGTGCTTCGCCTTGACCAAGTTTAGAAGAAAGTAACTGTGACTGACCATTGTTGTGTTTAGTATCTTGGAATGTATAGCCAAGTAACAATGGTGTAACTGTTACACCTGCATGTGCAACAACAAGTGGAGATGCTGCAAGCATAGTAGCAAGCGCAATACGACTCAATTTCATGGATATCCTCCAGATAACAATTGTTTTCAAGCGTAACTTAAATTTTTATTACTTCTGACCGAGATCATTTTATAGCTATCTCAGTTCTTTTAACTCATGAGTACATATAATACAAGCTGATTAATAAAATTAAAACTTTAATAACAATACTATAATATTTTTCAAGAGAATCATGTTGTTTTTTAATATACTCAAATCACGATTCAAAAAAAATAAGCATTTAATTAAAGATAAAAATTTGATTTAATTGAAAAATATTTAATTAAATCAATTTATCTCAAAATAAATCAAATACTTTTATTGCTTATTTTTAATATTTAATTTCATATAAAAAGATATATTTCCAACAATAAATAAAATATAATTATATATTTCAATTATTTAAATAAAAAAGCCAGTGATAATCACTGGCTTTTTAAGACAATACTGACTTACTGGGCAGCAGGTGCTGGTGCAGCTTGATCTGCTGTAGGTTGAGCAACAACAGTACGGCTACCTGTAATTGTTGCAAATACACGACGGTTCATTGCACGACCCTCTTTAGTATTGTTGTCAGCGATCGGTTGATCCCATGCAAAACCTTGAGTAGTCAAACGTGATGCATCTACATTGTAATCACTAACAAGTGCAGATTTAACAGAGTTTGCACGTGCCAAAGATAAACGTTCGTTTAACTTACGTGGACCAGTGTTGTCTGTGTGACCTTCAATACGCGCTGTTGCATTTGGATACTCAGAAAGTTTCTCTGCAACTTTTGCAATTTCAGGTTTGTATTGTGGTTTGATGTTTGACTTGTTGGTATCAAAGAACACACGAAGTTCCATGTTCAAGTCTTCAGTCAACTGTTGTGGCTGAGGCTGTGGCTCAACAACAGGTGGCGGTGTTACAGGCTGTACTTCAGTTACAGGAGCAGCAGGTTTCAAGTGACCACCGATTACAACATTCAAACCAGCCAATGCTGTATAGTTCCAGAAGTCTTCATCAATGTTATAAGTTGCACGTGCTTCAGTACGAAGTGACAATGCATCATTTAAACG
The DNA here is from genome assembly GCF_022012315.1 of Acinetobacter sp. ME22. NCBI lineage: Bacteria > Pseudomonadati > Pseudomonadota > Gammaproteobacteria > Moraxellales > Moraxellaceae > Acinetobacter > Acinetobacter sp. ME22. The sequence continues at coordinate 194,110 of NZ_JAKLTL010000003.1, forward strand.
CCAAAATGCACCTACACCTGCGTTTGCAAGCGTACCTGCTTCTGAATTACCACGTGTACCACGAGCAACGTCAGTAAAATCATATTTATAATGACCAGCACCAACCAATACATAAGGTTTGATTTTGCTGTCATAGTTTTTAGTGATCAAATCAGAGGTCGCAATAAAGTTACCATTGATTTGTTTTTGTTTGTATTCAGCACCCGGAGCGCCTGTAACACCGTCAACATCACCTTTCACTTGAAGATATTCAGCTTCAAAGCTTAACCATGGTGTTAATTCAACACCCAGTGCTGCGCCGACAGCTAAATCGTCTTGCATTTCGCCTTGACTTGGGCTTGCTTTTGAATCTAATAGATGACTATTACCATTATTATGTTGAGTATCTTGGAATGTATAACCTAACAATAATGGAGTCACTGTTACACCAGCATTTGCTGCAACAAATGGAGAAGCGGCAAGCAATGTAGCGAGCGCAATACGATTTAATTTCATGGATATCCTCCAAAGAAAGCGATTATTTTAAGCTTAGCTTAAAGTTCTTACTGAGCAATCAAGATATATACTATCTTGATGATAAATTTAAACTAATCTTAAACCTTGTCAGCCAAAAATAGCTAACAACCAAATGTATGGACGAATTATTGACAAAATTTCTTACAAATTCCGTTGTAGTTCGGTAACTTTATAGTCAACTTTTATCAAAAAATAACGTATATACATATTAAATTATATTCTAACATTTTTTTACATATTTTAGCAGTCATATAAAACTTAAACCTTAAATATCAAAAATTTAACAATTAAATAAACAATAAATATGGAGTATATCTATGGATAGTAGAAATTTTGGTTTTACGCTGATTGAAATGGTAAGTACTGTGATGATTATTATGATTATCAGCATAATCTTACTTCCGTTTTACCATAATGCTAGAGCACGACAAGAATCTCAATTGATCGCGGTTAAATTACGCATGCATCTACAACAAGCAAAAAATAATGCAGTTTTATATCGTAGCAATGTTGTGATTTGCTCAAGCGAAGATCTAAATAGCTGTAGCGATTCTGCTTGGGAAACAGGCTTCATCTCATTTTTGGATATCAATCAAAATCGTAATTTAGAACAAGATGAACGTATCCTAAGTCGCTATTCTACTCAGCTACGTTATGGGAATTTACGTTGGCAAGGCAGCCTCAATATACCTCGTATTATATTTCGCGGTGACACTGGTTTACCACGAGGCTCTATGGGAAGTTTTTATTATTGCAGTACTCACGATGCACAGCATAATAAAGTCATTTTAGGTTCAACAGGCATCCCACGAAATGAAATCATGACCAGTTGTTAAGACGTGTCTTCATTTGGCTATGCACCAAATAATATATAAACCATAAAAAACCATAAACTGATAAGAAAAGACCACAACAAAACGAGCAGTCCATTCATATTGATCACCATTTGGGTATTTTTCTACATCTGCTCTAAACTCATGCACCATCATCAATTTAAAAATCTAAGAATAAAAAAAGCTGGAACGAATCCAGCTTTTTTTATTTCAGCAATTAAGCCCCAGTTTGATAACCCGATTGCGGAACTGCCGTTGAAATTTGGTACGGGCTGGTAAAGTCTTTCAAGCCAGCCGCAGCTTCTTGAATATCCTTCCCTTCTTTCACGACAAAACTATCGAATCCTGAACGTTTTAAGTAGTTCAAGACATCTTTAAAAATATCACCGACTGCACGCAATTCACCTTGATAACCTTGGCGACGTAACAATGCAGCAAATGAATAACCACGACCATCATTAAAACCAGCAAATTCAACAAAAATTGTGTCGAGCTGATCTAATGGATAGCTATGCGTTTCAGGAGAATCATCGACCGTAATATACAACGCTTTTTTGCCTTGTACTTGATTCAGTTGATCTAACTGCGCTGTGGTCAAAACCACATCACCTTGTGGCACTAAACCATCTTCAGCAATCGCTTGATAACTGTTGTCCTGAATCGTGCCATCTTTAAATAGCACAGGTAAGGCTAAATTAAGCATATGCACGCTCCTTAAATGGTTGAATTCCCACACGGCGGTAAGTTTCAATAAACTCTTCGCCTTCTTGACGTAGGTCAAGGTAAGTATTCAAAATTTCTTCCACAATATCAGGGACAACATCGGCTGCAAATGATGGTCCTAAGATGTCACCAATTGAAGCATCATGGTCTGAGTTACCGCCCAAAGTAATTTGGTAGAACTCTGCACCTTTTTTATCAACACCCAAAATCCCGATATTGCCCACGTGGTGGTGACCACACGCATTCATACAACCTGAAATATTTAAGTCTAAATGACCCAAGTTATAGACTGTATCTAAGTCTTCAAAACGGCGGGTAATCGCTTCTGAAATTGGAATTGATTTTGCATTTGCCAATGAACAGAAATCACCACCTGGACAGCAGATAATATCGGTAATATAACCAATATGTGCGCGTGCCATGTCAGCATTTTCCAACGCTTGCCACAATACAAACAAATCTTTTTGTGGCACGTCAGCGAGAGAAATATTTTGCTCATGCGTCGTACGTAATTCACCAAAGGTATATTGATCAGCTAGATCTGCAATAAAATGCATTTCTTCTGTAGTCATATCACCAGGTGCGACGCCTGCACGTTTCAAGTTAATGGTCACAATACGATAACCTTGCACTTTATGTGCATTGGTATTGACGTTGAACCATTGTTTGAATTTTGGATATTGTGCAAAAATTTCTGTGAAATCTTCATCAGGCAAATCTTGGTAGTCAAATGGTGTAAACACAGCATCCATTTTTGCCAAGAATTCAGGTTGAATTTTCAGTGGCTCACACGTATGCGCAAACTCAGCTTCAACTTTTTCAGCAAAGACTTCAGGCGTCATCGCTTTAACCAAGATTTTGATACGTGCTTTGTATTTGTTGTCACGGCGACCATGCAAGTTATAAACACGAAGTACCGCATCTAAATATGCAATCAAATCTTCACGTGGCAAGAATTCACGAATCACACTACCAATCACAGGTGTACGACCTAAACCACCACCGACTTTGATTTTATAGCCGATTTCGCCTGCTTCATTTTTCACGATATAGACACCAATATCGTGGAATGAAGTTGCAGCACGGTCTTTTTCTTCAAGTGCAGAAACTGCAATTTTGAACTTACGTGGCAAGAATGCAAATTCAGGGTGGAATGTACTCCACTGACGAATCAATTCACAGGTTGGGCGTGGGTCTGTAATTTCCCCAGCCACAACACCCGCATATTGGTCGGTTGTGGTGTTACGAATACAGTTACCCGAAGTCTGGATGGCATGCATTTGAACAGTTGCCAACTCAGTCAAGATATCTGGTACATCAACCAGCGCAGGCCAGTTTAACTGGATATTTTGACGAGTCGATACGTGTGCATAACCACGGTCGTATTCTTTGGCAATCTCTGCGATTTTGCGCAGTTGCTTCGAGTTCATCAGACCATAAGGCACGGCAATACGTAACATTGGCGCATAACGCTGTACGTATAAACCATTTTGCAGACGCAGTGGACGATATTCGTCTTCGGTCAGTTTTCCCGCAAGGTAACGTTCTGTTTGATCACGGAATTGTGCAACTCGTTCATTCACCAGTTGCTGATCGAAATCAGTGTATAAATACATGGCGTTCAGCTAGTAAGTTCAATTTAACTGCCATAGCATAAAGGGCTTTAATTCATCAACAAAATGTTTTTTTTACATATTTAATAGCGGTTTTACTGATAAAGCGTTTTCAGCAATAAAAAAGCTGACCTCAGACGAGATCAGCTCTTTTTACAGCGTGTATTTCAAGGCTGTTTAGAATGGTGCATCAATATCTGCAACACCAACAAGCTTATGATTTACAAATTCTTTAATGCCTAGACCAATCAACTCACGACCATAGCCAGAGTGTGCAACACCACCAAATGGTAAGTCAGCTTTCACCATAGTTGGGTGGTTAATAAACACCATGCCCGTATAGATTTGTTTTGCAACTTCAACACCACGCGCATGGTCTTGGGTAAATACAGAACCACCTAAACCGAATGGTGTGTCGTTGGCAATACGGATTGCATCTGCTTCATCTTTGGCACGGTACAACTGTGTCACTGGGCCAAAAAATTCCCAATGACGCGCTTCATTGTTTTCATGCAAGTTAGTCATCAGAAGTGGCTGGAAGAATGCACCTTGTTCTGGAACTGGCGCACCAATCACTTCAACTTCAGCACCTGCCGCAATCGCTTGCTCAACTTGTTTTTTCAAGTCATCCGCTGCTTTTTGTGAAGACAATGGCGCAAGTGTAGTTTCAGGATCCATTGGATCGCCTGCTTTGAGTTTTGCTACACCTTCTTTATATAAAGCCAAGAACTGGTCATAAATCGCATCAACCACAATCAGACGTTTAGAAGATACACAGACCTGACCTGCGTTCCAGTGACGACCCATCACCGCCCAATCTACAGTTTTTTGTAGGTCAGCATCTTCAAGTACCACAAAGGCATCCGCACCACCCAACTCTAAAGTAGATTTTTTCAGTGCTTTGCCCGCTTCCGCCGCCACGATTGCGCCAGCTGCTTCAGAACCAGTTAACGCCACGCCACAAACACGGCGATCATTAAGAATGACCGCAGTATGTTCATGCGCTAAATATAAGTTTTTAAATGCACCTTGAGGTAAACCTGCTTCAAGCATCAATTCTTCAAACACGTTGGCACTTTGTGGCACATTTGACGCATGTTTTAGCAGAATCGTGTTACCTGCCGATAGTTGTGGCGCAATAATACGTGCGATTTGATAGAACGGGAAATTCCACGGCTCCACCGCAAGCAATACACCTTGTGGTTCATGGTATAGAGTCGCTTCAACGCCTTGTGCATCCGTTGGAAGTTTTTCTGGTGCTAATAATTTTTCGGCATGCTTGGCATAATATTCTAAAATTTCAGCCGACAAGATGGTTTCAAGCTTCGCTTCAGTAAATAGCTTACCCATTTCTAAAGTTAAGTATTTTGCATATTTATCGGTTTCGTTGCGCAAAATACTGGCTGCTTTATTTAAAATTGCAGCACGTTGTTCAAAACTGGTTTCTTTCCAAGCCAAAAAGGTTGTATACGCTTGATCAATCGCGCCAAGCACTTCTTCCTTGCTTGCGGTTGCAAAAGTTTTTAAGGTTTCACCAGTATATGGATTGACTGTAGCATAAGCCATTTGTTACGTCCTTCTATTATGACCCAGCACTTATATTACGTGAGTAATTCAGTGCAGTTATCTGACCTTAAAGATCAAATTTTAGTAAAACATTGATAAATATAAAAATATACTTAAAGCAAGTTCTTCTATTTTTTAACAAATTTAACGGATCAACTTCGCCTACTTTTTCCCTACTTTTTACAAAGGAATCGCTGCAAATACAAAAAATGCCCACCGAAGTGAGCATTTTAAAATCATCATGAATCAGTGATGCTGATTATTTTGTATCAGGTAAGGCATAAGCCACAAGGTAGTCACCCATCTTGGTACCAAATGAGCCATGACCGCCTGCCATAATCACAAGGTATTGTTTACCATTGATTTCATAGGTCATCGGCGTTGCCTGTCCACCTGCAGGTAAACGTGCTTCCCACAGCTTATCTCCGTTACTCACATTGTAAGCACGGATATAGTTGTCTTGAGTTGCAGCAACAAACATCACATTACCCGCAGTTGAAATCGAACCACCTAAACCAGGGACACCAATTTTGAGTGCTGGTAACTGGAACAACTTCGGCAAACTATCACGAATCGTACCAATCCGTTTTTTCCAAACCACTTGATGGGTATTTAAGTCCACACCTGCAACATAACCCCATGAAGGCTGCTTACAAGGTAAACCAATTGGTGACAAGAAGGCTTTGATTTCAACGCCATAAGGCACACCATACATTGGTTGAACACCTTGTTCAGTCCCTGCACCTTTAGCCGTTTCTTTACGGTTTGGATTTTCAGGAATCAGACGGCTGATAAACGGCAGACCAATCGGGTTCATGACCGCAACCTGACGGTCTTGGTTGACAGACATGCCACCCCATTCAAACACACCCAAGTTACCAGGGAATACCAATGTGCCATTCACTGATGGTGGTGTATAAATACCATTGTAATTCAACTTCTTGAATTCAATACGGCACATCAACTGGTCAAACATGGTTGCACCCCACATGTCTTTATCTGTCAATTTCGCTTGTGGCGCTAAATCGAGATCAGAGAATGGTTGGGTAGCAGAATAATGTTCGCCTTGAGTTTGTGGACCATGTTCAACTGACTGAGGTACAGCACGTTCATGAATCGGTACAATCGCTTTACCTGTACGGCGATCCAAGACAAATACATTACCTGTTTTGGTTAATACATAAATCGCTGGAACTGTTTGACCATCTTTGGTTTTCACATCCGCAAGTGATGGCTGAGATGGTACATCCATATCCCACAAATCGTGATGTGTAGTTTGGAAGTGCCAAATTAGTTTACCTGTAGTTGCATTCACAGCCAGCATTGAGTTGGCATAACGCTCTTTCAACTCGTTACGGTCACCACCCCAAATATCTGGCGTACCGACACCTGTTGGAATATAAACAATATCCAGTTTCGCATCATAAGCCAGTGGTGCCCACGCATTTGGTGAGTTATTCACAAAGTTTGTATTTTGACCTGGTAATGCATTTGGATCTTGCGCACCTGTATCAAATGCCCACAACAATTTACCTGTGTTGACATCGTAACCACGAATCACACCTGATGGCTCTTTGTTTGAGTAGTTATCCGTCACAGAACCCGCAATGATAACCGTAGTTCCTGTCACAACTGGCGGAGAAGTTGGGTTATAACCGCCTGCATAAGCGTACGGCATATTGGCTTGAAGATTCACTTCACCATTGTTGCCAAAGTCAGTACAGCGTTGACCGTTGTCTGCATTGATCGCAATTAAACGACCATCGTTGACAGGCAAGAAAACTTTACGAGGACATTGCGTAGAGCTTGATGTTTTATGTTCCAAGCTTGCTGCAAAACCTTGAGTGTTATTTGCATCAAAATAAGACACGCCACGGCAAGTCAAATGCTGAAAGCTTGGATTGGTTTGTAATTTTGGATCGAAGCGCCATTTTTCTTTACCTGTTGCAGGATCAAGTGCGATCAAGAACTGGTGCGTTGTACACATGTACATGTTATTGCCAATTTTGATTGGCGTAACCTGATTGGTGGTTTCACCCGAGTCATTACCCGTTTTCAAATCACCTGTACGGAATGTCCATGCCACTTGTAAATTTTTGACTGTTTTGTCATTAATTTGCGTCAATGGAGAATAACGAACACCACCCTGCGTACGACCATATGCAGGCCAGTCACTTTCAGCAACACCTGAAACTGCTTGTGCTTTCGCAGGTTGCTGATTGGTAATCGTACCGTTAATTTCTTGTGGATCATTAAAGATCGAATACGCCATCACTAAAATGGCAAGCACAAGGGTTGAACCTAATGCAATACGACTCGGTTTTACGGACTGAATACCACGCGTTGCCGCAGGGAACAGCAATAAAATACCGATTACACCTAAGATGTCATAGCGCGGTACCAATGCCCAGAAGTCAGAACCCACTTCCCATAGCCCCCAAATCGTGGTGGCAAGCATAAGAGCGGCATAAACCAGTAATGAAACCGCAGAATTACGTAATAATAAAATTGCAGAAACCAGTAAAACCAGACCTGCAATCACATAGTAAATAGACGCGCCCAAGAACGCAGCATATGCACCGACAACTAGAAGAATTAAACCAATCAGTGCAATCACAATTGCCATAAAGGTTTGAAACCCTGAACGTTGTGAGGGTTGACTCATAAACACACCTCGGAGTTTTTCAAGTCTGCGCCAAAACAAATGCTTTAGAAACACAAAAGCCCAAGGCATTTGCTTTAACCCAGAAACGATGATCTTTTGATTAAACAAGAACACACTGCAATGTAAGTGCAAAGCTCAATTTTGTTCATATTTTGCACAAAATTGAGCGCTTGCAGTGCAATAAAGAATTGAAAAGAAAATTAGAATGCGGTGATAAACTTAATCCCACCCACCCAAGCGTTGTTACCATTATTAAGTGCGCCGACATGGCGAACATATTGAATATTTGGTCGAACAGTCAGCCAGTTGGTTGCATGAATACCATAATACAATTCTGCATCGTATTCATTGTTATAACCTTCCGCACTTTTATGAATGCGACCTAAGCCAACTGCAATTTCATCTTGCGGACGAGCATCCATTAAGCCTTTATAGCTCACTGCAATATTTTGCATATTGGTGACTGCATTGGTGGCATCATCAAAGAATGTTGCATTTGCCCAAGCGGTTAAGCCACGAGTTACATCGCCATGATGTGTGGTGAGCTGTTGTTTCACAGAAACCCAGCCACCTTGTTTATGTGCTGAGGTATTGGCAATATCCGCCGCTTGTGAATCCAGTTTGTTGGCATCTGCTGTGCTATAAAAATAGCCAACACGATATTCACCAGCCAACTGTTCAGTAGTTAGCTTCGGCTGCCACACCAATTCCACAGGAATTAAAGCACCATGTGAACCATTGGTACTTAAATTGAATCCTTTACCACGTTCAAGGTTTTCAGGGTTCACTTCAAATGCCCCAACTTGTGCAAACAAGCTAGGTTGCAATTGATATTTCACACGCGCAGCCCATTGGCTCACTGGCCAGTTATACCACTGATCACCTGCCCAGTTGCCCATTTGTGAGCCACAAAGTGCAAGGTTTTGGAAATCACAATCAAAACTGTTGAAATCTTCAGCTTCGCCAAAACGTCCAACTTTCACATCTAATTTTTGATCTAGGAATTTACGTTTAATCCATAAATCGGTTAAACGCCAAGTTTGTTCGCGCCCCCAGACTTCCTGAGCAGAGCTGAGTTGTCCATTCAGTGCATCAGAAGTATTACTGACATTACGACCATGACGTTCAGTCACTGTGATTTGGGCTTCTGTATCTGTCCAACCTAAAATTTTGTTCAAATCCAGATGAGCGCCCAAACTCACCTGACCTGCATATTCTGTACCGTGACTTGAAGTATTCTTTGAATCAAGTACGTTTGCTAACTCTCCTGTATAGCCCAAAGAGAAGTCATACCCCTGTTCCTTTAAAGCCGTCCGTTGACCATTCCAGTCCCCCAACATATATGGACTGTCTGCGCTAAAAGCATCAGCCGCATGTGACTGAGCTGCAAAAAAAACCATGAGAGAGCACATGGATACTTGTGAAATAAAAGCAAAGCTACGCAACACTTAAACTCTAAGTTGTTAATCAAAGGTGGTAGGATACTATTATTTTTGTAAAAAATGTTGAAGCTTTTGTTATCGCTCTCTAATCATGAGATTATTCAACAAATATTCATAATTTAAATACTTAAAAAATTTAATTATTTTTAAACAACAATAAAAATCAATTGTTTATTTTTTGATAATTATTTTTTGAATTTTCGAAAAAAATAATTACTATAAAATAATGCACTATTTTAGCTCGTATTTATCATATTTAAAAATACCAAACATATTGATCAGGTTTTATGCAAAATATGGTTTTCAATTAGATGTCATGAATCGTGTCCAATCTACAAATTGAGCCAAAAACAATGTCATATTCCGCCATTTCAGCGTTAATTTGCAGCAATTAAAATAAATTTCCCTTTACAGACTATGTAAATTGCCTTAATAATTTTTTATCTTCTTTTAGGTCAATTATTTGTGAATATCAAAGCGATTGAAGGAATCAATGTCAGCCGCGACACGATTAGTATCCATTTCGTGAATGCAGCTTTGACTGGTGTGAAAAGACTGGGCATGGACGTCGAAACTCTCCTTTCACATGTCGGCATCGAAGCTGAATTACTCAAACAACCTAAAGCGCGCGTTTCACCTGAACAGTACACTCGTTTTATTCAAATGCTGTGGATGGTGACCCAAGACGAACATGCCGGTTTCTCAACCGAGCCACGTCGTCTAGGTACGTTTGCCATGATGTGTCAATTGGTCATTCATGCCAAAACTTTAGGACAAGCACTTGAGCTTTCAGAACAGTTCTATCGCTTATTCCGTGATGACTGGTTTATTGCAATTGAGCGCGATAAACATGAAGCCCGTCTTGTTCCTCTCATTCCTCGTGAACTTGACCCTGACCACTTCATGACAGAAAGCATGCTTATGATTTGGCATGGTTTAGCATCTTGGCTAATTGACCGTCGTATTTCTTTGGAACGTGTGAATTTTGAATATCCACGTCCTGAACAAGCCGAAGAGTATGACGCATTATTTTTTGCGCCATTGATGCAATTTAATACATCACGGACTGAAATCACCTTTGCTGCTGATTATCTCGATTTACCGATTCGTCAAGATGAAGCAAGTTTGGAAGAATTCTTAAAAGTTGCACCCGCCCAACTTCTAGTGAAATTTAAAAATATCAATTCATTGACCACACGTATTCGTGATGTGCTAAAAAGTCATATTGGCGAAGAAATGCCAACGCTCAACGATGTGGCTTCTATGCTTTATCTTTCACCACAAACTTTGCGTCGTCGCTTGGCTTCTGAGGGAAAAAGCTATCAGGGCGTCAAAGATGCATTACGTCGCGATGCTGCAATTCACTTGCTGTTACAACCTAGCCTGACGCTTGAAGATGTTGCTCAGCAAGTCGGCTTTAGTGAAACCAGTACTTTCCACCGTGCTTTCAAGAAGTGGACAGGCGTAACACCTGGTTTATATCGTCAGCTTCATGGTTCACTTTAATTTCAGCACTCAATCTCAATATTTGTATTGAGATTGAGTTTCTTAATAAAAATAACGTCTTCTTTAATTATCAAAAATTACTCTAAAAGATTTTTTATTCGACTCAATTTTGGGTAAAATTTACTCAAAATATGAGTATTTTCTTAAAACTGCAATAAATTTAAAAGAATAAGACAATGAACACACTGATTACAGGAAAAATTCGGCGACAGCTTTTTATCGCAATGTTGGTCATTATCTTTACATTGGTTGCGATTGCTGCACCCTTAATTCACTATAGCTATAGAAGCTATACTGATGCAAATGACTCATTACAACATTTGCGCATCTTGCAAGTTTTAGTCGATATGTGCAACCAAATCTCACGAGAACGTGGGCCAAGCAATCTCGCAATGACAACACCTAACAATCTAGAGCACATCAAAGCCCTACAACAATACCGTCAGCGTGTTAATCAACACCTCATCACAACAACAAAAATACTGGAACAAAGTGGCTATTCCAATTTGGCTGAGCACATTCAAAAAAAACTGATGAATCAGTTAAATTTTGCACGTGATAAAATTGATCAATATATACAGCACCCCGACCAACAAACATCACAAGCAATGTATGGTGCAATTATGGCAATGTTTCGTGCATGGGATCAAAGCTATGCTATTTTGAAACAGTTTTATTATCAGACCAATAATGAAGATAAAGAAATTGCCGACTACTTTACTGTCATTTTTCTACTGACCGAATTAAGAGATCAATCAGGACGCATTGCATCCAACATTACCCCTGCAATGTCCTTCTCCGAAGCCATTCCTGAGTTGAACCTTGATCGTTCCCAACAGAATCGACAAAATATTTTATATTTATGGCAAATTATTCAATCTCTTAGCGAACCAAAATTAACATCAACATCTTATCAACGAGTAAAGAACCATGTAGACCAACAATTTATAAGACAGGGGTTAAACCTTATTTCTCAGAGCTGGCTTAACCATACTGCTCGGCAACACTATTCTATTTCCGCCGAACAGTTGACCCTACGCTTTTCAGATAAGCTTAAAATTTTGGTTGAACTACAGAACTATGTGATTCAACACAGTATTGAAAAAGTACTTGAAAATAAGATGAAAGCACAATGGGCATTTATAAGCACAATCGCCATCATCATTTTAAGTCTGAGTATTATTTTATTTATTTTACTTTATATTCATCGGCATATTTTTCAACCTCTGCTTTGTGTTCAAAACAACATTTTAGCTTTAGCTGAAGGTAAAGAGTTTCAGCCATCTATCTCGATCACTTCACAGCAGAATGAATTTTTTGTACTTTTTGAAGCACTTGCAAAACTGCAAGACATGCTACAGCAACGCAAACGCCTCGAAACTGAACTGAGTAAAATGGCAAATACCGATCCATTAACAGGCATCAACAATCGTCTAGCACTCGAACAGTATTTACAACGTGAACTCGATCAAAACCCAAACTTACAACACCTCGCGTTAATTATGATTGATGTTGATAATTTCAAGAAAATCAATGATCAATATGGTCATGATGTCGGTGACAAAGCATTATCTTGGATTGCACAGCAACTTAAGTCTTACAATACCCATCAGGATCTTGTCATTCGTTATGGCGGCGATGAATTTCTGATTGTCTGCAAGAACATGACTACAGAGTCATTATGGCAATTAGCACAACATTTAAAACGACAGATTCAGCAACAACCTCTTATACTCACGACTTCTCAACAATTAACACTTGCAATTAGTATGGGAATTGCCCTTAACCAACACTCTTGGGACATTCTATTTAGCAAAGCAGATCAAGCTTTATTACATGCAAAGCTGCTAGGTAAAAATAAAATTGAACTAATTGCTTGAATTCAAATCAAGAGATCATCATGCTTTTACCCCATGTTTACACCCTGATCATCGAAGGTGGAGGAATGCGGTCAGCCTTTAGTACAGGCGTGATCGATGCGTTTTTAACTGAGAACTTTAATCCATTCCATCACTATGTTGGAGTTTCCTCAGGATCAACTACTCTTGCCAGTTATTTATCCAAACAGAAAGGTCGTAATTTAGAAATCTTTTTAGACCAAACCTTACGCCCCGAATTTATTCAATTCAAACGCTTCTTAAAAGGCGGAGATTTAATGGATGTTAAATGGATGTGGGATGTTCTAGAACAGGAAAATCCTTTAGATCTAGATGCACTCTTTCAAAATCATCCTGAATTTTATATTGTCCTCACGCATGCTCACACAGGTCAGGCACACTACCAACGTGCGCAGCCAGAAACCATCTTGGAAACTTTACGTGCTTCAAGCTCCATACCTTTTCTAACACGACAACCTGTTTGGATTAATGAACAACCTTTTTTTGATGGCGGTGTTGCTGATGCACTTCCTGTGCAGTGGGCTGCACAACAACCTAGAGTTGATGCACTCCTGGTGATTCGCACACGCCCTAAAAACTATGCGAAAGCAGGTAAAAAAGCCGATGCTGTGATTTCACGCTTTGTCAAACATCAAGGGTTTGCACAAAGCCTCAAGCAACGTGCCGAGCGATACAATCAATCCGTTCAGTTCTTACGTGAACAGCAGCCACAGAAAATTTTAGAAATTAATCCGCCACACCACAAAGATATGGCGGATCGTATGTGCCAAGATCCAAAGCGATTACGCTACAGCTATCAGGTCGGTATTGAGGCAGGTTATCGTGCGATGCAAGACTGGAAAATGCTGCTAAATGATTAGCAGCGACAGCCCGCACGATCTTGGTCGACCAACTCATTTTCTAGCAAGCGCTGTAGACTCTGCTGCTGAATACCATACATCTGTTTCAGTGCTTCAATCTGCGCCATGATTTTCGCATCAGGTTCTGTCACTTCTTTATGTCTTACCGCCAAAATCATCTTATTTTTACTGGTGTGCTCTAAGGCAACAAACTCAAAGACTTTGGTTTCATAACCATAGGCTTCGAGCAATAATGCGCGAATGCTATCGGTCAGCATTTCAGATTGCTGTGCCTGATGAATGCCATATTGCAACATCGGTTTTAATACTTCAGGACTTTTGAGTTGTGGGCGCAACTCTTTATGACAACATGGCGCGCACATAATCACTGAGGCGTTCAGGCGAATACCACAATGAATCGCAAAATCAGTCGCAATATCACAGGCATGTAACGCGATCATCATATCTAAATGTTCAGGTTGATAACTACGGACATCTCCCTGAAAAAATTCAAGCTGATCAAAATGATTTTTGTCCGCCACTTTCTGGCAAAACTCGACCAAGTTATCGCGCAGCTCCACCCCTGTAATTTTCGGTTGCAGTCCTTGCTTGAGCAAATAATCATACATCGCAAAGGTCAGATACCCTTTTCCAGAGCCAAAATCAACCACATGCAGCGCACGATCTTGAGGGGTAATCTGCTCAATCGCATTCGAAAAAATTTCAATAAATTTATTAATTTGCTTCCATTTTCTGGCCATGCTTGGCACAAGCTGAGCTTTCTGATCGGTAATACCTAAATCTTGCAAATATGCACCATCTTGATCAATATAGCGCTGTTTTTCTCGGTTATGCGTGTGTTGAGCCGCTGTAGCTTGTTTATTTTGACTGCGCGTTAGAATCACTTTCTTCTTGGTTCTTTTGAGTTGCAGCTCCTCACCGTCGATGAACAAATTGGCTTGTTTACAATTTGAAAGAAGCGATTCAACACAGGCATATGCTTCTGCAAAATCATAATTCTTGGTCACATCTTGCGTTTTATACTGATATACCACACTTAATTTTTGCTGTTGCTGAATCTCGACAACCCGAAAACTGATTTTATCCAACTCGACGATTTCGCCCTGATACTGACTCAATACCAAACGCTGAAACTGATGATCATTAAATGCTGTCTGTAATTGGGCAAGCCATTGTTGTTCCTGTTCAGAACGCTGAGTCAGTGTGGACATAATCACAACCTAAAGAAATTTACAAATCCATTTTAATTGTTCTTACCTTAAATGCAAAATTGAATTAATATACAAGTGTATTTTTAATAAAAGTTCAATTTTAAGCATGCCTCAAATCACCACTTATGATTCCACAGAAGAACGCTTCAATGTTATTACTCATGGAATCGGTGCTGTTATTGCAATGATTGCAAGTGCATTATTGCTCTACAAAAGTTCCTTTCTGGCAGCCAGTGAATGGTTCAGTTTATGGGTTTATGCTTTTAGCCTAATTATGATGCTGGCTTGCTCGACCCTATATCATTGGGCTAAAACTGAAGCAAAACGTCATTGGTATAAAAAGCTCGATCACACTGCCATTTATTATTTAATTGCAGGGACTTACACACCTTTTTTATATTTAAATATTCCGACTGCCAAAGCACATTATTTACTGATCGCATTATGGGTGATTGCCGCGATGGGTACTGTGTTTAAACTTTGTTTTGCACACCGTTTTGCCAAAGTTTCCTTGGCAGCATACTTATTGATGGGATGGTTTGCTGTGCTGATGATGGATGATATGCAACAGTATCTACCACAAGGTTGTCTTCGACTATTAGTCATCGGTGGTCTCGCCTACACGGTAGGTGCATTGTTTTATGCCCTAAAAAAGGTAAGATATACCCATGTTATTTGGCATATTTTTGTACTGATCGGCGCAGGATCACATTTCTTGGCTGTTTATCTGTACGCTTTTTCTTAACACCTGTCTTTTATTCGTAGTAACCCTGCTTAAAAGTGTGGTGTGCTCCGTATTTTTTTAAAAAACTACGCTTTTTTTTAAAAAGATTACGCTGTTAAACATCTCTGTTTTTAGGTCAAGGTTTAATTATGGCGTCATCGAATTCAACAACATTAGAAAATCAGGCTGTACCTGTCAATTCTAAAACTCGTGTGTTACTTGCGAGTCTAGTGGGTACAACCATTGAATTTTTTGATTTTTATATTTATGCAACTGCTGCGGTCATTATCTTTCCTCATCTGTTTTTCCCAACGGGAGATCAAGGCGTAGCGACGATTCAATCACTTGCGACTTTTGCAATTGCCTTTATTGCACGCCCAATTGGTGCAGCCGTCTTTGGGCATTTAGGTGATCGTATTGGGCGAAAAGCCACGCTTGTAGCAGCACTATTAACTATGGGTTTATCGACCGTATGTATTGGGCTACTTCCAACCTATGCGCAAATTGGATTAATTGCTCCCTTATTGCTTGCTTTATGTCGCTTAGGTCAAGGGCTAGGCTTAGGCGGTGAATGGAGTGGTGCGGTTTTACTGGCAACAGAAAATGCGCCTGAAGGCAAACGTGCTTGGTATGGCATGTTCCCACAGCTTGGTGCACCCGTTGGTTTTATTTTAGCGACAGGTGCATTTTTACTGCTGAGTGCCTGTATGTCGAATGAAGCTTTCATGCAGTGGGGCTGGCGGATTCCGTTTATTTCAAGCTCGATTTTAGTAATCGTTGGCTTATACATCCGTCTGAAATTACATGAGACTCCTGCTTTCCAAAAAGTTTTGGACAAGCAAAAAGAAGTCAATATTCCTGTCAAAGAAGTATTTACCAAGCATCTCAAGTCCCTTATTTTAGGAACAATCGCAGCAATTTGTACCTTTGTGGTGTTCTACCTCACTACTGTTTTTGCCTTGCAATGGGGAACAAGCGAGCTTGGCTACTCACGCAATCAATTCCTTGAGATTCAGCTTTTTGCAACACTTTGCTTTGCAGGTACGATTCCACTCTCTGCGATCTTGGCTGAAAAATTCGGACGCAAAACAACATCGATTACTGTTTGTCTTATTGCGGCTGTGTTTGGTATTTTCTTTGCACCATTACTTGCTTCAGGAAGCTTGTTTGCCGTATTCATCTTTTTATGTATCGGTCTAAGCATCATGGGACTCACCTATGGTCCAATTGGAACTGTACTTTCTGAACAGTTTCCAATTTCAGTACGTTATACAGGCTCAGCACTAACGTTCAATTTAGCTGGCATTTTAGGTGCATCATTTGCCCCTCTCATTGCCACTAAGCTAGCTCAAAATTATGGCTTAGCAACAGTAGGTTATTACTTATCTGCCGCGGCTATTCTCTCTTTACTGGCATTTTTATGCATTCGAGAAACCAAAGACCTTGATGTCAACGATCAAGTCTGATCTGTATTCACACCCATAAAAAAACCAGCAACTATGCTGGTTTTTTTAAAATTTCGATTTATAGACCAATCAATAATGTTCTAGCAACTTCACTCATCAACACTTCAGCTACATATAATGCCAAAAATGCTAAAATTGGAGATAAGTCAATCATTCCCATATTGGGTAAAATACGACGGAATGGTGCAAGTAACGGTTCTGCCAACTCATTCACCACTTCAATATAAGGTGAATTAGATTGAGTAAATAAACTCACCCAACCCAAAATAATCGTGGCAAAAATTAAATAACGGCAGAATGTAATTAAATCTTGAATCATGGTAATAAAAGTCAAAACCAGTAGATGCAATGCACCGTGTGGCAATATACCTGCCAAATATGCACTTCCTACAATCTTGAGCAAATATAAAATAACCAATAAAACCAACGCAGCCGAATTTACTCGCCCTTTTGCTAAAGTGGGAAAAATACGACTAAATATATCTACAGCTTTAGTGGCTTTAAACGTAGATAACACTACAGGGTTATATGGCGTTACCATCGCTAATTGCATTAAGAATCTCAAGAATACCAGCAAGATTGCGACATTCATCAAAATACCAAATAGCGTCGAAGTCATTCCCATCGGCTACTTTTCCTACCTTTATTTCTTAATACTGTCACTGAGTTCTTGAGCCAGTTCTTGACTCCGTTTCTGAGCGGCTGCTAAGGCTGCCTGCACATTTTGTGAAATCTGTGCACGATCAAAGACTTCTAGTGCTGCCTGCGTTGTACCATTAGGTGAAGTCACATTTTTACGCAATTCAGCAGGTGTTTTGTCACTACTAATTGCCATTTGTGCTGCGCCTAATGCTGTTTGTAAAGTCAGTGCTGTCGCAACTTTTTCATCTAAGCCCAAGTTTTTACCTGCACGAATCATACTTTCCATCAAATAGAAAAAGTATGCAGGTCCAGAACCAGATACAGCCGTAACCGCATCAATCTGTGCTTCAGTATTCACCCAAAGCCCCAAACCTGTTGCAGCCAAAATCTTTGTGGTGAGATTGCGGTCTTCCTGACTGACGGAAGCATCGGCATACATGCCATGTGCTCCTGTTTGTACCAATGCAGGTGTATTTGGCATCACACGCACAATACGCTGTGTGCCTGTCAAAGCTGCAATCGTATCAATCGTAACACCCGCAACAATCGAAATAATCAGCTTATCTGTAAATAAACCCTGTAATGGTTGCAGTACGCTTGCCAGCACTTGAGGCTTCACTGCCAGAACAACAACATCTGCATTTTCAATCGCTTTTGCATTATCAGTAAAAACACCGATATTTTTTTCCTGTAAAATTGAGCGAATTTGCTCAACAGGATCTGCAACTTGAATTTGACTTTCTGAAAGTCCGCGTGAAATTAGCCCGCCAATCAAGGCTTGAGCCATATTTCCGCCACCAATAAAACTGATATTGCAATTTAAAGCGCTGTTCATGCTCATACTCAACAATGTTTTTAGTGCTCATGAATAAGTTTCGGCTGCCATCCGCCATACTGACAATAACGCGACTGTGCAAGCCAAAACCCTTGAGGGGTAAATACTCCTAGAATAACATCATCTTTTAGCAAAATTTGCACTCGATGACGTAACCAAGGAAAAATTTGTGCATCTTGTAATGCCTTTTTCAGCGGCCATGCACCAATTCGTCCCTGCAAATGTACCTTTTCTCCACCTTGACGCATATGCAGCAAGCAAGTCGTATTCAGCAATTCAGCAGACAAACCATATTCACATTCCGCATACTGATATTGCCCCGAAACAAGCACTATAGGTTGATGTTTATGCAACGTAATTGTTTGCTGCATGGGAAGATGATCAGTTTGCTTACACAAATATTCCCGTGCTGTTAAGCGATAGATCACGTTCTGAAATCGCACATAATAATAAGGCTTGATATACAAACAGGCTTGAGCATCGGCTTTTGACTGAATGACTTCACGTTGCAAACGCTCCACAGCATCCAAACTTGGACGATAAGTCAATTCACCTTTCATCCATACAGATAATAACTGTCGTTGTCGTGCTGCCGTTAATTGCGCTAATACACTCAAGCTTAAATGAGAACCATCCCCACACTTTTTCCAATCCTGCTGAACCACGTCTTGCAAAATATCATCCGCATCTTGCATCAATTGTGCATTACGTGCCAGCGCAGATTGCATTTGAGGGAAGCGTTGTTGCAAGACTTCCCACAGTTCTGTTCGACACCATGCCCGATCATAGTGTGGGTCTGCATTGGTTGGATCAGTCACATAACTCAACTGTAAATCATGTGTCCACTGTTCAATCTGCTCACGAGGGAGATTAAGTAAAGGACGCCAAATGGTCAAATCATCACGAATATCAATTCGGCGCATTGCCGCCAAACCGCCAACACCTGCACCAGACAACAAGCGCAATAAGACCGTTTCAGCCTGATCCTGCTGATGATGAGCCAGTACTAAAACTTCATTCGGTTGTTTATGTTGTAAAAATGCTGCGTAACGCGCATTGCGAGCTTGTTGCTCAAGATTGCCCGAAGCCACATCGACACACTGAACCACACATGCTATATCAAGCTGTCGACAAAAATCTGCCACAACTTTACCCCAAGTTGCACTCGGTTCTTGCAATTGATGGTCAATATAGATAGCGCGAATGCGCTGAGGAAAAAGCGAGTGCAGTAAATATAACAGCAGCATGGAATCCATGCCGCCGCTACATCCGATCAGAAAATTTCGATCTGAAAAATGCTGGTCAGCATCTATTAAGATGCTAGACCTAAGTTGTTGCTGCCAAATTTCATTAAACGTTGATAACGAGCTTCGCATCGTGCTTCAGCATCCATCGATTTTAATTCCGCTAATGCTTCTTTAAGCACTTCACGTAAGTTATCCATGACTTGTTCAGGGTTTAGGTGTGCACCTTCACCTTCATCAACGATATGTTCAACAATACCAATTTTTTGTAGTTTTTCAGCAGTTAATGCTAGAGCTTCACTTGCTTGCTCTGCTTTTTCTGCAGTTTTCCACAAAATAGATGCACAACCTTCAGGTGAAATCACTGAATAGATACTATGTGACAACATGATCACACGGTCAGCAACGCCAATACCCAACGCACCACCAGAACCACCTTCACCCAATACAGTTGCAATCACAGGTACTTTCAAACGAGAAAGTTGTGCAAGGCTTGTTGCAATCGCTTCTGCTTGACCACGCTCTTCAGCGCCTACACCTGGGTATGCACCCATGGTATCGATAAAGGTAAATACAGGTAAGTTAAAACGCTCAGCAAGATCAAGTAAACGCTGTGATTTACGATAACCCTCAGGATTACACATCCCGAAGTTATGCTGTAAACGCTCACGAGTCGTACGACCACGATGTTGACCAACCACCATTACAGGTTGACCTTCAAAGCGCGCCAAACCACCAATCATTGCACCATCGTCACCGAAAACACGGTCACCATGCAACGTATCAAATTCATCAAACAATTCACTTGCATAGTCTAAAAACTGTGGACGCTCAGGATGACGTGCAATTTGTACAGTTTTCCATGCTTTAGATTGAGCAGATTTATTTTTCATAGGTCGAATATTATCCTTGAATTAACCAAATCGAGTTAATCGATAAATTTTTCCGACTGAATGATCAAATCAATGTCCCAATGCTTAAATTGCTCTTGCTCATCGTGCAAATCGGCAACCAGTAATGGCCATTGTTTCGCATCGCCAGAAACAGTTAATTGCCATTGTTGCGCATCCACGACCTCTAATTCAATGGCAGGAAGCATCTGATCACTACGACTATGATTGAGTAAAACTGCCAGTCTCAGCATTAAACAAAGATAGACCAATGACTGCCCACCGACTTTTAAAACATCCATTTTACTTTCATTTCGCAACTTACGGCGATGGTGTGCCACCAGATGAGAGAGATGATTTTGATCGATTTGCGAGAAGCCCGGAATGTCAGAATGTTGCAGTAAATATGCCCCATGGCGATGATAGCCACCGTGACTAATGGCTAAACCAATCTCATGCAAATACGCTGAACGACGAAGTAAGTCACTGTCTTCATTGGTTAATTTTAGTTTATCAACCACAGAATCAAACAAGAACTGTGCTGTTTTTACTACACGTTCTGCCTGTTTTGGATCTGCATTATAACGACCAATTAAAGCTTGTACGCTCCGATCACGGATGTCCTCATGTTTGAAACGACCTAACAGGTCATACATCACACCTTCACGCAATGCACCATCTGAATACATCAAGCGGTCAATGTCCAAAACTTCAAAGACAGCATATAAAATCGCAACCCCAGCTGGCAAAACTGCTCGGCGATCTTCTTTTAGACCTTCAAACTCCATTTCAGAAACATGCTTATATTTAAGCAATTTATCTTTGAGTTTTTCCAAGCCTTCACGCGTAACACTTTCTTGTTCATCGCTCCAGCCCATATTCACCATAATTTGACGACAGGCTTTAATTGTCCCGCTTGAACCTACAACCGTATCCCAACCTTCAGATTTATAGCTGTTTGCAATGGCTGAGAGTTCTTTGCAAGCAGCCACAAAGGCTTTATTGAAATTTTTATAATTAATTTCGCCATCTTCAAAATATTTCTTGGTAAATGCCACACAGCCCATTTGTAAGGACTCTGTATAAAGTGGCTCAAATTCTTCACCAATAATAAATTCAGTCGAACCACCACCAATATCGACCACAAGACGACGCCCACCATTCGCCATGGTATGTGACACACCTAAATAAATTAGGCGAGCTTCTTCACGACCCGCAATAATTTCAATCGGTTTAGGTAAAATTTCAGCAGCTTGCTGAATAAAGTCATGTCCATTTTTGGCTTGGCGTAAAGCATTGGTTGCGACAATTCGCAAACGATTTGGCTGCACCGAACTTAAACGACCAACAAAACGTGCTAGACATGCTAAGCCACGCTGCTGCGCGGCTTCGGTTAAATTCTTATTTTCATCCAATCCAGCAGCAAGCTGTACCTTTTCCGACATTGAAACAACTTTCTTCACTTCACCGTGGTCTACACGGGCAATCGCTAAATGAAAGCTGTTTGACCCCATATCAATTGCAGCGAGCAATTCTTCATCAATCAGAAAATCAGACATTGTGCATTACAAATCAAACTTAATTGTTGCCTAGAGTAATTCACTCATTGCAAATTGAAAAGCGCTTTACTGGCTGAAGCGTGAGTTTTTCTCTAGATTTTCATGATTATTGCCATCGTCGATAAAATCTATCGTGATGTTCCATTAGACAAAAAATCGGCAAGCCTTGAAAATAGCATCATTCATCAGACTATGATGTTGAAAATAGCTGTGTAATACTTATATATCAATATAAATAAAGACAGTGATTGACAACTGATCATATTGGAGCATTTCTATGTCTAACCTTGTTAATACCACAGACGCAGATTTCAAAACTGACGTTCTAGATTCTGAAACCCCTGTACTTGTCGATTTTTGGGCAGGTTGGTGTGGTCCTTGTAAAGCGATTGCTCCTGTTCTAGAAGATTTATCTCGCGAATACGAAGGTAAAGTAAAAGTCGTTAAAGTTGACGTTACGAGCTGTGAAGCAACTGCTGTGAACTACAACATCCGCAACATTCCAGCTTTACTATTGTTTAAAAATGGTGAAGTTGTTGCTCAACAAGTCGGTGCTGTACCTCGTTCACGCCTAGTAGCGTTTATTGACGAAAATATCTAATCGCAAAAATCCGACAAAATACGCAAAAAAAGGCGTATTTTGTTTGGGGAAAATTGACAATTTCTTGGATGTCACTTATATTCTTATTGCTCAAGGAAGGCAAAGCCTTAAGCAAGTCCTTTCTTGCAACACAACACAAAAGATCGCCGCTCGGCACTGCAATTGTTTACTTTGATCTTCGAACAATGAACTAATCAGATCTCTGCGTTTATTGTGCAGTTTTCATTGCATGCGGCTGACTCTTGCATTTATTTCCAAATCGTTACTCTAGATGTTCTTACATCGACACACACTGACCACCTATGAATTTAACTGAACTCAAGAAAAAACCGATTGGCGAACTCATTAAAATTGCTGAGTTTATGGGCCTTGAGGGGATGGCACGTAACCGTAAACAAGACATTATTTTCGCGATTTTAAAACGTCACGCCATGAACGGTGAAGAAATCTTTGGCGATGGTGTTTTAGAAATTTTGTCTGATGGTTTTGGTTTTTTACGTTCAGCAGCAGGCTCTTATCTTGCTGGCCCTGACGATATTTATGTTAGCCCATCTCAAATTCGTCGCTTTAACTTACGTACAGGCGACACAATCGCGGGAACAATTCGCCCACCAAAAGAAGGCGAACGCTATTTTGCATTATTAAAAGTTAATCAAATTAACTACGATACGCCTGAAAACTCGCGTAACAAGATTTTATTCGAGAACTTAACACCATTGTTTCCAACTGAACAATTAATCATGGAACTTGGTAACGGTACAACTGAAGATCTTACAGCTCGTGTTGTTGATTTAATTGCCCCAATCGGTAAAGGTCAACGTTCGATTATCGTCGCGCCGCCAAAAGCGGGTAAAACCATGTTGCTTCAGAACATTGCCCAATCAATTGTTCGTAACAACCCAGAAGTTTTCCTGATTGTCCTTCTGATTGATGAACGCCCTGAAGAAGTAACCGAAATGGAACGCACCGTGCGTGGTGAAGTTGTCGCTTCAACATTTGACGAATCTCCAGCTCGTCACGTTCAAGTTGCTGAAATGGTGATCGAAAAAGCTAAACGTTTAGTTGAGCATAAAAAAGATGTCGTCATTTTGCTCGATTCGATTACACGTTTGGCACGTGCCTATAACACAGTTATTCCATCTTCAGGCAAAGTTTTGACAGGTGGTGTAGATGCTCATGCACTTGAACGTCCAAAACGTTTCTTTGGTGCAGCACGTAACATTGAAGAAGGTGGTTCACTGACTATTATCTCAACTGCATTGATTGAAACAGGCAGTAAGATGGATGACGTGATCTATGAAGAATTCAAAGGTACAGGTAACCAAGAAATTACTCTAGATCGCCGCATTGCCGAAAAACGCGTCTTCCCTGCCATGAACCTGAAAAAATCAGGAACTCGTCGTGAAGAACGCCTAATGAGCGAAGATAATTTACGTAAAGTTTGGATCTTACGTAAACTGCTTCATCCAATGGATGAACTAGCAGCAATGGAATTCTTGTTAGACCGTATGAAAGAAACCAAAACCAATGATGACTTTTTTGAGCAAATGAAGCGCAAACAATAATTCAATCGGTTATTTTCAAGCCATTAACGTTTTTAATGGCTTGAAGTTGACAACTATTACATATTTTCACAATCATTCTGCCAAATTGTTAATTTTTATTTTTAGTCATTTTTTAGACAATTATACACATTCAAAAACTTCTTCATTTTTTCAATAGTTACATCATCATTTATCCAAATCTAATTTCATCTTTTATTGTTATTTTCTGTTAAGAAACTGGTTAAAAATCTCGTTTTTTTTCGTTTTTTTTTCACTCAGCAGTAGTAATTCAATATGCGCAGTGATAGCATATCGGCATGCCAGCAAACTTGCTCCATGCGTTGTTACCTATCGAACGTATAGGGATAATTAAAGCACAAACAAGTTTGCTTCGGTTTTTTTGTCTCTATAATTTATGAGAGTGATGCCATGTTATTCAAGAAAATTGCTATCGCAGCTGCTGTTGCTACAACTTTAGCTTTCGTTGGTTGTGCTAAGAAAACTGAAGAAGCTGCTCCTGCTTCTGCTCCAGCATCTGAAGCTGTTGCTGCTGCTTCTGAAGCTACTACTGCTGCATCTGAAGCTACTGCTGCTGCATCTGAAGCTACTGCTGCTGCATCTGATGCTGCTCCAGTTGCATCTGAAGCTGCTGCTTCTGAAGCTGCTCACTAATTCTTCTGAATTTAGTGAAAAAAGAGAGAGTCTAACGACTCTCTTTTTTTGTGTCCAAATTTTGCTGACTGTTTAATTCAATTGGACAAAGCTGTTGACTCAACACACCTTGTAGCAATCCTTTTAAGCTCTGTAATTGCTGCAACTTATCATCAATCTCTTTTAACTTGCCTTGCAAAGATTCCTGTAATTGCTCAACCGAAAGCTGTTGTTGTAGTGCCAATATTCCAATCAGTTCTGCAATTTCATTGAGTTGAAATCCCAGTGATTTCGCCAACTGAATCAATTCCAAACGAAAAACCATTTGTTCAGTGTAATGTCGATAGCCATTCTCGGCTCTTTGGGACTCGATTAACCCCAATTTTTCATAAAAGCGCAGTGTATCTCGACTTAGACCAACACGTTTACTTAATGCATGAATCAGCATGATTATTCTTCTTGACCTTAGAGTGTACTCCACAGTTTAGGCTAAATCGCAAAACAACCCTACAGGAAAAATTATGGCGATTTTAGTTACAGGCGCAACAGGCTTTTTAGGACGATTCATCGTTTTAAAACTGCTACAACAAAAACAAGATGTCGTTACCCTACTACGCAATCCAGAACAGCAAATGCCAGCTCTATGTGGATGGCTACAAGAGAAAGGCTGTGAAACTGCACATTTAAGCTGTATTCAGGGTGACTTATCACAAACAGATTTGGCAATATCTAGCTTAGATTGGCAGCATTTAGCCCAAGTGGATACCTTAATTCATACGGGTGTTCTATTTGGATGGAATTTAACTACAACACAAGCTCAAAAGACCAATGTTGATGGCAGTTTAGCCCTTATCCAATTGCTAAAAGAACACACACAGCTACAACGCATCATTCTCATTGCTGGTTATATGCTGACATTGAAAGCCCACTTACAAAAATGTGGCGTCAACTTGATAAACCCATTACAAACCAACTGGCAACAGATATACAAAAAACAAGGAAGCTATGAAGCTTCAAAAATTGAGGCGCATTTTCGTAGCCTAGCCCTTGCTCAGCAACTTCAACTTGATTGGACAGTGATTCATCCAGCAACGCTAATTGGTGCATTTGGCACAGGGGAAATTGCAGAGCAGCAAGTATTCACCCAGATTGTTCAACAGATTGCACAAGGCAAAATGCTTGCACTGCCTGGATCAGCCCAACATGTTTTGCCGTGGGTCAGTGTAGATAATGTGGTTGCTTGTATTGCACAATGCCTAAAAGACCCATCCAGTTATCGGCAAGAGTTTTTACTTGTACATCCACAGCATTTATCATTTCACAATGCCGTTAGATTAATTGCTCAGCAGCTTAAGATCCAACCACCTCGCTTTTGCATACCATTGCCGATTCTCGCCACCTTACTCAAATGGCAAGCTCTCGCTCAACGCTTGAATCTATCTCGGGAAATGCTCGATTTCTTACGCACCGAAGCACTGGATCAATCCTATCCTTGCCATACAACACAAACATCATTAGAAGAACAACTGAAACTAAGCACGACTTGGGTACAGCAGCATTATTTATAAAAAAATAAAGGGATGATTAAATCATCCCTTTACTCATTCAAGATTAATTCAATTAATCTTGATCAGATTCATTTCCAACACGTTGACGGAATTTTTGACCCGCACGGAAAGTCACTACACGGCGTGCAGAAATCGGAATTTCTTCGCCAGTTTTCGGATTACGACCAGGGCGTTGACGCTTGTCACGTAGTTCAAAGTTTCCAAACCCCGAAAGTTTTACTTGTTCGCCTGCAATTAATGCTTGGCTAATTTCATCAAAGAATAGCTCAACCATTTGTTTTGCTTCACGACGGTTTAGATTCGTAAGCTCACTCAAATGATCTGCCATTTCTGCTTTTGTTAATGCTGTCATGACGCCCTCAATGTTGCTTGATAAGTGTTTTGCAACACTTCAATGATGTGATCCATACCTGACTTAATTTCAGCATCTTCTAGTGTTCTCGATGGATGTTGCCACAACAGAGCAAATGCCAACGAACGCTTACCATCTTCAACACCTTGTCCAGTGTAGACATCGAACAACCATGTTGAATCAAGCAGCTCTCCACCAGTTTGTTGAATTAACTGCTGAATCTCTTTTACCTCAATCTTATCATCAATTAAAAGCGCAATATCACGTCTAACCGACGGAAAACGTGATAATTCTGTAAAATTAGATACATAAGATTGCAAAACAGCCGTTTGATCGAGTTCAGCCACCCAAGTTATGCCCAAATCCAACTCATTTTCCAATGATGGATGCAAACGACCCAAGTAACCAATTGACTGACCATCCACCACGATTTCAGCAGATTGTCCTGGGTGTAACCACTCACGAGTCGAACGCTGATACTGAACTTTGACGCGTCCAGCCGCAAGAATTTGTTCAACCTCACCCTTCAGATCGAAGAAATCCATTGGCTGAGTTTTCACATGCCACTGTTCTGGCGTACGTGAACCCACCGCAATGAGTGCCAATGTTGGAATTTGTTTTAACTCATCAATATTCGATGCATTTTGATAATCAAAACGTAAGCCAAGCTCAAAGAAACGTACGCGGTTTTGCTGACGGTTCAAGTTGTACTGAACACAAGGAATCAAGCTCGACAACAACGTGCTACGCATCACAGCCAAGTCACTCGAAATTGGGTTTGCCAATGCCAACGGTTGAACATTTGGATTAAGCTGTTTTTCTAACTTCAAGTCAGCAAAGCTAAAGCTGATCGCTTCTTGATAACCCAAAGTCGCCACAGTTTGACGCAATTGAGCCAACTCAAAACGATCTTGGTATTTTGCCAGTTGCACATCAATTTTAGGCAAGCTGATTTGAATGTTGTCATAGCCGTGAATACGTGCCACTTCTTCAATCAAATCTTGGTAAATCGCCATATCATAACGATGCGATGGTGGTACAACTGACCATTCACCCTGTGCTTTCACTGTAACTGCACAGCCTAGACGCGTTAAAGCATCGGTAATAAAGTCACTTGCAACTGAATAACCCAACAATTGATCAACCTGAGCTTGGTTCAATTCAATCGCTTCACGTTTTGGCAATAGTGCTGCTTGCTCAGCCACAGTGACAGGGCCAAATTCACCACCTGCAAGCTGTTGAATCAATTGTGAAGCACGATTCATCGCCAAGATTGGTAATTCAAAGTCTACGCCACGTTCAAAACGCTGAGATGAATCGGTATGTAAACCAAAACGGCGCGCACGTCCTGCAATCGCAAGCGGGCTGAAGAAAGCACTTTCAAGGAAAATATCTTGAGTGTCATCGGTCACGCTTGATGCCAAACCACCCATGATGCCTGCAATTGCCAAAGTTTTTGCATCATCTGCAATGACCATGACATCTTCATTCAACTCAACTTCTTGTTCATTGAGCAATTGAAGTTTTTCTTGAGCCGTAGCTTGACGAACCTGTATCGCACCTTCAAGTTTAGCCAAGTCAAAAGCGTGCATTGGCTGACCCAATTCAAGCAAGACATAGTTAGTGATGTCGACCAAGATGCTATGCGTGCGCACACCTGAACGTGTTAAAGCTTGCTCCATCCATTCTGGAGTTGCAGCTTTCACGTTAACATTTTTAATCACACGACCCAAATAGCGTGGTGCACCTTGAGTAGTGATAACAACTGCTTTTTCATCTGCAATGGTTGCTGCAACAGGCTGAATTTCAGGTTGAGTCACTGCCAACTGGTTAATCACCGCAATTTCACGAGCAATGCCACGAATACTGAAACAGTCACCACGGTTTGGCGTGATTGAAATATCAATGACGTTGTCATCAAGTTTCAAATATTCACGAATGTTAACACCGATTGGCGCATCTTCAGGCAGTTCAAGCAAACCATCAATTTTATCTTCAAGGTCAATTTCTGAAGCACCACACAGCATACCGTGTGATTCAATGCCACGAAGCTTGCCTTTCTTGATTTTAAAATCACCTGGCAAGACTGCACCTACAGTTGCTACAGGCGCTTTCATACCTACACGCACGTTTGGCGCACCACATACGATTTGCAATGGCTCACCCGAACCGATGTTCACGGTAGTGACACGTAAACGATCCGCATCTGGATGTTGTTCTACGGTGAGGACTTCACCAACGACAACACCCGTAAATGCTTTGGCTACAGGTGCAAGTTCATCGACTTCCAGACCCAGCATGGTGAGCTGATCAGACAATGTATCGCTATCAATTGCTGGGTTGACCCACGTACGCAACCAATTTTCGCTAATTTTCATTTCGTAAAAACCTATAAATCTATTTTCAAATCCCTCTCTCACTCTCATTTTACCAACGGAGAGCACCCTATATTTTTCGCTTTTAAAGCCCCTCTCCTTTTAGGAGAGGTTAGGGAGAGGTCTAAATCTGTTTTAAGCAAATTGGCGTAAGAAACGCACATCATTTTGGTAGAACATACGCAAGTCATTGATGCCATAACGCAACATCGCAAAACGCTCTACACCCAAACCAAAGGCAAAACCTTTATATTTTTCAGGATCAATGCCTGCTGCGCTGAGCACATTTGGGTGCACCATGCCACAACCCAACACTTCTAACCAACGACCA
Source organism: Acinetobacter sp. ME22 (assembly GCF_022012315.1). Classification (NCBI taxonomy): domain Bacteria; kingdom Pseudomonadati; phylum Pseudomonadota; class Gammaproteobacteria; order Moraxellales; family Moraxellaceae; genus Acinetobacter; species Acinetobacter sp. ME22. The sequence continues at coordinate 223,725 of NZ_JAKLTL010000003.1, forward strand.
CGCTCATCCATAATGTCTACTTCGGCACTTGGCTCAGTGAATGGGAAGTAAGATGGACGGAAACGTACTTTCAAATCTTTCTCAAAGAATTCGTTCAGCAAGTTCACCAACAAGCCTTTCAATTCAGCAAAGCTGGTGTTTTCAGCCACATATAAACCTTCGATTTGATGGAACATTGGCGAGTGAGTTTGGTCAGAGTCACAACGATAAACACGACCGGGACACACAATACGAATCGGTGGTTGCGACGTTTCCATGGTACGGATTTGCACACCAGAAGTATGGGTACGTAGCAAATGCGATGCATCAAAATAGAAAGTATCGTGCATGGCACGTGCAGGGTGATGCCCCGGAATGTTCAGTGCTTCAAAGTTATGATAATCGTCTTCAACTTCTGGACCAGTTGCAACTGTAAAACCAGCTTTGGTAAAGAACTGACAAATCCGTTCTTGAACCTGAGTCACAGGATGAAGACTTCCCATGCTTTGACCACGACCCGGCAAGGTAATGTCGATAGTTTCACTGGCCAATTTAGCATTCAGTGCTTGTTGTTGTAATACAGTTTGGCGCTCAGTCAAAGCATTGTTGATTGCTTCACGAACTGCGTGAATTTTTGCACCTTCAACTTTACGTTGTTCAGGATCCATTTTCCCTAAGGATTTTGACTGCTCTGCAAGCTGACTCTTTTTACCTGTAAACTGCACTCGTACTTGGTCAAGTGTAGCAAGATCTTGAGCTGCAGCAATTGCATCCAGCGCTTCAGTGGTCAGGGCTTCCAGTGACATAATTTCTCTCAAAGCATCGATGTTAAAAAATAAATTAAACTTGTCATTCTAACAGCTTTTATGCGTGTTGATGAGACTTACACACGATGAAAATTCTAATACCATCCTGATTTGTAAAAAGTATAAGATATTGTGATCGCAATACTGAGAAACACTATGGCACTCGACCCAATTTGGAAGCAACAACTGACTTTAGTGACTTATGGCAATGAATATCTGAGCCACGGTCTGAGTGTACAGCAATGGCGACAGCTCCCGATTTTCGACCAACATGCTTTTGTATTTCGTGATCTGATGTCACAGCATCTGGTTGCACAGCATTTTCAAATTTGGCTAGAACATCTGAAAAAACAGGGTGCAACTCGTTTGAGTTTACATGCGTCCAGTATGCTGAATGAAGAAAAAAACCCGAATCCAAACATTGAACTACTGCCCTACTCACATTTTATTGTCAGCCACCATGACAAGAAAAAAACCGCTTGGGTGTTTGGCAATGAACTGGCTGAATGGTTGAGTACCGAACAGGAATTTGTGATTCCAGATGCTCAGAAAAGCTCAACTCGCCAAGAAACGTTATGGAATTTTGAACTCAATAGCAAACTCTACAAAAAAATTCAGGCTGATTTACAAGCCCCAGAATGGGAACGTATTCAGCAATATCTGACTCAGGAATTGTTTAACACAACTTATGCGCAAAATGTACTGCAACAACGCTTCATTGAACAACACTACACAGGCTTTAACCTGACTCAACCACAAAAGATTAATCTTGATGCTGAAGCAAAATCCGCGCTCCTTCCTGCACAATATCAAGCAACCCTAAGCAATGAATTATTATTTAAACTTGAAGCGCTTGAACTCGATTTAGCCGAACAGGCTAAAATTCAAAGTGAAGAAAATCAAGCTTTTGCATCTGTCGATGAACAACGTGCATTAAAACATTTCTCGACAAAACTGGATGATTTATTTAGCAAATTTATTGTTAAAACCGCAAATCATTATCAGACCGCACAGCGTAAAATCATCGAACCTGAAACACCATTTGAAATACCTGCAGCGGCACCTCAAGCTCAAAGTTATGCCAATCTAAATTTGAATAAATCTACAGCGACAGAGCCTCACAAGCATCAGATTTCCAATAAAAATGTTGCCGCTTTAGTGATCATCACCGTCTTGATTTGCGCTTTGGCATATTATTTTGGTTTTTAAAATATCAATCCGATGGGAATATCCACAGGATTGACCCATCTTTTTTCATGTATTAACCTCTTTTTAATTTTAAACAATTATAAATATATATTTTCAATGCTTTCTAAGTGGCGATTAAGGATAAAACCATGAAGATCAATCTCCATATTTTAAGCAGTTTGAGCTTAGTGATCGGATTAAGCTTACCCATCGTAAGTTGGGCACAAACTGAACCTGCCAACAATACCCATGAAGTCAATCAACGACTTGACTTCTTGTATGGTGAACATGCGTCTTATCAAAAATTTCTAAAAGATTTTCAAGTCGCTACGCAAGAACGAGAAAAAACCAAAGTCGCAAGCATGATTCATTACCCGATCAAAATTAATTTAGAGGGTAAAAAGATCACTTTTAAATCTGCTCAAGAGCTGCTGAAACGTTATGATGATATTTTCGACCCAATGTTGGTCAATGTGATTCAAGCGCAAAAATATGAAAATGTGTTTGCCAATACACAGGGCATCATGATTGGTGAAAGTGGAGAACTTTGGTTTTCAGGATTTTGCCTAGATAAAAGTTGTAAGAAAGTCAGCATTAAAATTATTGCGATTAATAAATAGATTTGAATGGCGCAGTTACCAAACTGCGCCATTTAATGGATCAGATCGACTGTAAATGTGTTCTTGCCTGCATCAGTGCAAAACCAAGTAGGTTTAAACCCTGCCATTTTTCAGGATACTCAGCTTTTTCATCGTCTTGTGCCAAACCAATTCCCCAAATCTTGTCAACGGGTGATGCTTCAACCAAAACCCGTTCACCTGTTGCCAACAAGAAATCTTTTAGCACAGCGTGCTGAGAGAATTTAGCAATACTTCCCTGCACGACAATCTCAAAACGATGCGCCAACCAAACAGTTTCATCGTAGTCTTTGACCAAACGACCCAGTTTTTTGGCCTGATTCGGGTGTTCCGATGCCAGAATTTTTTCAAAAACTACATCATCTGCAAATAATTTGGCTTTTTGCGCCATCATATAATGCTCTGCGGTTGCATAATAAATACCATCAATCTCAAATGCACTCGGATACCACTGGCTCAAACAGCTTTTATCAACAATCTTTGGATCTTTGGGTGTATGTCCCCAAAAGCAGAGATATTTGAATTTTTTCCCTTGTTGTCGGGATTGTATTAATTGTTCTAAAAAACCATGATCATTCATTTTGTTTATTCTCATTTTAGACCAACCCAAAGAAACTCAGGTTGAACTTATATTCTGATTATTTTAACCAATAAAAAAGACCGCAAAATGCGGCCTTTTTTGAATCTCTAAGCTTATGCAGCTAAAGCACCTTTAGCTTTTTCAGCTAAAGCAGCGAAAGCAACTGCATCATGCATAGCGATGTCAGCTAACACGCGACGGTCGATGATCACTTGAGCTTTTTTCAAGCCATCGATCATGCGGCTGTAAGACAAACCGTTTTGACGAGCACCAGCGTTGATACGCGCAATCCATAGAGCACGGAATTGACGTTTTTTCTGACGACGGTCACGGTAAGCGTATTGACCAGCTTTGATTACCGCTTGGAACGCTACGCGATAAACGCGTGAACGAGCACCATAGTAACCTTTAGCACGAGCGAGAATTTTTTTGTGACGACGATGAGCCACTACACCACGTTTTACACGAGCCATTTATAAATCTCCTTAGATGTATGGGCACATACGACGAACTGAAGCAACGTCACTCACGTGAACCATTACACAGCCGCGCAACTGACGAATACGCTTAGCAGATTTTTTGGTCAAAATGTGGCGTTTGAACGCTTGTTTACGCTTGAAACCGTTAGCAGTCGCTTTGAAACGTTTAGCTGCACCACGGCGAGTTTTTAACTTAGCCATAACAACCTCTTTAAGCACCTGTTCGGCACGTTTGCACCATTGCAATAACGACCTGCAGGTAAGGAAGGCGGTATTTTATAGCAACTCTGCTCAAAACAAAAGCATTTCCCTCGCTAATTTTGTCAATGATCTTGCAATTCTTTCAGCACAAGCGGCCATAGGTTTTGATGGCTTCGTTTAAACCATGCCATGTGTCCAATTTCTTGATGTTTCCATTCTCTTGGCGCCAATTCGATACGCTTCTTTTGAGCATTCGGATATAACCGCAACAGGTCTTCTACATTGGTTTTTGTCGCAATTTCATCATCTATTGCATGGATTGCAGTCATCGGAATTTGAATCTCGTCATGAAAGTCATGAAAAATACTTTTCCCCAACGCATTTTCAATATATCCCGCTTGGCTACAGAACTCTCGCCACTGCCGTGCAACCGCTTTGGGTAGATTTTCACCCATACCAATCCATCGGCTTGCGCCATAACCAAATAACTGGCTTGAAAATGGAAACAATACGTTAAACATCACAGGGGCAAACCATTTTGTTTGACCGCTTAAGCCTTTGACATAACCTGTTGAGCCTGCCACAGCCACAAGCTTTGCCACTCGATGGTAATTGGGTACAACACCGAGCAATTGCCCACCTGCACTATGCCCAATCATCAAAACTTGTGATTTCTGGGTTCGTTGCAGCAAGTACTCAATTGCCGCAGGAATATCCAGCATGCCCCAATCTTGAATACTGGCTTGAGAGTCTTTGAGTTTTCCATGTAAAGATTCCCCGATCCCACGAAAATCAAAACATAAAACATCATAACCCTGCTCAAATAACCAAGTTGCAAACGCTTGATAAAATCCCTGACGAATACCTGTTGCAGGACAGATCAGAATGGGTAAAGTCGGCACAGATGATTGATGTTGATAGAAAGATCCTGTCAAGCAATAACCATCTCGGCAATACAGATGAACTTTTTCAGGTTGGATCATCAGCGTATACTCTATTCATGAAAATTCACTATAAAATATCCAAGCGTCAAATGACTAATTCAAAACTTGTGCCACTCAGTCACCTTATTTTTATGATTAATTTATCTTAAAAATTTATAAGGTTTTACACCATATTCAATAAGTAAAATCTCAAATTACGAGAGTAATATTGATTAAATCTCGCTATACTTGAATTCTTTACTCAACTTACTTTCTAAGATCATGCACACAAAACAGGATGCTTTTGCTGCACTTCGCTATCGTGATTTCACTATTATTACCATAAATCAACTTTGTCTTACGCTTGGCATTCTCATTCAGGAAGTGATTGTCGGGTACAGCCTCTACCAAATTACCAAAGACCCGTTGACCCTCGGGATGATCGGTCTAGCGGAAGCAATCCCATTTATTACCCTGTCTTTATGGGGCGGTTATTTTGCTGACAAATTCAATAAACAGACCATTATGAAAATCTGTTTATTTTTCTCTTTCCCATTACCTTTGGTTTTGTGGACATTATTTTACCGTTTTGATTCAAACCACCTTTCTGTTGAACTACTCAAATGGGGAATCTACAGCGTTATTTTCTGTTTTGGGGTTATTCGTGGTTTTTACTCTCCTGCTGCAACGTCACTCAAACCGTTTCTTATTCCTCGTGAGTTATATACCAATGGTGCAACATGGACGACCATTGGTTGGCAAAGCGGTGTCATCTTAGGCCCAATGCTCGGCGGTTTCATGTTGGCAGGTTTAGGGCGTGAAACCAGTTTACTGAGTGTTGCACTACTGATGTTTATTTGCTTCTGCTTGGTTAATATTCTGCAAAAACGTGAATTTCCTGCCATGGAAAAAGCAGATCTTTGGTCAAGTATGCAAGAAGGTTTCCGCTTTATCTGGAATACCAAAATTGTCCTTTGGGCGATTTCACTGGATTTGGTCTCCGTTTTATTTGGTGGCGTGGTGGCACTCTTACCCATTTTTGCATCCGATATTTTAAAAACAGGACCTGAAGGTTTGGGTTTATTACGTGCTGCGCCATCAATTGGCGCACTCTTCACCATGATTATTTTAACCCGCTTTCCACCAACACAACACGCTTGGCGTAATATGTTGCTGGCTGTTGCAGGATTTGGGGTATTCACCTTAATCTTTGCATTCTCAAATTATATGTGGCTCTCATTATTCGCACTCATGATGACGGGCGCATGTGACAGTATTTCCGTGGTCATTCGCCAAACCATTTTGCAACTCTATCCACCTGAAAATATGCGAGGTCGTGTTGCTGCGGTGAATGGTATGTTTGTATCGAGCAGTAATGAACTCGGTGCTTTTGAATCAGGATTGACTGCAAAATATATGGGAACCATTACTGCCACCATTTTTGGCGGCTGCATGACGCTCGGTGTTGTAGTCTTAAGCTGGATCAAGACCAGTGAGCTTTTTGGTGTCGATATTAATCAAGGGCATGATGAACAAAAAGCCCTTTCAGATGAAGCATAAACCATAAAAAATGACCTCTGATGAGGTCATTTTTTTGATGCTACACCGCTAGATTTATAGTGTAATGGCTAAGGCACGCTGTACCGCAGGTCGGTCATTCATACGCTGCATATACGCTTGAACGTTTGGAAAGTCATCTAATGCAATATCTTGCCATTCATAACGACGCAACCATGGGAAAATTGCCATATCTGCAATTGAATACTCCCCTGCAACATAATCCTGACCAATCAACTGCTTCTCTAACACACCATATAAACGCTTGCTTTCATTGACATAACGATCGATAGCATATGGAATTTTTTCTTTTGCAAAACGATTAAAATGATGATTTTGTCCCAACATTGGGCCTAAGCCCCCCATTTGCCACATGAGCCATTGTTCTACTTCAACCCGTTGCTGCTCATCGCTTGGGTAAAATAAACCTGTTTTTCGACCTAAATATTGCAGAATTGCGCCCGACTCAAATACAGAAATTGGCTCACCCTGTGGGCCATTTTGATCAACAATTGCTGGAATTTTATTATTTGGTGAAATTTTTAAGAAATCTGGCTGAAACTGATCATCTTCTGAGATATTAATTGGGAAAAGTTGATATTCAAGCCCCATTTCTTCTAGTGCAATCGTTATCTTATGCCCATTGGGTGTACCCCAATAATAGAGATCAATCATTTGAATTCCTTTGCCTATTTGAGTAAATCAGTATTCATGCGCTTGTTATAGCATGTTTTAAGCAGCGTTCTAAAACATTTAAACTGATAAAAACCTTCAATTTTTCAAGATAAAAATCAATTTAAAAAATCATATCATGAGAATCTTAAAATTTTATTTTAATCTTAATTCTGTCATTCTATTCATGCGTTCCTTTGCATAAAAAAAGCACCACTCAAATGAGCAGTGCTTTTTTACGTCAAATTAGACAATTACTTTTTCTTTTTCGGTCCAAGTAACATGCCCATTTGGCGACCTTCCATTTTTGGTGCTTGTTCAACGACACCAATCTCAGCAACGTCAGCTTCAATTTTTTGCAATTGAGCTAGACCCAATTGTTGGTGAGCCATTTCACGACCACGGAAACGTAAAGTAATTTTAACTTTGTTCCCTTCTTCCAAGAAACGAATAATCGCACGCAATTTAACTTGATAATCACCTACATCCGTTGCAGGACGTAATTTGATTTCTTTCACTTGCACTTGATGCTGTTTTTTCTTCGCATCTTTCTGCTTTTGCTTCAGATCAAACAAGTGCTTGTTGAAATCCATGATTTTACAAACAGGTGGCTCTGCATTAGCAACGATCTCAACAAGGTCAAGATCAGCATCTTCTGCAGCTCGCAATGCTTCATTTAATGAAACAATTCCTTTTTGTTCACCTTCAGCATCAATAAGCCGTACCTCTTTGGCACGAATCTCAGTGTTCAATGCTGGACGATTGCTTTTACCACCTTGTTGTTGGTTACGATCAGGCTGTTTAATCTTTCTTACTCCACAATGTACCGGCCACGTTCGGCGACGGCAGATTTCACCAAGTCAATGAAAGCATCAATTGACATAGTACCTAAATTTTTTCCTGAGCGGGTACGGACATTGACAGTACCTTCTTCAACTTCACGATCGCCGAGAACCAAAAGGTACGGAATGCGCTCAAGTGTACGCTCACGAATCTTAAAGCCGATTTTCTCATTTCTCAAGTCTGAAATGGCACGTAAACCATTTTCTTTGAGTTTTGCCACAACTTGTTCACACGCTTCTGCTTGAGAATCGGTAATGTTCATGACACATGCCTGAACTGGAGATAACCAAGGTGGCATGAAACCAGCGTAGTGTTCAATAAGTATACCAATAAAACGCTCAAAACTGCCAAGAATTGCACGGTGCAACATCACAGGTTGATCACGTTCATTGTCTTCAGTAACAAAAGAGGCATCGAGACGTTCAGGCAAGTTAAAGTCACATTGAATTGTACCGCACTGCCATACACGACCTAAGCAGTCTCTCAATGAGAATTCAATTTTTGGCCCATAGAATGCGCCTTCGCCTGGTTGTAATTCCCAAGCCAGACCTGCTGCATCCAAAGCATCAGCCAAAGATTTCTCGGCCATGTCCCAAAGTGCATCATCACCCACACGCTTTTCTGGACGAGTTGACAATTTCATTTGCACTTCTTCAAAACCGAAGTCTTTATACACATCTAAAGTCAGTTGAATAAAGTCAGCAACTTCCTGACCAATTTGTTCTTTGGTACAGAAAATATGTGCGTCATCTTGAGTAAAGCCACGTACACGCATAATGCCGTGCAATGAACCCGATGGCTCGTTACGGTGACATGAACCAAACTCCGCTAAACGGATTGGCAAATCACGGTAAGATTTCAAACCTTGGTTAAATACTTGCACGTGACATGGGCAGTTCATTGGTTTTACGGCATAGTTACGACTTTCTGAATGTGTCGTAAACATGTTGTCCGCATAGTTTGCGGCGTGACCTGATTTTTCCCACAAAGTGAAATCGACGATTTGTGGTGTTTTAATCTCAAGATAACCATTGTCTTGCTGAACTTTACGCATGTATTGTTCAAGCACTTGGTAAATGGTCCAGCCGTTTGGATGCCAGAACACCATACCTGGTGCTTCTTCTTGCATATGGAACAAGTCTAACGCTTTACCAATTTTACGGTGGTCACGCTTTTCTGCTTCTTCAATACGTTTCACATAAGCAGCAAGCTGTTTCTTGTCCGCCCAAGCTGTCCCGTAAATACGTTGTAGCTGTTCATTCTTCGCATCACCGCGCCAGTAAGCACCAGAGATTTTAGTGAGCTTGAATGATTTTAAGAATTTTGTGTTTGGAACGTGTGGACCACGGCACATGTCCAAATAGTCTTGATGGTAGTATAAGCCCATTTGTGTTTCGTTTGGCATGTCCGCAATCAAGCGTAATTTGTATTCTTCACCACGTGCAGTAAATTCTGCGATCACTTCATCACGTGGGGTCATTTTTTTGATGACATCATAATCTTGGTCGATGAGCTTTTTCATGCGCTCTTCGATGGCTGCCATATCATCTAAGGTAAATGGACGTGGCATCCAGATGTCATAGTAGAAACCTTCCTCAATGACAGGACCAATCACCATCTTTGCTTCTGGGAAAAGTTGCTTGACTGCATGACCAACCAAGTGCGCGCAGGAGTGACGAATAATTTCAACACCTTCATCATCTTTAGGCGTGATGATTTGCAATGTTGCATCTTCGGTAATTAAATCTGACGCATCAACCAAGCGGTCATTGACACGACCAGCAACAGTATTTTTTGCAAGACCAGGACCAATGCTTAACGCAACGTCCATCACAGATACGGCGTGATCAAACTGTTTTTGATCGCCATTTGGCAAAGTGATAATTGGCATAGATAAATCCTTAAGGAGTGATGCCCCGCACAATAGAGCATGTCACCGCGAGATTAAAATCGAGGAAATCCTCAAAATAAAAACGGTGGGTAAAAAATTCCCCTACGATTCTACACGTCTTGGACTATTTAAGAAACCTTTGTATTTCAATCTGTAATTTTTTTAAATTTGCCATTCTGTCAAGTTCGAAAGTAAGACGCAGAGGTCAAGCGTATTAAGACTAAAGCAGGGCTGATTTTTAGTTTCCAATTCAACTAAGCTGTCTATAAATTAAACAAATCAAATAACAACAACATGACAGGAGTCATTGACATGGCAGTCAGTGCATATGATGAATTACCCAAAAATGCAGCCAATTTTGTTGCATTATCGCCATTACGCTATTTGGAGCGGGCAGCGCATATTTACCCACATCAGGCTGCAATGATTCATGGATCACGGCAGATTACTTGGCGTGAAAAATATACCCGCTGCCGTCAGTTTGCGCATCAGCTTAATCAACTGGGTATTGGCAAAAATGATACGGTTTCCGTGCTGTTACCCAATATTCCCACCATGATTGAAGCGCATTTTGCCGTTCCAATGGCAGGCGCTGTGCTGAATACCTTAAATACTCGTCTTGATGCCAAAACACTGGCTTTTATGCTGGATCATGCTGAAACCAAGCTGTTACTGGTCGATAGTGAATTTTCGGCTCTCGCACAAGAAGCGTTGGCTTTGGTTCAACATCAGATTCAAGTGATTGATGTGCATGATGCTGAATATGAAGGTGCTGTACAGGACATTGGCTTTATTGAATATGAAGCATGGATTGCTCAAGGCGACCCTAATTTTGAATGGCACTTACCTCAAGATGAATGGGATGCAATTAGCTTAAATTACACCTCAGGCACGACAGGCAATCCGAAAGGTGTGGTTTATCATCATCGTGGGGCTTACATTAATGCCGCCAGTAATATCATTGCCAGCGGCATGATTCCGCGTGCCAAATATTTATGGACACTGCCACTCTTTCACTGCAATGGTTGGTGTTTTGCATGGACGATGGCAGCCAATGGCGGAACCAACATTTGTTTACGCAAAGTCGATCCCGAACTGGTATTTAAACTGATTGCCGAGCATAAAGTCGATTATTTCTGTGGCGCACCGATTGTACTATCTCTACTCATCAACACACCAAAAGACAAACAGGCTTATTTTGAGCATCGTGTTGAAGTGATGGTCGCGGGTGCTGCACCGCCTGCTGCGATTATTGAAGGCATGCGTCATCTTGGGATTAATGTCACCCATGTCTATGGCTTGACCGAAACCTATGGCCCTTCTGCGCTCTGTGCATCACAGGCAGGCTGGAGTGAACTCTCCATTCAAGAACAAGCTCAGCTTCACTCTCGTCAAGGTGTTCCCTATCCGCTGCAAGACGGCATGAAAGTGATTGATCCTGAAAGCATGCAACCTGTTCCGCACGATGGTCAGACCATGGGTGAAATTATGTTCCGTGGCAATATTGTGATGAAAGGCTATCTAAAAAATCCAAAAGCCACAGAAGAAGCCTTTGCAGGTGGATGGTTTCACACGGGTGATCTGGCCGTCTGTCAGCCCGATGGCTATGCCAAAATCATGGATCGCTCTAAAGACCTGATTATTTCTGGTGGAGAAAATATTTCATCGCTTGAGATTGAAGAAGTACTGTATCGGCATCCTGCGGTTTTAACAGCAGCAGTCGTGGCTAAACCTGACCCTTACTGGCAAGAAGTTCCTTGTGCTTTTATTGAACTCAAAACAGGCTATGAACTCAGTGCCGAGCAACTGATTGACTACTGCAAACAGCATCTTGCACGTTATAAATTACCCAAAGATATTGTGATGACCGAGATTCCAAAAACCTCTACAGGAAAATTGCAGAAATTTATTTTAAGAGAATGGGCAAAACAGCGTGCTGAACAGCAAACAGGCTAAGTTACACTTAAAAAATAAGCGACCTTGATGGTCGCTTATTTTTATCTTGATTTGCCTTGATCAGACAACAAACCAATTTGTTGGACATAGTTCAACAATTTTTGACGAGAAACTTCAAGCTCCTCTTCGGTTGCTTCAAGTTTTTTATCACGATGAATACGCAAAATATGCTGACGCAACGTATGTTTATCGGTTGCGTTAAACTGTTTGCTAAATTCGTGAATGGCGCTATCACCCTGCTCAATCATACGATCAACCCAGCGTTGCAATTGTGCCTGTTTTTTTGCACCTTGCTGCGGGGTCAAATACGATAAGATCAAACTTTCATCTTCATTACGAAGAAGTTTACCAATACGTTGAAATTGACGGCGGCGCGCTTCAAATGAGCTAATCGCCTGTACATCAAGCAACGCTTCAATTAAACGCTCTTCAACTGGAAGTTGTTGAATTTGCTTAGTTGACAGCGCTGCCAATTGTTCACCCAAAGCAGCCATACGTTGTACGGCTTTCTTTTGTTCAGTTTTACTCGCACGACCTTCTAAAGATTCAAAATCTTCTTCGGTATAGCGTTGTTGCGGTCGTCGTGCCACGTTTAATCTGCCTCATAAAATTTTGCTGCGAAAAGAGCCAGAACTTCGTCCAAGGCTTTCTCTTCATCTGGTCCGTCTACAACAAGTCGTAATGTTGTCCCTTTCCCAGCACCAAGCATCAGCAATGCCATGATGTTCTTTGCATCGATCAGCTTATCACCCTTACCAATTTGAATCGAAGAGCGAAATTTGGTGGTCACTTCAATTAATTTGCCAGAGGCACGTGCATGTAAACCAAGTTTGTTAATTACATCTACTGTCGTGTCAATCATGACCAATGCTTCATTTCTCTATGTAAGACCTGAATAGACCAGTTCGCCTTCAATGCTTTTCTAAGTCTATCCACCATATAAACTGAGCGGTGCTGCCCACCCGTACATCCAATGGAGACGGTAATATAATGTCTATGCCCTTCTGCAAAGGCAGGAAGCCATTTCTCTAAAAATTGATAAATATCATCAAACATGGCATTGGTTTGATCACTTGCGCCTAAAAATCTTTGAATCGGTGCATCAAGACCAGAGAATTTACGCAATTCTAAATCCCAATGCGGGTTTGGCAAGTGCCGTACGTCGAAAACATAGTCCGCATCAAGTGGAATGCCATGTTTATAACCAAATGATTGCAAAATCACAATCATATCTTCTGACTGTCCAAGTTTGGACAACAAGGTATGCTTTAAATCATGCACACTTTTGTCTGTGGTATCAATATTTACCGTTGCCCGAAACTGTATAGGCAACAACAGACTTTTTTCTGCTTCAATACATTCAAGCAGAGTTTTATAGCGCGATGCAAGAGGATGCGGACGACGTGAAGCACTAAAACGAGAAATCAAGCCTTGATCTTGTGTGGTTAAATAAATGACATCGACCACACCATGTTTTTGCAACTGTTCAAAAACATGATCAAATTCTTGGAAATCTGCCTGAGTACTACGCACATCGACACCAAGTGCCAACTGCTCTAGGTTATTTTCATGATCCAGTTTTGCCACAATTTCGGGAAGCAGCGCCAACGGCAAATTATCAATACAGTAATAACCCAGATCTTCTAGCACCTGTAGCGCTGATGATTTTCCTGAACCTGACTGACCTGTGACAATTAAAATACGTTTCATGACACTGCTTTCCTCATTGCGTTTAAACAATGTTATCCAACAAATTTGACAACTAAATTATCAATTAAGCGTGTTGTACCCAGTTTTGCTGCAATAAAAATGACAGTGTCTTGCTGAAAACCCTGAACTGCTTGCAAACTTGGGCTACGTGCTTCTACATAATCCACGACAAAACCTGCGCTTGTCAGTTGAGTTTTGATTTCAGCCAAAACAATCTGTAAATCCACACCATTCAATAAAGCCTGCTCTGCAGTCTTTAAACTTTGGTAAATGGTTGGAGCAACAGCACGTTGTTCAGGTGTCAAATAACCATTACGTGAACTCAGCGCCAAACCATCGGCTGCGCGGGTAATCGGTACACCAATCACTTCGATTGGGAAACTTAAGTCTTGTACGAACTGACGAATCACTGCGAGTTGCTGAAAATCTTTTTGACCAAAAAATGCCAAACTTGGCTGAACAATATTAAATAATTTGCTCACCACAACTGCAACACCATCGAAATGCCCAGGGCGTGATGCACCGCATAAATCTTGTGTAATGCCTGAGACACTAATATTGGTCAAACGCGGCTGTTTGCCATACATTTGCTCAACACTTGGTGCGAAAATAATGTCGCAACCAACATCAGCCAGTAACTGACTGTCTTTATCTAGCGTTCTTGGGTAATTGGCATAATCTTCATTCGGTCCAAACTGAATTGGATTCACAAAAATACTCACTACAACCACGTCACATAGTTTCTTGGCTTCACGAACCAAATTAAGGTGACCTTCGTGCAGATTTCCCATGGTTGGAACAAAACCAACGCGTTTTTTGGCTGTACGTGCTGGACTAAGTGCGGCATTTAGCCCCTGAATTGTCGTTTCAGTTTTCATGATTACAACTCAACTTGGAAAGTATGTTCAATGCTTGGAAAACTCTGATCGAGTACAGCATCATGATATGCTTTTAAGGCATCAACAATGGCATGTTCGCCTGCTTGTTCCACCATAAAGTTACGGACAAATTTGGCAACTTTGCCAAAGGTTAGTCCTAACATATCTTGCACTACAAGGACTTGACCATCTGTGTCTTTTCCTGCTCCAATCCCAATCACAGGAATATGCGGGAACATTTCAGCAACTTCTTGACCCAACTGTGCAGGAACACATTCAAGTAGCAATATTGCAGCACCTGCATCAACCAAAGCTTGGCAATCTTCAATAAGCTGATCGGCAGCATCACGAGTTCTAGCTTGTAATTTATAGCCACCAAAGACATGTACAGATTGAGGCGTTAAACCCAAATGCATACACACAGGAATACCATTGCGGGTTAAATTTTTAACGGTGTCCGCAAGCCAAGCACCACCTTCAATTTTAACCATTTGCGCACCTGCCTGCATCACGGTACGGGCATTTTGCAAGGCATCATTTAAGGTTGCGTAACTCATAAATGGCAAATCAGTCATGATAAAGGCATGCTGATTGGCACGGCGTACTGCCGCTGTATGATATGCCATATCGGCAACAGTCACAGGTAAAGTTGAATCATGACCTTGAATGGTCATCCCCAAAGAGTCACCAATCAAAATGCTATCGATTTGAGCGACTTCCATCGCTTTTGCCATACTTGCATCATAGCAAGTCAGACAAGAAAATCGTTTTCCCTGTGCTTTTCGTTGTCGTAAATCATGGAGACTAATCATCAGCGTCCTCTTGTTCATCCTGACGTTGATTCTGCAAAGCCACATTCACCCAATCCTTGCCAAGCATCGGGGTTAGTCCTGATGACTGAACAAGTTCGAGTTGTTTAAGTGGCTGAGAATCAACTGTTAACTCTACATCTAAGTCTAATAGTGGGATCACCACAAAATCACGCAATAACACCCCTACATGCGGTACAGTGAGGCGTTCATGTTGAATTTTTTCTTGACCATATAATAGCAAGTCCAAATCTAGAGTCCGTTCACCCCAACGGCGTAAACGGACTCGACCTGCTTCTTGTTCAAACTGTTGTAATTGATCAAGCAATGCTAAAGGCGCTAAATCAGTGTTTAATTCAGCAACGGCATTTAAATAATCGGGTTGGTCTTGTGGACCCATCGGGGGCGTACTATAGAGCTGCGAAACTTGGACATCACCCAATGTTGCAAGCTTAGTCACAGCTTCTTGCAGAATGTGCAGCGAATCACCCAAGTTACTCCCTAAGCCAATATAACTTTTGACTGTCATTGTGTCGGCCCAAAAATCACTTGGCTTAAATCACGTTGTACACGTTTACGTTTTAAAATCGGGTGATTGGCATCAATACTGTCACCACTCTGTGCACTGAATGCAACAGCAGGCGAAGTCACAGGTGCAGACGATTTTTGACGTGAACGACGACTACGAGTTGGCGCTTCTGTGACCAGTGGCGCAATGCTACTTGAGTCTACTTCTGGCTCTTCAATGCGGACTTTACTTTGACTACGGCGAGTTTTGGCACGTTGACGATTATATTGCGCAATCGCCACTTCTTTTTCGTCAGTGGTCATGTCCTGATAAGCTTCCCACCACTGCCCCATGCCTTGCGTATTTTCATCGCCAGACTTTTCACGTAACAGCAAGAAGTCAAAGCCCGCACGGAAACGTGCATGCCCTGCCAATACTTCAATTTGCTGAGGTTTGGGGTTCAACAAACGGGTTTGCATTTCCCAGACTTCACGGATAAAAGTTTCAGCAAAACGTGGAATAATCGTCCGTGTTGACTGACGTTTCAGCACATCCAAGCCTGCTTGAGCACGTGCTTCAGCCGCAACCACACCTTTTACAGCATAAAAATCTGTACGTTCTAAAAAGTTACTCCACAACAAAACTGCATAGAAAAATGCAGGGTTGATGGTTTTACCAATTTGAATACGTTGATCGGTATTTCGGGCAGCAAGCGCAATAAATTTGCTGACTTCTGGACGAACTTCAGCAAACAATTGTTTCCACACACCAAAATCAATCAGTAACGACAATACATGTTGCAAATGCCCCATGGTAAAGAGTTTCTGAGACTCGTCATAAAGACGGTGCGGAGAGATATCGCGTAACAGTTGCGTCATTTCAGGCGTAAACACGTCTAAAATTTCGGGTGCAATGCTAAAATTCAGCTTGGCAGCAAAGCGCAATGTCCGCAGCATGCGTACAGGATCTTCTTCAAAACGGGTTTTTGGATCGCCAAGTAAACGCAAGGTTCTGCTTTTTACATCATCAATTGCATTGCAAAAATCTAAAATCACCCCTTGGCGTGGTTGATAGTACATCGCATTAATTGAGAAATCACGGCGGACAAAGTCCTGCTCAATCGTTCCCCAATTGTTGTCACGTAAAATCATGCCCTGTGCACTGGTCACTGCTTTTTTCGGAGGTGCACGGAAAGTGGCAACTTCAATCAGATCACGTCCAATATACACATGAGCCAATTCAAAACGACGCCCAATAATGCGGCAACGACGCCCAAACACTTCTTTAACCTGCGCTGGTGTAGCGTTAGTTACCGCATCGAAATCTTTTGGCTGTAGTCCGAGCATAAGATCTCGAACCCCACCACCAACGATATATGCCTGATAACCTGCTTTGGTGAGAGCATCAATAACTTCTACAATGGAAGAAGGTAATTGTTTGATGGATAAACCATATTTTGACGCGCGTAAGGTATGCAAAAGACGCTTTCTCCTACGTCTGGAGTTAATATTTTCAATCGTTGCTAATCATAGTGCATCAACCTACAAAGGGCAATTTGATTCTGCATCGTTGCTGTAATCTATTTCACGCCAAATATGTCTATTTTTCAAACCCTACAAAGCCAAATTTGACCGATTTTTCTCTAACAGTTTATCGCCAATTCCTTTGACATTTTTTAATTCATCAATGCTTTTGAATTTTCCATTTTTCTCACGATACTCAACAATCGCCTGTGCCTTCTTTTCTCCAATGCCATTGAGTTTATCTTGCAATTCTGTAGCACTGGCTTGGTTTAAGCTGACTTTATTGGTTTTCGATGTCGAGCTTGAACTCTGTGCCTGATTTTGAAAAACAGCATGTTGTTTATTTTTCCACTGTATATAGCGTTGGTCATAATCTTGTGCATTATTTGCCCACACAGGTGTCGCAATAACCAGTCCAATCAATAGTTTGCTGAGTTTTTTTATCATGTTTAAACCTATAATTGTTGTTTTGCTTGCTCCCAAAGTTGATCCATTTCGGTCAGGTTCATATCATCAACTGAGCGACCTTGTTGCCGAGCCTGATCTTCAATAAAAGCAAATCGTGTTCTAAATTTATGAATTGTGGAAAGTAAAGCCTCTTCCCCTGAGAGCTCTAGTTTACGACCAACATTAATTAAAGAGAATAAACAATCACCAAATTCGGCCTGTATTTCATCGGGATTTTGTTGTTGTATTGCCTGTTCTAGTTCAGCAATTTCTTCATGAACCTTTGCCATGGCATCTTGAACATTGGCAAAATCAAAACCGATCTTGGCAGCCTGTTTTTGAATTTGTTCAGCTTGCATAATCGCTGGCCCATGCTTGATCTGATCTAAATAAGATTTGGGCTGTCCCTGTTTTTCTTGTTGCTTAATCTGTTGCCAAAGTTCTGATACCTGCTCAGGGCTTAAGTTGGCATACTGCTCAGCTTGAAACACATGTGGATGACGGCGAATCAATTTTTCGGTAATCGCCTGCACCACATCATCAAAATTAAATGCTTGCTGCTCAGCATACATTTGCGACTGAAACACCACTTGTAAAAGCAAATCTCCAAGCTCATTGCGAATTTCAGCAAGATTCCCCTGACGGATTGCATCTTCCACCTCATAGGCTTCTTCAATTGCATAGCGGGTTAAGCTTTGAGGGGTTTGCGCCTTATCCCACGGACATTGTTCACGCAGTTGTTGCATCACTTCTAGAAGTTGTTGAATAGGCATGATTTTTTCCAAAAATAAAAAATTTAGCAAGAAAAAAGCCAACATCGAAGTTGGCTTTTTTACACAAGATTAATTTTAGCTACCTTGTACCAAACGACGGGCGCTAATAATGCCGGGCTGCTGCTCCAAACGGGCAAGCAAGCGTGAAAGTTGAGCTAAACCTTTGACTTCAATCAACAACTTCATATTTGCAATACCATCGGCTTCTGAAATGGTATTCACTTGGCGAATATTGATTTGATCTGCAAAAATCACTTGAGTGAGGTCACGCAACAAACCACGACGGTCATAAGCTTCAATCACAATTTGCACGCTTTGACCACGAGTAGGTTGCAACTCCCAATCTGCATCGACAGCACGTTCAGGTTCTTGAGTAATCATACGCACATAATCTGGACATTTCACTTTATGAATACTCACACCACGATTCAGCGTGATATAGCCACCAATTGGTTCGCCATGCACAGGCTGACAGCACTGGGCAATATGCAGTTCGACATTGTCTAGACCATCAATCAGAATTCCATGTGCCGATAAAGTATGACTTGCACGTGGATTCAGCGCAGGTTTTAAAACCAGTTCAGGCTCATCCTGATCCAGTTTCATGTGACGATTGACCTGATTCATCAAGGCATGCAGGCTAATGTCACCACTCACCAAACCAATCAGAATGTCATCACCCGACTTGACATTAAAATGACCACAATAGTCATTTAAATCGATACTTTTCGGATGGATCGCCAGACGTTGCAACTCTTTAGTCAGCAACTCACGCCCAACTTCCAAGTTCTTGCTGCGATCTTGCTGTCTAAACCAGTGGCGTAACTTGTCACGTGCACGTGCAGTTTTAATATAACCCAGAGAACTCACCAACCAGTCACGGTTTGGCTCACGGTCTTTCTTGGTTAAAATCTCAACCTGTTCACCTGTTTTCAAGGTGTAGGTTAAAGGTACATAACGCTGATTGACGCGTGCGGCATAGCAGTGGTTCCCCACTTGGGTATGCACATGATAGGCAAAGTCTAAAACGGTTGAACCACGTGGTAACTCTTTAATGTCGCCATCTCGGCTAAAGACATAGATTTTTTCAAAGTCATCAAAGTCTTGTAACTTGTCAAAATCATCTTCATCTTTAGGATGTGCACTGGTTTCGTTACGCTCCTGATAATGCTCAAGTACCGCACGTAACGAATGCAAACGATGATTGAACGAAAAATCGGTATTTTTCGACCCTTCTTTATAGTTAAAATGCGAACACACCCCTAACTCGGCTTCGTTATGCATTTCATGAGTACGAATTTGCACTTCGAGTGATTTATTTTCTGCAATCACTGCGGTATGTAAAGAGCGATAACCATTGGCTTTCGGATTGGTAATATAGTCATCGAACTGATGCGGGATATGCCGCCAAATCTGATGAACAATCCCGAGCACGTGATAACACTCAGGTACATCTTTCACCAATACCCGTAAGGCACGAATATCATATAACTGGTCAAAGCTCAGGTTTTTACTCTTCATTTTACGGTAGATCGAATAAATATGTTTGACCCGACCCGTAATTTCCGCATCAATCCCGTCATTCGCCAATTCAGTCTTGAGCTGATTGATGACTGACTGAATGTACTGCTCACGCTCTAAGCGCTTTTCATTGAGTAAAGTTGCAATTTCTTTATAACGATCTGGCGCCAAAAAGCGAAATGCCAAATCTTCCAATTCCCACTTGAGCTGAGCAATGCCTAAACGATGCGCCAGCGGTGAGTAAATGGTTAAAATCTCGCGGGCAACCCGTTCCTGACGTTCTTTTGGTGATTTTGCCAGTTCACGCAGTTCGTAAGTACGTTCTGCAAGTTTAATCAGCACAACACGAACATCTTCCGTGACCGAAATCAGCATTTTATAAATGCCTGTCAGATGCTCGCGTTGGTTATTATTAAAGTGGTCTTCTAAGCGTTTGTTCTTTTCAATCAGCTCAGACAACTTACCCATCGACAACGTGCCCTTGACCAGACTGAGGACACCTTCACCATAACGCTGCTGTACTTCGTCCAGTGTAGTGACACCTTCACGCACACTTCGATAGAGCAACGCGGCAATGAGTGTATTTTCATCGACATGCAAATGCGCCAAAATGTTTGCCATACCAATACCAGTGGCAAAGGTATTACTGCGGTGACTGACCGTAGTTTCTAATTCTTTTTGTAGCGTTAGCTTTGCGACCTCTTCCAATGTGGTCAATTTCGCCCCATCCAAATGGTGACGTACGCGCTCAAGCCAATCTGCTAAATCGTTTTGCGCTTGTAGGGCATGTTCGACAGTCGTTTCTTCTGACAACTGAGTGAGTCGTTCAGGTAACTGCTCACGTACTGTGACCATACCTATCTCCTATTATCGTGTCATTCATTTTCGTCGTTCATCAATTCTATTTTCTCAAACAAGGTAATCGACTCGACATGACCTGTATGAGTAAACATATCCATGACGCCTGCTTTTTTCAGCTGGTATCCCTGTTGGATAAGAATAGCAGCATCACGGGCAAGCGTGGCAGGATTACAAGAGACATAAACAATGCGTTTCGCATTAAAGTTAGAAATATAATGCATAACTTGCTCTGCCCCCGAACGCGGAGGATCAATCAATAATGCATCAAATCCTTGTTTTGCCCAAGTTTGTTGTGAAAAATCTTTTGTTAAATCATGTGAATAAAAACTTAATTGCATAAGCCCATTATGCAATGCGTTTTCTGTACCACGCTGAACCATGTCATCACTGCCTTCCACAGCGACCACTTGTCCACTCTGACCTACACAACGTGCCAGTGGTAAAGAAAAGTTTCCTAGACCACAAAATAAATCCAGCACGCGCTCACCTTGCTGCAACTTAAGCAATTCACATGCCAATTCTACCATTTGTGCGTTTACCGTGGCATTTACTTGTGTAAAATCTGACGGGGCAAACGCAAAATTGACATCAAAAGCCTCTAAACGATAGTGCAAACGCATTGGCTGTTTGGCATCGACCCGATGAATACTGTCCGTCCCTTCGGGTTGCAGATACAACTGCCAATGATTTTTTTGCGCAAAATCTAAAAGTTTTTGAACATCTGGTTGAATTAAAGCTTTGGTATGACGAAGCAACAAAGCAACTTCATCATCTCCCATTGCCAATTCTATATGACCAATATCTGCTTTGCCTTTTAGACTTTGGAGTAATTTTTTCAGGTCAGGCAACGATTGGTCGAGTTTTTGATCAAGCACAGGACAGTGTTGAATATCAATTAAGCGATTGCTTTGACGCTCTCGAAAGCCCATCACCAATTGCTGTTTTTTGGGAATATAACGCACCCCGATCCGCGCACGGCGACGATAGTCACTACGCTGTGAACGAATTGGTTCAAGCCAAACTTCGGGTTCAATCCCCGCAAAGTGTTGTAAATGTGATGCCAACACCTGTTGCTTGAAACGAATCTGCTCATCGGGATGCATATGCTGCAAATTACAGCCACCACAGTGCTGAAAATGCGGACACATCGGCTGAATACGATGTTCAGACGGTTCTGATAGCAACTCCAGCGTATCGGCTTCTTCTAAGCGTTTCACTTGATGGGTGATTTTTGCCTTGACCTGTTCATTCGGCAAAGCAAACTGAATAAAGACCTTCTTGCCATGCTTGTGTGCGGGGTGTCCTCGTTGCACATCATAATGGGCAATCCCTCGTCCCTCGTGCGATAACGATTCCACATGAAAAGTGTAAACTTCCGAAGAAGCGCTGCGAGTTTGGGCGTGCTGTTTCAAAAACAAAAACCTAATCTTGAACTGGGAAAAAATGAGAACTAAATGGCGTGTATTGAGCAGTTTTCTGCCACTGTGCCAAAAAGTCTTGCTGCTGAGGTTGGGTCGTCAAATACTGAATGGTATTATCAATCAACTGGCGGTGATCTTCTGCCAAAAGCTGCCCTTTGAGTAGCATCCAGCGCAAGTAAATCAACCATGTATTTAATACATCGCCTTCGCAATACTGGGTCAATTCAGCCCATGCCTGCTGACGAATCTGTTCAGGCACCAAATAACCCGCACCTTGACGTTTACCTGGAAAACCAAGCAACTGGGCAATATCATCCAGTTTCTGGAAATTACGCCCATTAAACATCGCCATCACATCCATCAGATCGACATGTTGATGATGGTAGCGGTTTTGATAGTTGTTAAAGCGCTTTTGACTGTCGATTTCGCCCTGATCAAACAAGGCAGGCGCAGACAGACCGTGATACATGGCACGGAATAAAATCACGGGTAAATCAAACTGCGAACCATTCCAACTCACCAAAACAGGATGGCGCTTTTCAAAAATCGAGAGAAACTTTTGCAACATGGTCGCTTCAGAATCATGCTCACGGCTAAATGAAAACAGTTTCAAGCCTTTTTCATCCATCCACAAACCTGAAATACATACGATTTCATGCAATGGAATCCGCTGAAAATCCGTGCCATGTTCCTGACGACGCAATTTATTTAAAGCCTGTTGCAAGTCATCTTGTGACAAATCCTGCAACTGATACAAATGCGCTCCCGCATTTAAATCGGTAATGGTTTCAATATCGAATACTAAAACGGGTAAGCGCATGCCATCTCTCTATTCTTGATCTTCTACAGAAAATAAGCCTGTAGACAGGTAACGGTCGCCACGGTCACAGATAATGCAGACAATCACCGCATCAGGTTGTTCTTCGGCAATCTTCAACGATGCCCACACTGCCCCACCCGATGAAGTTCCTGCACTAATGCCTTCAACACGCGCCAATTTACGCATGGTTTTTTCTGCTTCAATCTGTGGAATATCAATAATGCAGTCAATACGGGATTCATCAAAAATCGTTGGTAAGTATTCTTTCGGCCAGCGACGAATCCCTGCAATGCTCGAACCTTCTTCAGGTTGCAAACCAACAATTTGAATCTCAGGATTTTGTTCTTTTAAATATTTAGACACACCCATAATCGTGCCTGTCGTGCCCATTGCACTGACAAAATGCGTGATTTTTCCAGCAGTTTGTTGCCAGATTTCTGGGCCAGTGGTGAGGTAATGCGCTTCAGGATTATCAAGGTTTCCAAACTGGTTCAGTACCAGACCTTTCCCCTCTTGCTGCATCTGCATTGCCAAATCACGCGCGCCTTCCATGCCTTGCTGCTGCGTCACTTCGATGAGTTCAGCGCCATAAGCCGACATTGCATCTTTACGTTCTTGGCTCATGTTATTTGGCATAATCAGCTTCATTTTGTAGCCACGCATCGCAGCCACCATTGCCAAGGCAATTCCTGTGTTACCACTGGTCGCTTCAATCAGGGTATCGCCTGGCTTAATTTGACCACGTTTTTCAGCCTGCATAATCATATTGTACGCAGGACGATCTTTAACCGAACCCGCTGGGTTATTACCTTCCAATTTCGCAAGTACCGTGGCGTTGGTATGACAGGCTAAACGCTGTAAACGAACCAATGGGGTTTTGCCAACATAATGATCTAACAAGAATTCATCTGCGAAAAAGTCTGGATTGTAATTACTCATGATATGTACCTTGATCGAGGTGGGCATATTGTATGAAAAAATCCTGCTTACTGCACTCATTTCGCTATTTTTTCTGAAAATCATGAAAGCACAAACAGCCAAGTGAAAGCATGCTAATATGCGACGGTTGGGGAATAAATTGCATTGGTTATGGCAAAACTGAAAAAATCTTTATTACAACGGTTACAACTCAATCATGCTTATGGGCAGTTGGTTGCACTTATTTTTATTCCAATTGCCATTATTGCTGCGGTTGGCAGTATTCTCGTTATTCAAGAAACCTCTGCCTCTGCTCGTAGCCAGCAACGCCATGTTGCAATTGCAATTTTATCCCGCTATCAAAAAACAGCAGAACTCCTTGCCTATGCTGTTGAAAAAGAACCCAAGCTACAACCAAAGGTGCGCAACATCCTCATGCGGATGTTGAATGAGCCTTATTTGCAACGTGCAGCATTATTAAAAACCGATCACCAAGTACTGGTAAGTATCGGGTATCAGGCACAGCTTTCTTGGCCAAAGATTTCGAGTAATAGTGGTTTTATTGGTCCGATTCGACTTCATCACAACAGCATTTATGCTGCACGTGTTTCACCCGCAGGTCAGCAACCTGCTTGGCTGATTATTGAACTCGATAATAAGCCTTTAGAAATTGCCCATTATCGGGTGATTACCGTCCTGTTAATTACGGTATTTATCACATTATTATTGCTAATGATGTGTCTAAACTTCTATTCACGGCGCTGGATTGCACCGCTGTACGAAATGCGCATGCTGCTACAGCGTTTAAATGCCGACAATCTTGATCAATTGGTTGCAGTCAACAGTAGTGGTGAGCTTCGTTCATTGCAAAAAGATCTTGCCAATATGCTCAAGCGTCTGCATTACAGTTTTTTAGAGCTGCGCGACCATACCGAACAAACCGAAGATGACTTGCGTCGTACTCTTGACACCCTTGAAGTGCAGAACATTACCTATCGTCAGGCACGTGACCAAGCAGTTTCAGCCAACCAGTCGAAATCGGTCTTTTTGGCCAATATCAGCCATGAACTGCGTACACCGCTTAACAGTATTGATGGCTTTATCCATTTAATGCTGCGTCAAAACAATCTGAGTAATGATCAGAATCTGTATTTACAAACTATTCGTAAATCTTCTGCGCATCTGCTCGCACTGATTAATGACGTCCTCGATTTTTCTAAAATTGATGCAGGCAAACTCGAACTCGAAACCGCACCTTTTGAGATTGAAGATGCCATGTTCGATGTGATGGACATGCTCTCGCCTCTGGCATCGCAAAAAAATATCAATATCGCGTTTTACTTTGCCAACGACTTACCGCGTGAAGTGATTGGTGATGTGCTGCGCTTCAAACAAATTCTAACCAACCTGATTTCCAACGCGATTAAGTTCACCCCAGAAGGCGAAATTATTGTGCGCGCACGCATGGAGCATGATGACTTCGGTGAATGCACCATTCACTTTAGTGTGCAAGACAGCGGGATTGGCGTCAGTGGCAATGACCGTAAAAAACTGTTCGAATCCTTCTCACAAGGCGATGCCTCAGTAACCCGTCAATTTGGCGGTACAGGTTTAGGTCTCGCAATTTCCAAACAGCTTGTGCATTTGATGCATGGTCAAATTGGTTTTGAAGACAACCAAGAACGTGCGCCAACTGAAAAAGGCTCAACGTTTTGGTTTACCGCGAAATTTAAAGTGGATGATGAGCAAGATTCACCGACCATCGACTTTAGCCATGTGCATGTGGTGTCATTTTTATCACACCCTGCGACTGCTAATATTTTCCGTCATTATTTGGAAAATTATCACGCCAACCATACCGAAGCGTTCTCATTGCTGGATTTGTTTAGTCGCTTGCACCACTTACCGACAGACGAATATACATGGGTGGTGGTCGATCATGGTGGCGACACGCACGCTCTACTCAAGGAAATTCGCACTCGTTATCAGGGGCATTTGGCGGTTTATGGCTACCAAATGTCACTTGAGCCAAATATTTTAAGTGAATCTCGTGCAACCCCACTTTATCAGCCCTTGAGCCGTCGTTCATTGCTGCAACTCTTAAACAATCAGATCAATTTTGAAGAAGAAGATAAAGAATCCTTCGATGGACAAGGTTTGCATGTCTTGGCAGTCGATGATCATTTACCAAACCTGATTGTGCTTGAAGCCCTACTCGGTGAACTGAATGTCACCACCACAAAGGCACTCAGTGGGCAAGATGCACTCAACCTGATTCAGCAGCGTTTAGACAAAAAGCAAAAGCCATTTGATCTAATCTTTATGGATATTCAAATGCCTGTGATGTCGGGAATTGATACCACGCGCGCGATTCGCTCTTTAGAATCCACACTTGAAAATGTGCGCTTCCCGATTATTGCTTTGACTGCGCATGCACTTGCAGATGAAAAGCAAAAACTGCTTGCGGTAGGCATGGATGATTATGTTTCAAAACCGATTCAGATTGAACAGCTTATCCAGATTTTAACGCTGTACACTAAACAGCAATTTACTGAAAATACCAACAAGCCTGCACAAAATTCAGCGATTGAGAACCTCGATCCTGAAATTTTAGACTGGCAACAAAGTTTGCAACTTGCAGCCAACAAAGAAGATTTGGCACTCGATCTGTTGCAAATGTTGGTGGATAGCTTTAAGACTGAGCTAAATGAAATGCAACAATTGATTGAGCTAGAGGATTTTCCTCAACTCGAACATGTGCTGCATCGACTCTATGGTGCGACGCGTTATGTAGGTGCGCCTAAACTTCAGAAAGTTTCGGGTGAATTTGAGCAATTTGTCTCTATCTTGCGTAAAGAGCGCCGCGTTGCAGATGATGCTTTCATTCAAGATGTGCTTAAACACTTCGATGAACTCACCTTGGTGATTAGCCAAACTGAGCATGCCGCACAAAGCATTTTACATAAGTGACTGAGCTGTCAATCTGCCGAGTGACTAGCTCTGTTACACTCGGTAGATATTGACCTCAGGATGAAGCTCAACATGTCTTTACTACGCATTGAAAACAACAATAATATCGTCACCGTTTATCTCAACCGTCCAGATAAACGCAACGCCATGAGCTTTGCCTTACTTAAAGAACTTTATGAGACAGCACAGCGCTTGCGTCGTGATCGCCATGTTCGTGCTGTGATTTTGACAGGTGAAGCACAGGTCTTTAGCGCAGGCATTGACCTGAGTGATTTAAACTCTCCCAAACAACGAGCTTTCGCCTTATGGGAACTGGTTAAACCGCAGCAAAGTTTGTTTCAAAAAGCATTTTTGGTCTGGCAACAACTGCCCGTTCCTGTGATTGCCGTACTGGAAGGCTATTGCTTTGGTGCAGGCATGCAACTGGCTTTGGCCGCAGATATCCGCATTAGCCATCCAAATACCCAGTTTTCAATCATGGAAAGCCGCTGGGGTTTAGTACCCGACATGGGACTCACCCAGTCCCTGAAAGGCTTAGTCAGCATTGACCTCGCCAAAGAGCTGACCTTTAGCGCTCGAATTTTTGATGCGCCCTACGCCAAACAGATTGGTTTAGTCAGTCATCTTGATGAATCACCATTGCAACGCGCACAAGCTTTAGCAGAAGAAATTGCGACGCGCTCACCCGATGCTGTCATGGCAGCCAAATCTGTACTCAACAGCATGCTGCATCAACCGCTAAAAATGGCTTTACGCAGTGAAAAGATTTGGCAACTCAAGCTAATTCTTGGTAAAAATAGTCGACTTGCACGACTCAAAGATAAAGCACCCGAAACCACCTATCTAAAACGGCAATTTCAAGATTAAATATAGAGAATGAACAATGACTGGATGTCCACAAAAAATCGCATTTCTGGGAATGGGCTTAATGGGTAGCCGCATGACAAGCCGACTATTGGCAGCAGATTTTGAAGTTGCTGTTTGGAATCGTAGCCCTGCCGCCTGCCAGCCTTTAATCGAACAAGGTGCAAGCCAACTTAACTTGCAGCACATTGCAGATTATCCTGTGATTTTGGTTTGCCTTGCCGATGATACTGCGGTCGAACATGTCTTTGAACAGATTCAACCGTATTTGCAAGCGGGTCAAATCATAGTGGATTTCTCGAGTCTATCGGTCAATAAAACCCTTGAACTGGCAAAACTTGCAGCCGAACAGCAGATTACTTGGATTGACTCGCCTGTTTCAGGCGGAACCGCAGGTGCAGAACAAGGCAGCTTGGTAATTTTTGCAGGTGGCGACGCTGAGATCATTACGCAACTCCAACCGCTTTATGCCGCACTTTCACAACGTGTCACACGCATGGGTGATGTCGGAACAGGTCAGGCCACCAAAATCTGTAACCAACTGATTGTCGCAGCAAATAGCACACTGATTGCCGAGGCTGTTGCGCTGGCAGAACAAGCGGGCGTGGATACTCGACTTCTCGCGCCTGCCTTAGCCAATGGTTTTGCCGACTCCAAACCCTTTCAAATTTTAGCTCTACGTATGGCAACCGCCCAGTATCAACCTGTACAATGGAAAGTACAAACCCTCAGTAAAGACCTACAAAATGCCGTGTCTTTAGCACAGCAATATCAACTGGATATTCCTGTTGCAGAACGTGCATTACAACAACTGAAAAACCACCAGCAACATGGTTATGCTGAACAGGATTTATCCACAATAATTGAGCAGGTCAAGCAACCTGCTACGGCGGAGGAATAAAACATGAATAAACTTGCCGTCAACTTGTCCATGATTTTCACTGAAGTCCCACTGATTGAGCGTTTTGCACTGGCTCGGAAACATGGTTTTGATCATGTGGAAATTCAGTTTCCTTATGAACTCAGTATCGAACAGATTCGACAACAACTTGAACAGCATCAGCTATCATTATGCTTGATTAATGCACCAGTCGGTGACCTCATGCAAGGTGGAAACGGCTTGGCGGGCATTCCTGGGCGTGAACGCGAATTTTACCATGCTGTGCAGCATGCAGTTCGCTATGCGACATTGCTGAATGTTCCGAGTGTTAACCTTTTAGCAGGTAAACAACCCATTGATGCCGACTTACTGCCCTGTTTAGAAATTCTATCGAAAAATCTGAAACTTGCTGCTCATATCTTGACGGATTATCACATTCAACCTGTCTTTGAAATGGTCAATGGTACAGATATGCCGCGCTTTCTGATTCAAAATATTGCCCAAGCTCAAGACATGATGGATGTAGTGAATAACCCTGCGCTAAAAATGCAATATGACTGCTACCACATGGCAATGATGGGTGAAGATGTCCTTGAAGGCTTGCAAGAGAATATTACTCAAATTGGACATATTCAATTTGCAGATTGCCCAAACCGCCACGAACCGAATACGGGTGAAATCGCATTCAATAAAATTTTCTATTGGCTTAAACACAGCAACTATCAGGGTTATGTCGCTGCTGAATATAAACCAAGCAATCACTCAGAACAGAGTTTTGCGTGGAAAACACAATTTTTTGCAAATATATCCTGATCATTTCGTAGCAAAATTTGAATTTTTGGCGCAAAAAGGCTATAGTTCACAGTGAGTAATTGTCAGGACAAACATACCTCTTATGAATTTAGAACCATCGCCCGGCGCTTCTAATTCTCACAACCACGCAGTGGTAGATACACAAACTCAAGATGTGAGCGCTTGCTTGAATGCCATCCGTAATGCCCTTCAAGATGTAAAAGCCAAAGATATTATTGAACTTGATGTCAGCAGCATCAGCAATGTCGCAGATGCGATCGTGATTGCTAGCGGCACATCAACTCGCCACGTAAAAGCCCTTGCAGACAACGTCGCAGAAGAAGCGCGTAAAGCAGGCTTTCGCCCAATCGGTATCGAAGGCGAACGTGATGCTGAGTGGATCTTAATCGATCTCGGTTATGTTGTAGTACACGTGATGCTACCAACCGCACGTAAATTCTATGATTTAGAAAGCTTATGGCGCACTCCAGATGCGTCAGTAGCATAAAAAATTAAAAAAGCGACTCAAATGAGTCGCTTTTTTTACATCTAATACCAAGATCAGAATTTGAAGCTCAAGTTTAAATTAACCTGACGCTCATCCCCCAAGGTCACGACATAATTACTTACACCACCTGCATAGTACTCAGTGTTGAAAATATTTTTTGCATTGACACTCGCTTGCCAGTTACGAGCCTTATAGCCGACTTCAGCATCAAATAATGCATACCCCGGAATGGTGTAGTCATATTTATAGCTGCTTTTCTTCGACTCGCTACGCACACCGCCACCAATAAACCAACCATTCAATGCACCTTGGTTAAATTCATAACGGGTAGACAAGTTGAACATTTGCTTTGAAACATTGTTTAAGCGTTTACCAATATAGCTTGCAATTTCATTATCTATGATACGTGCAGTCGGCAAATAGGTATAGTTGGCACTAACCACCCAATTTGGCAACACGCGTGCAGTTAATTCTGTTTCGATCCCTTGGGTGTTTTCCTCACCTGTCTGGTAATTATCTCCATTTGCATCAGCCGATACCACATTGAAACGAGTGAGATCAAACCACGCTAAACTTGCCTGCAAACGTTGATCCAATGCTTGAAATTTAAAGCCGACTTCATATTGTTTGGCTTTTTCAGGATCAAAGACATTACCATTAACATCCACATCAGTCACAGGTAAGAACGATGTCGAATAACTCACATAAGGCGAAACCCAGTCATTAAAGGTATACAGTCCCGCAATACTTCCTGAAAATGCATGGCTATCTTTACTGTCCTTTGAGCCATCATAATGGCTTTTGGCATCGACTGAAGCCCAGTCATGACGCAAACCTAAATTCACATTAAAGCGATCAGTAACATCAATCTTGTCTCTAAAATACAAGCCCATGGTTTGCAGTGTCGTTTCAACACTATCACTACGCAAGGTTTTGGTCGCGCACCAATCTTTACTGGTATAACTTGGCGAATAAATATTTAAAGAACTAATGGTACAGTTATAGTTCCATACATCACGGGTATCATGCATCGCATCTAGGCCAAGCATAATATGATGCTGCATACCTGCAATCTCAAAAGTATTCGCAACATTGTTGTCGATACTGACATTGAGATCATCATAATGCTGATCACGCCCTTGACGGGTAATGGTGCTACTGGTTGCGGTTGATTTACTAATAAATACCCCTTGACCATCTAAACGTGATTTTTGAACAGCAAAGTTCTGTTTAAATGTCCAGCCATTATCAAACACATGCTTAAAGTTATAGCCAATTCGATAAACATCTGAAATATATGGATCTACACTCGGTTCACCAATAAATAAATGACGATTTACCGAACCATTGCTATTCGACAAAATACTGCCATAGACAGGTAAACCTTGCTGACGAACGTATTCCTTGTGACTATAACTTGCGATTACAGACAGATCAGTTTGATCACCTAGATCAAAATTATAAGATGGCGAGATATAAAAGTTTTTAAAATAAACATAATCTGTCGGATCGTCCTGATCAGAATAGGTCGCATTTAAACGCCATGCAGCCTTGTCAGAACCTTCAATGGTATGGTTGGTGTCGAAACCAACCTGACGCAAGTTATCACTCCCATAACGTACATCAACCTGATTAAAATTATCCTGAACAGGACGTTTTGTGACCAGATTGACGATTCCCCCTGGTGCAGTTTGCCCAAAGTCCATCGAATCTGGCCCTTTCACCACTTCAATACGCTCTAGACCTGTAATATTACTTGCAGAATCAGAAGCTTGCGCCTGACGCAAACCATCGACATAAATTGCATCGGAAGACAGTTGACCACGAATAATAAAATCATCTGAACCACGACGACCCAATGGCGCAGAGATTACACCCGACACCCCTTGAATCGCATCGGTCAAACTCATCGCCTGTTTTTCTTGAATCTGTTCACGCGTCACCACAGAAACCGATTTTGCAGTTTTAAACAGGGGTTGTTCAGATTTCAAACTTTGAGTTGTGGTCGCCACATAACTGTCTTTTACAGTCTTATTTGCAGCAACAGTAATGGTTGGAAGCACATTATCGTCGGCAAAAACAGGCTGTGTGATCGCCATCAGCGCCAAAGCCAAACTGCTTGGCACAAACAAGAAAGGTTTATTCATAAAATCTAAAAAATATCAGCGTAAAATTGTTTGCAAATATTAAACTTATTAATAATCTTTCTCAATAATGAATTTAAAATCTTGTTATATTGGTGCCAAATTCATAAAAATAAATGCAAAAGCAATGATTTAATTAATACTGATAAAAATTAAATCAATTATTTAAAAATATAAACAAATACAGTTGTTTAAAATTTCCATTTAGTAAAAATAAATAATCAATACAAGAAAAATTTAAATTATTCGCCATAGTAAGTTTTGATTGGGTATTTTTTCACTGTCGTTTTCCATTTACCTTGAATCAGTTTTCGCTCAGTCACAATCACTTTCTCACCCATCGTCGACATCGCATCTTCTTCACGCGTATAGACCAGTTTTAAACCTTTGTTTGGTACAACTTGATATTGTTGCCAAAGATGCCAACAACAGCCACTTTTATTCATGACTTCAAGACGTTTGTGCTTTGCATCTACAGAAAACATCCCCAAGTTTTCTTGGGTTAGATCTGAAAGTTCTGCACTCAAAACAAACGCATGGCGTGTCCGATTAAAGACGTAAATATCATAAGTTGGTCCACCATAAGGCCCATCATCACCACTTCGAATCGCCAAATCCTGCTGTCCATCGAAATTAAAATCATCAAATATCAATGCACTTTGCTCACCATACATTTGCACAATATTTGAAGACGGCTTTCCATGCTGATCGAGTTCCATGCTTAAACCATCCGACTCAAAGCGTTGAAAGACCTGCTTTTGACCCTTTTTATATAACTCAATTTTGGCATGCCCTGAGCACTCTTTTTGTTCACAACCCACATCTATTTTTGCATCATAAAACTTAGATGCATTTTTTATTTCGAAGCGTTGTGCCTGTAGCGAAAAGCTCAATAAACATCCTAGAAAGCAAAGTGTTGTTTTTTTCATTTTCAAATCAATTTAATTCTTTAAAGCTGTATTTTAATCAAATTCATACCCAACAAAAAACCACCCGAAGGTGGTTTCTTTGAATGTGAGCGAATTGCGATTAGTGACCTGTACCATTAATGGCTTTGGTCATATCTTCAACCACTTTCTTCGCATCGCCAAATACCATCATGGTTTTTTCATTATAGAACAAGTCATTGTCCAAACCTGCATAACCTGTTGCCATAGAGCGTTTGATCACCAAGATAGTCCGCGCTTTATGTGCTTCCAAAATTGGCATGCCATAGATCGGTGAATTTGGATCATCTTTTGCCGCAGGGTTCACTACATCATTGGCACCAATCACCAACACCACATCGGTTGCAGGAAAGTCTGAGTTAATCTCGTCCATTTCCAAGATGTCTTCATACGGCACATCGGCCTCTGCCAACAATACGTTCATGTGACCCGGCATACGACCTGCCACAGGGTGAATCGCAAAACGAACCTTCACGCCATGCTCTTTAAGCAAGTTTGCCAATTCTTTGACTGCGTTTTGTGCACGACCTTGTGCCATACCATAACCCGGAACAATCACCACGCTATCGGCATTTGACATCAGGAAGCCTGCATCATCTGCTGAACCTGAACGGTAGTTACGTTGTACTTGCTCACCAGATGCTTTTGCACCAGTTGCTGCACCGCCCATCGCTCCACCAAACAACACATTGAGGATGTTACGGTTCATGGCTTTACACATAATGTAAGACAGAATCGCACCTGATGAACCAACCAATGAACCTGCGACGATTAGCATGTTGTTTTCAAGAGTGAAGCCAATTCCTGCTGCCGCCCAACCTGAGAATGAGTTGAGAAGTGATACCACCACTGGCATATCACCACCACCCACAGGGGCAATCCAGACCCAACCGAGTGCAAGTGCAAGTGCGGTCATTGCCCAGAATGCAGGCATGCTACCCGTGCTAAAGAAGTAAAAACCACATGCCAACATCGCAACAAATAAAGTTGCCTGTACAGGTTTGACCCAAGCACCTGCAATGGTTTTTGCCCATTTTTTCGCAGCCAGTTTGCCATAAGCAAAGACTGAAGCTGTAAAGGTAATCGCACCAACAAAACACCCCACAAACAATTCAAATAAATGAACTTTGCTCATGTGTGCATGTTGAACACCTGCGGCAGTTAACGCTGCTTCATTTTGTTCAAATAAAACTGAAAGTTGGTTGTTATGCAAAATGGCTGCCACTGCGATCAACACCGCAGATAAACCCACCAAAGAGTGCATTAACGCCACAGTTTCAGGCATTTGTGTCATTGGAACAGTACGTGCACGAGCAATACCGACCACCGCACCCAACACCATCGCGCCACCAATCATCCAAACCACAGGATGATCTGCAACAAAAAAGGTACTCAATACCGCGATTGCCATCGCGATCATGCCGTAACGGTTACCCTTAATTGCAGTTTTCGGACTCGACAAACCACGTAGCGTTAAAATAAAGAGGACAGCACCGATGAGGTAGAACCAATCTGCATTCGCTCGAATAAATTCCATTTAGCCGCCCTCTTTATTTTTTTGCTTTGGTTTAAACATTTCCAGCATGCGCGCAGTCACCGCAAAGCCACCAAAAATATTAATACTGGCAAGAAACACCGCAATCGCACCCAGCACACTGACCACGTTAATGCTTTGGAATTGCACATTGGCTTCAATACCCAATGCAGGCATACCCACAGTTTGCAACATTGCACCGACCACAATGATCGATGACAACGCATTGGTCACCGCCATCAACGGCGTATGCAAAGCAGGCGTTACCCCCCAAACCACGTAGTAACCGACAAAAATCGCCAACACAAAAATCGTAATGGTTTCAACCATGAGAATTCCCCTTAACCGCGCTTGAACAGCAGTGTGCCGCCATGAGTAACCAATAAGGCTTTTTGAATTTCATCTTCCTGATTAATCAAGAAGTTTTTATCTTTATCAAAAAGTGTTTCAAGGAAATTAAAAACGTTACGGGCATAGAGTGCCGAAGCTTCAGTTGCTACAGTGGCTGGAATATTCGGTACACCCAGAATTTTCACGCCATTTTCAGTGGTCACGGTTTCACCAACTTTTGAACCTTCGACGTTACCACCTGTTTCTACCGCCATGTCCAGAATCACAGAACCTGCTTTCATTTTGGCAACAGTTTCCGCTTTGATTAAACGCGGTGCATTACGCCCTGGCAAAAGTGCTGTGGTAATGACGATGTCTGCATTAGCAACCGCTTTATCGACAATGGCAGCCTGATCTTTAATGTATTGCTCACCCGGTGTCCAGCCATAGCCATTTTTTGCCGCATCCGCAGCACGCTGTTGCTCTTCCTCAGACATTGGCACGTCAAGCCATTTCCCACCTAAAGATTCAACCTGATCTTTAGCAGTTGGACGCAAATCGGTTGCTTCAACCACTGCACCTAAACGCTTTGCGGTCGCAATCGCTTGCAGACCTGCCACACCGACACCCATCACCACCACACGTGCAGGTTTTACGGTACCCGCTGCGGTCATGAGCATAGGGAACATACGCTGATATTCATTGGCAGCAAGTAAAACTGATTTATAACCTGCCAAGTTTGCCTGAGAGGACAAGACGTCCATGTTTTGCGCACGAGATAAGGTTCGAGGCAACAATTCCAATGCAAATGCAGAAATCTGTTGGGTGGCAAACTGTTCAAGTTCCGTATTGCGATACGGGTCAAACATTGCAATAACGGCTGTGTTCGCAGAAATCTTGCTGATTTCATCCGCTTGGGGTGCACGAACTTTCAAAATAATCTGACTGCCTTGATAGGCATCTTCAGCTATTGTTGCGCCAACCTGCGTATAAGCATCATTTAAATATGCGGCTTTAGCACCAGCATCTTTTTCAATGACTACGCGATGACCAGCGCCAACCAACTTCTTTACAGTTTCAGGGGTCGCAGCAACTCGACTCTCTCCAGCAACTGTTTCCATAGGAATTCCGATTTGCATTGAGCATGTTCCTCAGGCTAGTTTCAGTGTTAAAAACATCGCGAACTGCAATGTTTCTCCCATTTTTGATTCGGATTGATTGGATTCTAATCAAACTTTTAAAAAATACCACCCATTATTTATTTAATAAATGAGCATATTTCCATTTAATGCTTATTAATAGTGACTCAAGCGTATAAAATAGTAGAGTTTTGCCTCACTCCATTGAAGATCAATTCTTCACCATATTTCATGCCTATCTCATTCTCACGCAATCAAATTGGCTCTGTTTTTGCGCTCTGTGCTGCATTTTTATTTAGTTCAAAAGCCATTTTTATTAAACAAGCCTACGCCTTGTCATCTCAGGTAGATGCCACTGTCTTGATGGCACTTCGTATGGGCAGCGCACTGCCTTTTTTCTTAATCATCGCATGGTACTTTCGCAAGCAAAGACAAAGACTTGAGGTAAAAGACTGGGGGCTTCTCATCCTCTCAGGCTTACTCGGTTATTACTTTGCCAGTTGGCTCGACTTTATCGGTTTGATGTACATTAGCGCTTCTTTAGAGCGAATCATCTTATTTTTGTACCCCACTTTGACCGTGATCGCATCGAGCCTGATTTACAAACAACCCTTACGACTAAAAGCGTATATTGCCATTTTGCTAAGTTATGGAGGCACGGTGATTGTGATGCTCCAAGAGCAAAATCATGCACCAATGCAGAGCAATTTTTGGTTAGGTGCCAGTTTAGTGTTTGCCAGCGCTATTGCCTTTGCTTGCTACCTACTTCTAACACCTCGACTGATTGAAAAATTTGGTGCTTCAAATTTCACAGGACTCGCGCTCAGCATTGCGTGCATTGGCACACTGGTACATTTTCTACTGGCAACACCACACCCATTGCAGCTTGTCACACAACTTCCGATCGGGGTTTGGGCTTATGGAATTGGACTGGGTTTATTCGTAACGGTACTGCCTACCGTTTTACTGATGCAAAGTATTGCCCGTATTGGTGCATCACAATCCGCCATGATTGCTGCGATTGGGCCAATATTGACCATTTTATTGGCTGTTTTATTTTTAAATGAGCATCTTAATGCATGGCAATGGCTTGGCTGTGGACTCAACATTATTGGAATTATGCTGATCAGTCTAAGTAAGCATCGTCTAAAACATTAGCATCAAGCAATGCCAAAATCTGCTGGAAATGCGCTCCCGCAGATTGCTTTGCCAGATAATCATCTGGATTTCGCAATGGGCATTGATCTAAAGATAAACAACCACATCCAATACACCAATCCAATTGCTGCCTTAACTGTAACAAGGTTTGAATTTTCTCATCGAGTTGAGTTTTCCAGACACTCGACATGTTTTGCCAGTCTTGTTTCGATGCCACCCGATGATCGGGCAACACTGTAAATGCCTGACGGATTTCATCCAAAGAAATTCCAACGGATTGCGCGACTTTAATAATCGCAACTCGACGCAGCATTGCCCGCAAATAACGACGCTGATTGCCATTGGTTCGGGTACTCCAAATCAGTTGTTTTTCTTCATAAAAACGAAGGGTTGCCACACTTACACCACTGCGTTTTGCCAATTCACCAATCGTAATAAAGACTTGAGCAGAGTTTTCTGACATTTTTCTTGACCTCAAGCTAACTTGAGCTTTGATACTAGCATGACCAAAACTAAGTCAGTATCACTCCAATGAAAACTAGCATCTTAAAAAATAACAAGCTTATTCAAATCATCAATCCCGAACAACTCTACAACCCAGAACCATTTGCTTACAGCCATGTCGTCAGTGTGCAAAATTTTAAGCGGATTGTGCATGTTGCAGGGCAAGGCGGCGAAAGCATCGATGGTGAATTATCTCCGATCTTCGCCCAACAAGTCTGGCAAGCCTTTCGCAACCTTGAAACAGCTTTGGCTGCTGCCCATGCAAAATTACATGATATTGCTGTATTGCGGGTGCTGATTGTTGAGCATACTACTGAAAAACATGCTGTTTTAATTGAGATTATG
Organism: Acinetobacter sp. ME22; assembly: GCF_022012315.1. Lineage (NCBI taxonomy): Bacteria > Pseudomonadati > Pseudomonadota > Gammaproteobacteria > Moraxellales > Moraxellaceae > Acinetobacter > Acinetobacter sp. ME22. Next base: position 261,742 of record NZ_JAKLTL010000003.1, read on the forward strand.
CAGCAATTATGGCGTAATCACGCCTTTCCTGCGTGTACCCTTATTCCTGTTTCGGGACTCGCTTTAAATCGTATGTTGTTTGAAGTTGAAGCAACCGCCTATACTTTTTGATTGCTGAGACAGTGTATGCATGAAATTTCCGATATTAGTCAAAACAAAAAACTGCTGTGGCTGATGGCGTTGGCTTGTGGCTTAACCGCAGGGGCAAATTATTTTAGCCAACCTTTAATTCACTCAATTCAGCAATATTTTCAGGTCGATGCCGCTCAAGCACAGCTCACTGTCACACTCGCTCAACTTTCTTATGCTTTAGGTTTGTTGCTGATTGTGCCGCTCGGCGATATTGCCGATAAACGCAAATTCATTCCAACGCTGATGGGGTTGGCGGGTATAGGCTTATGCCTTTGCGCCTGTGCCATCAATCTACCTATGCTTTGGCTCGGCACCATGATGACAGGATTATTTTCAGTCGCAGCACAGGTTTTAATTCCATTTGCCACCATGACGGTTAAACCTGAAAAAATTGGCGAAGTGGTTGGCTTCCTGATGAGTGGCCTACTGGTTGGCATTTTGCTCTCAACCAGTTTGTCAGGCTTACTGTCCAACTTATTTCACTGGAAACTGATTTATATCATGAGTGCGATTTTGATTTTCGGCTTGGCGTATCAACTCAAACGCGAACTCCCCTACACCATGCGCCAACAGATGCCTTATCGTGAAATCTTCAAGTCGATGGCAACATTGATGATTGAGGAGCGTCGCCTGAATTTTCGTGCCTATGTCGGTGCAGGTGCATTTGCTTCAATGAGTGTAATTTACTCGACGATTGCTGTGTATTTATCGGCAACGCCATTTCATTTAGCTGATTCATTGATTGGAATGGTCAGCTTAGTGGGAGTGTTTGGCGCACTGTCAGCACAGTATGTGGGCAAATATGCTGATCGCGGCTATGGCACGTTATTTACCACGTTGGGCTGTGTACTCCTGCTTTCAAGCTGGCTAATGTTCTACTTCTCTAGCTACAGTATTTGGCTTTACATTGCGGGCTTTGCAACAGCCAACTTAGGACTGGCTTTTGTACACTCTTGCAATCAGAACATTATTTTTCGGATTCGCCCCACTGCAAAATCGCGCCTAAACTCTATTTATATGACACTGTATTTTGCAGGCGCAGCCACAGGTTCAGCACTGGGCACTTATGCATGGAATCATGGTGGCTGGATGTACACTTGTTTAGCAGGTTTAGGGCTGGCCGTATTTTGCAGTAGCTTCGCCCTACTCGACTTCATCTGTTATGGTCGACAAGCCAAAACCGCTCAACACACCTGAACCATCGGATAAAATGGCTTTTCTCGATCTAGTTCATGACCATGTTCAAGAAAAACATGTATAAACTGGGTGAGTAAAGTCATTAATACCTGACTGGCAATTCTAAGATGTCGGCGCATAATCTCACTGTTATAGGCTGAGCCACCATGTACAATTTGATTTCGCAAAGTATAGAGCCGACTAAAAACAATCAGTAATAATTCCACAGTATCATGTTCAGCAAGGGCTTGCTGTACACGTTGTTGATTTAAAATAGAATGTGTTTGCCATGCCTGTTTATCAATTTTTTGATTTTGAAAATCCCACTGCTTCTGATCAAAGTAAGGATGATTTGACCAGTCAATAATACTTCGACTACAGTTTTTCCAGACATAACGCTCAATACGTCGCTCCTGATCTACCCCATATAATCTGAGCAAAAATTGCCTGAGATGCTGCTGATCTTCATCCAAAGTTTCCTGTAGATTTTCAGCATAAACCGCATTAAATGCGATCCACAAACTCACAAACTGTAAATCCACATCCTGATCAAGCTCTTTGGCTTTTCTTAACCAACTGAGTCCCCGTTGCATTCTCAAATTGAACTTTTCCGAATAGAGATGCTTATGGTTTTTAAAAATTTCTTCTAATAAATACATCGCTTAAACCTTGGCTTCGTATTTTATTTCAGCATACGCCGATCAATTTTTAGCAGCAATTATTTCGTATGACTGGTCGTACAATTTATCATCAGCTTAACTGTTTCAACGAATTTACTGAATAAAAACTCCATTTTTCGAGCAGATTTTCCATAAAAAAAGCCCGATGCGAGTATCGGGCTTTTTTCTTAACACTTAATTAACCACGATAATAACGTTGTGCAACAAAAGGCATTTTCACGACTTTCATTGGTACAAGTTTATTACGCACTTTGGCAAACAGCTCAGTGCCTTCAGCAGCATGTGCGATCTCGATATAACCCATGGCAATCGGGCTAGACAAGCTTGGTGCAAAACCACCACTGGTCACTTGACCCAGTAACTGCCCATCCTGATCGACAATTTCAGCACTTTCACGGACTGGCATACGATCAAGAATCTGAAAACCAACACGTTTTTTGGCCACACCTTGCTGCATTTGCGCTTGAATGGTTGCAGCACCTGCATAGCCACCCTCACGCGCACCACCTGCACGACGAACTTTAGAAATCGCCCAAAGGAGGTTTGCTTCAACAGGGGTTGTGGTTTCATTCATGTCATGACCATACAGACATAAACCTGCTTCCAAACGCAATGAATCACGAGCACCCAAACCAATCAAGGCGACTTCAGGCTCAGCAATCAGCGCTTTTGCCAATGCTTCCACATCGGCACTTGCGACTGAAATTTCGTAGCCATCTTCACCTGTATAACCTGTACGGCTGACGATGCATTCAGCACCGTTTAACTGTACACGTTTGATTTGCATGAAGCGCATTTCAGCCACTTCTGGGTTTAAACGTGCCAAGACAGTTGCCGCTTCAGGCCCTTGCAATGCCAACAACGCACGTTCAGCAAATTGCTCGACGATTTCGCATTGATCCGCCAAGTGCGCACGTAGATGTGCCAAGTCTTGCTCTTTACATGCAGCATTCACCACGAGGTACAACTCGTCCTGAGACAGACGTGCCACCATTAAGTCATCCAGAATGCCGCCTTGCGGATTGGTAAACAACGCATAACGCTGCATACCTTCAGGCAAATCGATAATATCGACAGGCACAAGACTTTCTAAAGCACGCGCCGCATTTTCACCACGTAAAAACACCTGACCCATGTGCGAGACATCAAACAGACCTGCGTGTTCACGGGTATGTAAATGTTCTTTCAAGACACCAGCCGCATACTGTACAGGCATGTTGTAGCCTGCAAACGGCACCATTTTTGCGCCTTGCTCAATATGCAGCGCCGCCAATGGCGTATTTTTTAATTCAGACATGCTTAGTCCTCATAGTTGCTGATGCTTGGGCAAGAACAAATCAGGTTACGGTCGCCATAGACGTTGTCGACACGACCAACTGGAGACCAGTATTTGCTTTCAACCAATTCAGGAAGTGGATAGACCGCTTGTTCACGTGAGTATGGATGTGACCACTCACCTGTCAATTCTTGTGCAGTATGTGGTGCATTTTTCAATGGATTGTCTTGTGCATCCAACTCGCCTGTGGTCACTTGCTGAATTTCTTCGGCAATTTTGTTCATGGCATTAATGAAACGCTCAAGCTCATACAAACTTTCACTTTCAGTTGGCTCAACCATGAGCGTACCCGCAACTGGGAATGACATGGTTGGTGCATGGAAACCAAAGTCGATCAGACGTTTTGCCACGTCATCTACCGTAATACCACTGCTGTCTTTCAGACCACGTAAATCCAAAATACATTCGTGCGCAACCAAATCATGGCTACCTGTGTACAACACTGGGTAAGCAGCATTCAAACGTTTTGCCACATAGTTTGCATTCAGAATCGCCATTGCAGATGCCTGACGTAAACCTTTTCCGCCCATCATACGGATGTACATCCAAGTGATTGGTAAAATGCTGGCACTACCAAACGGCGCAGCGCTGACTGCATCGGTTTTACGCTCTAAATGATAGCTGTGACCTGGCATAAATGGTTTCAAGTGTTCTTTGACACCGATTGGACCAACACCTGGTCCACCACCACCATGTGGAATACAGAAGGTTTTATGCAAGTTCAAGTGAGATACATCACCACCAAACTGACCTGGTGCACACAAGCCCACCATCGCATTCATGTTTGCGCCATCGATATACACCTGACCACCATGCGCATGCACGATGTCACAGATTTCACGGACTGCATGTTCAAATACACCGTGTGTTGACGGGTAAGTGATCATTAAGGCTGCAAGGTCTTGGCTGTGTTGATCAGCTTTGCTACGCAAGTCTTCAACATCAACGTTACCGTTTTCATCACACGCCACAACCACAACTTTCATACCTGCCATGCTGGCAGTCGCTGGGTTGGTTCCGTGTGCAGACTGTGGAATTAAGCAGATGTTACGTTGACCTTCGCCACGGCTCGCGTGGTAGGCACGAATTGCCAACAAACCTGCATATTCACCTTGTGAACCTGCGTTTGGCTGAAGTGAAATCGCGTCGTAACCTGTTGCAGCACACAACATTTGCTCAAGCTGTTTCACCATTTCTACATAGCCTTGAGCTTGAGAAATCGGTGCAAACGGATGCAGATTGCCAAATTCAGGCCATGTAATTGGCAACATTTCGCTTGCTGCATTCAATTTCATGGTGCATGAACCCAGTGGAATCATGCTGCGATCAAGTGCCAAGTCTTTATCTGCCAAACGGCGCAGATAACGCATTAACTCGGTTTCGCTGTGATGCGTGTTAAAAATGGCGTGTTGCAAAATCGCGCTTTCCCGAAGCAACGCTGCTGGCAATGCAGACGTATAAGCTGCTGCAACTGCTTCAAATTCAGGTGCAGTTTGACCTTGAGCAAACAATGCCCAAAGCGCAACAACGTGATCTGGTGTCGTGGTTTCATCAAGTGAGATACCCACTTGAGTCGCATCGATTTCGCGCAAGTTAATTTCTTGTGCGCGTGCTGCTGCAAGTACCGCTGCTGTATCAACCTGAGTCAAGGTCAATGTATCGAAGAATGCAGCATTGCTCACGCTCACACCCAACTGTTTTAAACCTTGAGCCAAAATTGCAGTCAGCGCATGGGTACGTTCAGCAATATCTTTCAAGCCTTGTGGACCATGATAAACCGCATACATGCTGGCAATATTGGCAAGCAACACTTGAGCAGTACAGATGTTACTGGTCGCTTTTTCACGGCGGATATGCTGTTCACGGGTTTGCAATGCCAAACGCAGTGCAGGCTTGCCTAAACGGTCAACCGACATCCCCACAACACGACCTGGCATGTCACGTTTGTAGGCATCTTTGGTTGCAAAGTAAGCTGCGTGTGGACCACCAAAGCCCATCGGCACACCAAAACGCTGAGCTGTACCAATCGCAACGTCTGCACCCCATTCACCTGGCGCTTTCAATACGGTTAATGCCAACAAGTCAGCCGATACTGCAACTAAAGCATTGACTGCATGAACTTTTTCAACCAAAGCCGCGTAGTCATACACTTCACCTGTACTTGCAGGGTATTGCAACAACACACCGAAGAATTCAGCAAAGTCAGCAACTTGTTGCTCATCACCGACCACAACTTCGATACCCAGTGGTTCAGCACGAGTACGTAAAACATCTAAAGTTTGTGGATGGCAGTGCAATGATGCAAAGAATTTGTTGGCTTTTTTGTTTTTAGAAACACGCTTACAGAAGGTCATGGCTTCTGCACAAGCAGTTGCTTCATCAAGCAAAGATGCATTTGAAATCGACAAACCAGTCAAATCTGCAATCATGGTCTGGAAGTTTAACAGTGCTTCTAGACGACCTTGAGAAATTTCAGGTTGGTACGGTGTATAAGCGGTGTACCATGCTGGATTTTCCAACAAGTTACGCAAAATTGGTGCAGGCGTATGGGTTGGGTAATAACCCTGACCAATATGGCTACGGAAAATCTGGTTTTTCTGAGCAATGGCTTTGAGTTCTGCCAACGCGTGTTCTTCGCTCACACCGTCTGTGCTTTCTAAAACACTGGTATTTTTGATTGAATCTGGAATTACCGCTGCCATCAATGCGTCAAGGTCGCTATAACCCAGTGCATCGAGCATGTGTTGTTGTTCAGCCGCAGTCGGGCCAATATGGCGTTCAACAAAGCTGTTGATATTGGTAAAATTAATGCTCATGCTGCCCCCTTAAGAATTGATGAACGCTTCATAAGCATCTTGGTCAAACAATTCAGCAAATGCAGCAGCATCATCCGCTTTCATACGGAAGAACCAGCCTGCGCCCATTGCATCTTCATTCACAGTTTCTGGTGCATTGACCAATTCTTCATTGATTTCTAAAACTTCACCAGAGAGTGGCATATCAATGTTACTTGCAGCTTTTACCGACTCGATCACAGCAACTTCTTCACCTTTGCTGTAGGCTTTAAGTTCTGGTAATTCAATATAAACCACATCACCTAAAGCATCTTGTGCATGCTCAGTAATCCCCACGGTAATGCTACCGTCTTCTTCCAAACGTAACCATTCATGCTCAGCGGTAAAACGAATTGTTGACGCCATGACAAATTCCTCAGTCCTTCACCCGAAAAGGCAGTTAATTGCAGAAAATTTACTCATTTCTCAAAAATACACTGTTTAAGGTTTAGGCATGTCAAATTTCAGACAGCATGCAGCTAAACCGCCTTAAAGTTTAAGACAGTGCTTGAGAACCTAATGGGAAAGTTCGGAAGTTGTAACAACTAAGAAAGCTGAACGTGTCAGTTGCGAGATGCGACATATGACCACCCAATTCCATAAGTGAGTAAATATGCCCCATCTGTCTATGTACCTGAGAGCTTCAATATGTAGCAACACTGGTATGGCTACATATTTTCCTCCTTCGGTGAATCACGCAATGCAGGTGATTTCTCTCCAGATTTTTATTGAGATTACAGTCCTTTTGCCTGAGAGTTTCCGGGGTCGTTGCTCCTTCGGCGAGCCTATGGGTGACTTCTCTCCTGTAATGCGCGTATTTAAGCATAAATAATGCCAAACATTCTATATAGACCTAAGTTATATTTGTAGTTTATTCAGAAATCACTAGCACCCGCGTTCCTCACTCTTATACCTTAAAAAGATGTTCCTGACTTAGCGAAATACACCACTTAGAATTTAGATCAAATACAAATAAGCAATTCATTCAATATGTTTCGTTTTACGGATTGCACGCGGTGTCATTCCAAAAAGACGTTTGAACTGCTCTGTAAATCGTGATTGGGATTGATAACCACATTGTTCTGCGATCATGCCAATATGCAGTTGCGTTGTTTGTAACAAATGTAATCCATAACCTAAGCGCGCTCGATGACGAATATCTTGGATATAATACCCTTCACTTTTAAGCTTACGCCTTAATGTTGAAGCGCTCATACATAAATTTGAAGCGATTAAATCTACAGACCAGTCATTAGAAATATCGTTTAAAATCATCGACTGGACTTGAATCGTTAAACTTGGAGGCTTTACAAGATGAGTAATATCCTGATGACCAGAATGATAAATAATCTCGAGTATTTCTCTTTTTCTGAGCCGCATGATTTGCGTAGGTGCGATTAATGCAAATTCCATAAATTGGCATAATGCGCTAGCAAGTATCGGATTTATTTCGCCTTGAACATATTTTTTATAGGGTTCAGGACTTTTAGGAAGCTCAGAAAAATCCTCATTTTCAAAATCAATCAATACTGCAAAATACTCTTGTTGCATGGGGACATTGCGTATATTAATTTGATCACTATTTGATAAAAATACAAAACTGCCTGCTGAACACGCTATCGATCTCGAATGCCCTAATTGTTTACTTCCACTGAGGATAAAAATAAGTAATGGTTTGAGAATCGGAACATTGCTAATTTTCTGTTCTTTATAAGAGGAATAAACTGAAAAAGGTAATCCTGAGCGATTTTTAATGACCTTTTTAGCAACACCAATCAGATGATCCATAAGTCAAACATATAAAAAATAGAGGGTTATACCCTCAAGGTTAGCAAAAACTCTTGAGCCATTGGTTCAATGACTCAGAAATAATGGGGATATTTTATCTTTTATAGTGTGCTTCTATCGTACTTGATGCTAAGGCATTCACCTTCACCATATAACCCGTCAACGCACCTGATGCATCTACTGGCAATTCCAGTTTTTTGGAAAGAGCATACACCGTAAATTGATAGCGATGCACACCATGACCTTGGGGTGGACATGCTCCACCAAAGCCCTGCTGACCATAGTCATTCCTGACATTAATCACACCTTGCGCTTTAATTTTGCCATCGCCCGATGGAACTGAAGTGACTTCAACAGGAATATTCACCACTTGCCAATGCCACCATCCACTCCCCGTTGGCGCATCTGGATCATAAGCCATAATTGCATAAGCCTGTGTTCCTTTTGGTGCACCACTCCAAGAAAGCTGTGGAGATTTGTTTGCACCTGAACAGCCAAAACCGTTAAATTCAAAGGTATCTTTCATCAATACACCTTGAGAAATATCGGTACTTTTTAATTTAAATTCATTGGCATATGTACATCCAGCAGTCAATCCAATAAGCGCTAGCATGATTTTTAAAATAGATTGATACATTGAGATCTCTGCTTAAAAAAGACATGTTGATCTTAATCTTTTGAATTGATTTTAATTCTCTTTAAACTGCCATGTTTTCGCCTAAATCAATCAATCTTCCCCTAAAATGAGGATCATTTGGATTGTTTGATCTCATTCAATCGTCGTTATCGTCCAACCTATTTAAATGATCGTGAATAGCCAAACTCAACAATGATGAATATTCCAAAAGGCTGCTTGAAACGATCAATTCATTCAAATGTGCTGATCTCATTTTTATGCTAATATAACGCGCTCTTTTTTAGAGCCTGACACGCTGTGCAAGTGCTCAACCCATCACGGTCTTTGGAGTTATTTAAATGACTGATATTTCAAAAAATTCAAGCAACTTAATAACTCCCCGCATCAGTGTCGCCCCGATGATGGACTGGACGACCAAAGACTACCGCTATTTTGCACGTCTGTTTAACCCAAATGTTGTGCTCTACACCGAGATGGTGACCACGGGCGCAATCATTCATGGCGATGCACTACGTCATTTGAATTTCAATCAGCAAGAACACCCGATCGTGCTGCAACTGGGTGGTTCAGATCCTAAAGACCTAGCAACCTGTAGCAAAATGGCACAAGACTGGGGGTATGACGAAGTCAACCTGAATGTCGGCTGCCCAAGTGACCGTGTACAGAACAATAAAATCGGGGCATGCCTGATGGCAGAGCCTGAGTTAGTGGCTGAATGTATTGCATCTATGCAAAATGCTGTGCAAATTCCTGTGCATGTCAAACACCGTATCGGGATTGACGACATGCAGTCTTATGAAGAAATGCTGAACTTTGTCGATACCGTGGCAAAAACGGGCTGTACCCATTTTGTGGTGCATGCGCGTATTGCACTCCTCAAAGGCTTATCTCCAAAAGAAAACCGTGAAGTTCCACCTTTACGCTACGAAGATGTGTATCGCTTAAAACAAGATCGCCCGCATCTGTTTATTGAAATCAATGGCGGCATCAAAACGGCTGCTGAAACCAAGCAACATTTGCAACATGTCGATGGTGTAATGATTGGTCGCGAAGCCTATCATAACCCTTACCTATTGGCTGAGTTAGGCGAACTTTGGAATCTGGAAATGCCTGATCGTTTTGAAATCATGCAACAGATGTTGCCGTATATTCAGCAGCGTATGGCTGAAGGTGCGCCATTATCCATCATTACCCGCCATATTTTAGGTTTATTCCAAAATTTACCCGGCGCACGTAAATGGCGTCAGGCACTCAGTGGTGGCAATGCCAAAACCTTTGCTGATGTTGAACAAGCGATTGATAATATTCAGGCAGCAATGAAACGTACTGAAGACTATCTACGTGAAGCACAGCTTTAAATATTGATATCAGCGGTATTCAACAGATTGAATACTGCTGATGAGCTTGTTTAACCCAAATAAATTTTTAAACGCTTTAACGAATACAGCGGAATAAACGGAATCAGAATCGGGACTTGCTGTACATAGGCTTGAAACTCCGCATTTTCAGCATAACGTTGTTCCTGTTTAAACTCCAAACGGCGTGCTGAACCCAGCATAATCAACTCGATACATAACCAGCCAATCAGTGCCAAAAGTAGCGTTGCAACGCCCGACATGACTTGCAGCGCACAAATCAGATTGCCTGTCCAAAACAGCATTTCCCCAAAATAATTGGGACAACGACTGAAACGATACAGCCCTTGCTGCATAAACTGGTCAGGATTGACCGCCTTAAACGCCGTTTTTTGATCATCCGCCAGCATCTCAATCACCACACCCAGCGCCATAAGGGTCACACCCAAATACTGACTGACTTGTGTCGGCTGATGTGCATGTAACACCCATGCCGCAGGTGCTGCCATCGCTACATACAGGACAGCAACGGTCAGCCAAATCACGATCTTCAAGAAGCCTTGTAAATGCTGACTTCGCTGTTTAGATGCCTGTAATTCTTTAGCATAACTTGGTTTACTTTCGCGAGAAATCAGGTAACTCGCCAGCCGAATTCCATAAAAAGTCAGTAAACTCAATTGAATCGCACTGAGTACGGTCAGATGATCCCACCAAATTATTTCAAATAAAATCGCCAAGCCTGTCATCGACAGTCCATAGCCAATACTGATAAACCAGTCTGAACGAATAAATCCCAATGCTGAAATGACAAGGCTTAACGCCAGTGCCCAGCCCATCTGTATTACAGGAAAATCATGAAAAAATTGTGCGGACATTGTCCCTTTCCTTGTTCAATTTTAGGCTGAGTATGCATGTGCATTATCGAGCTAAAATTGAGAAGGATTTTAATTTTTGTAACTTTTCAACCAATTACATCATCAAGCTGTATATGCACTAAATCGAAATGCCTGCTGTGGCAATCCCATAGATGGCAATGCTGATCAGCAACACACCACAGGTTGCCAAAATTTTGTGGTAAATCGAACTTTTAGAAATCAGATTAAATACATGATAAACAATAGATAATGTCAGAAAATCCAGAATAATCCACGTCACAATCAGAATCAGCAAGCTGATATTAATATTGTCATGCACATGAATAAATTGCGGAAAGAAGGATGAAAAAAAGATGATGTCCTTGGGATTAGATAAACCGACCATCAAGCCTTTTTTAAAGCCGCCATCGACGGGTTTGAGTTGCTGCATGGTCTCATCCTGACCACGATACAGATCTCTTAAAATCTCATAACCCAAATAGGCAATATACGCACATCCCGCGATTTTAATGCTTAAAAAAATCCACGGTTCGATGCTGAGCAAACCTTTTAAAATCAGAACCGATAAAGCAATCAAAATCAGTGATGCAAAGTTTGTCCCGAAAATGGTTCTGAGTGCCGCAGCATAACCGCCTTTTAAACCTGCACTTGCCACCAGTAACATCACAGGGCCAGGAATAGCGATCATCACAATGACCGTTGTGGCATATAAAATCAGTTCAAGAAAATGCATCGAAGTTTTCCTATATTTTTAAAGTGGCTTGGTTTTAGGCTTCTTGAATCAATAATTTTGAAGCTCGATATTTTTGATTTTTTAAAGCAGGCTCTAGATGGGAAGAATAGAGCAAAAGATCATCTTGTTTTATATAGCACTGCATACACCGCCGACAACGATGTATGCAAAAAATGTGAAAATTAAACTGATTTTTTACGCAAAGCTTCGAGTTTTTTCAACACTTCCGCCACAGCAATCATCGCGAAACTGGAGGTGACCACTACTGCCGAACCATAACCGCCACAACGTAGACCTGCACTTGGGCAAACGTCAGCACTAGAAAACGGATTATCAATTGAGTACACACAGGTAATGCCAAATTTTTCTTTCGGCTTTTTACAAATGCCTTTGCTGCGTAACTGGGTGCGTAATTTTGCTAGCATCGGATCTTGCTCTGTTTTAGACAAATCAGCCACACGAATTTTCAGCGGATCGAGTTTGCCGCCTGCACCACCTGACACAATTAATGGAATCTTGTTAAAACGGCAGTGCAACATCAAGGCAAGTTTGGCTTTGACATCATCAATACAGTCCAGAATCACATCAGGTGCATCCACCAAAATTTCTTTGACATTTTCAGGGCTGAGATAATCATCAATCACCTTGACCTGCATGCGTGGATTGATCTGACGACAACGCTCCGCCATGACCGCAACTTTGTCATGCCCCAGTGTCGAGCTCATCGCAGGTAACTGGCGATTGATATTCGATGCAGCAACTACATCCATATCAACAAGGGTCAAGCGTCCAATGCCTGTACGTGCCAAAGCTTCAACCGCCCAGCTACCGACACCACCTATCCCGATTACCATGACATGGCTGTGTTCAAACTGGTTAAAATTCGGCTCACCATAAATTTTGGCAACACCTGCAAAACGGCGGTCATATTCATCATGAGCAAGATCGGTCATAGCGCTAACATTTTAGGAATTGAAAGACAGGGCGGCTATTTTACTGCTTTTTTCCAGTAAGGGGGAATGAAAAAAGCGCCAAGTCTCACTTAGCGCTTTTTTCTAGAACATCAACTAACTTCTTGTATCAATCCCTTTTTTCTCTGCTTCTTGGAGAAACATGAAGCGATTGAAAATCATCATGAAAGACGTCCAACATTAGGACGCAATCAGATGACGCAGTACATAATGCAAGATGCCGCCCGCTTTAAAGTATTCCACCTCATTTAAAGTATCGATTCGGCATAACACTTCAAACTGATCACGCGAACCATCGGGACGTTTCACATGAACCTGCAAGGTTTGATGCGGCTGCAAGGTATCGGACAGTCCTGAAATAGACAGAATCTCTTGCCCTGTCAGATTCAGACTTTGACGGGTTTGCCCACCCACAAACTGTAATGGCAACACCCCCATTCCCACCAAGTTTGAACGGTGAATCCGTTCAAAACTTTCCGCAATCACCGCTTTCACGCCAAGCAGATTAGTGCCTTTAGCTGCCCAGTCCCGTGATGAGCCTGTGCCATACTCTTTCCCTGCAACAATGACCAGCGGTGTGTGTGCTTCCTGATAACGCATGGCTGCATCATAAATTGCCAGTTTCTCGCCTGTTGGAATGTAAATGGTATTACCGCCCTCTTCTCCACCCAGCATTTCATTTTTAATGCGGATATTGGCAAATGTACCGCGCATCATGACTTCATGGTTACCACGGCGTGAGCCATAAGAATTAAAGTCTTTCGGTTCAACGCCATTTTCCTGTAAATAACGTCCCGCAGGGCTGTCTTTTTTAATATTTCCCGCAGGTGAAATATGATCCGTCGTGACTGAATCACCCAATACTGCCAAAATTCGGGCATTGACAATATTGTCAATCGGAACAGGTGGTTGATCAATCCCTGCAAAAAATGGCGGATGCTGAATATACGTCGAGGTGTCATCCCATGCATAGGTTTGACTTTCAGGAATCTGAATCGCTTTCCAGCTGGCATCGCCCTCAAACACTTGCGCATATTCTCGGTGGAACATGGCAGTATTCACTTGCTGTAATGCGGTTTTAATTTCCTCTGTCGTTGGCCAAATATCTTTGAGATAAATCGGTTTACCCTGATTGTTGATTGCCAATGGCTCAGTGGTTAAGTCTATACGAATGGTGCCTGCCAAACCGAAAGCAATCACCAGTGGCGGCGAAGCTAACCAGTTGGTTTTCACCAGTGGATGCACCCGTCCTTCAAAGTTCCGATTCCCCGAGAGCACCGATGCCACATTCAGATCATGACATTGAATCGTTTCTTCAATCACTTCAGGCAATGGCCCTGAGTTCCCAATACAGGTGGTACAACCATAGCCCACCAATTGATAACCCAACTGATTCAAATAGGGAGTGAGTCCTGCCGCTTCCAGATAATCAGTCACGACTTTAGAACCTGGTGCAAGAGAACTTTTCACCCAAGGTTTGCGCTGCAAGCCTTGCTCAATGGCTTTTTTCGCAAGTAAGCCTGCTGCCAGCATGACACTCGGGTTGGAGGTATTGGTACATGAGGTAATCGCTGAAATCACCACATCACCATGTTTTAGTTCAAAGTGTTCACCATTCAAGGTACAACTTGGTGCTTCGTTTTGCACAGCGGCAGTTTGTGCGGCAACGGCTGTACCGCCGCCTTCGTTTTCAAGTTTTTCTTTGTCTTGTTTGGCAGGTTTCATGCTGAGTTCGAGCACTTCATCGAAAGTTTTCGACACATCTGAAAGCAGTACCCGATCTTGTGGGCGTTTTGGCCCTGCCAAACTGGCTTCAACACTGGACATGTCCAGACTCAAGCTGTCGGTAAACTCAGGTTCATCTCCCGCATAACGCCATAAACCCTGTGCCTGACTATACGCTTCAACCAAGGCAATCCGCTCAGGCTTACGCCCTGTCAAACGCAAATATTCCAAAGTCACTTCATCTATCGGGAAAAAACCACAGGTTGCACCATATTCAGGCGCCATATTGGCAATGGTGGCACGATCTGCCAATGGCAAGTCCGCCAAGCCATCACCATAAAATTCGACAAATTTTCCGACCACGCCTTTTTTACGCAGCATTTGGGTAATGGTCAGTACCAAATCGGTGGCGGTAATGCCTTCACGCAATTTACCTGTCAGTTTAAAACCAATGACTTCAGGAATCAGCATGGAAATTGGCTGTCCAAGCATGGCGGCTTCGGCTTCAATCCCGCCCACACCCCAACCGAGGACACCTAAACCATTGATCATGGTGGTATGTGAGTCAGTACCGACCAAGGTGTCGGGAAAGGCAAAGGTTTTACCTTCATCGTCTGCTGTCCAGACGGCTTGTGCCAGATATTCCAGATTGACCTGATGGCAAATCCCTGTGCCAGGCGGTACCACGCTAAAGTTGTTAAATGCTGACTGCCCCCAACGCAAGAACTGATAGCGTTCGGCATTACGTTGCATTTCAATTTCGACATTTTCCTGAAATGCATGACTACTGGCAAAATGATCAACCATCACCGAGTGGTCAATTACCAAGTCAACAGGTGACAACGGATTAATCTTTTCAGGGTCTTTACCTGCTTTGGCCACCGCTGCGCGCATGGCTGCCAAGTCCACCACCGCAGGCACACCTGTGAAATCCTGCATCAAAACCCGTGCAGGGCGATACTGGATTTCCTGTTCACTGGTTTTTTGTTTGAGCCAGTCGACAATGGCATGAATATGCGCGGCTGTGACCGTTTGGTTATCTTCAAAGCGCAGTAGATTTTCCAGCAGCACTTTCAGAGATTTTGGTAGTTTGCTTAAATCACCGAGATGTTCAGCGGCTTTGGCTAAACTAAAATATTGGTAGCTGCATTCATCGACTTTGAGCGTTTGTAATGCATGTAAGCTATTGATGTGACTATACTTAGCCATACGGGTAACCTCCGATTCGGCATTTTATTTTTTGCTGTCCTTTCTTTATTTACTGTATGCCGATTTCAGCGTGGAAGTGTTCTGTTTTGGTTAGAGCATGTTGGTCTTTGCAAGTGGCAAAACGTCCAATGTATTTTGCCAAAGCTGTTCAGCGAGTGAGTCACTTTTCATATTTAGACACGCAGCCAGCCCATCAAGCACATAAGGTAAATTGGCAGGCGTATTGCGTGTGCGTTGTTCAATGGATGTCTGGCAACACAGCGGCGTCATATCTGGGCAATCGGTTTCTAAAACCAGATGCTCCGCCCCAACCGCTTGCACCACCTGAATAAGTTTTTTCGCGTTCGGATTGGTGATCTGTCCTGTAATGCCTAATTTAAAACCAAGTTGAATAAAGGCTTTGGCTTCTTCGATTCCACCACTAAACGCATGGGCAATGCCGCCGCGCTGAAAGCGTTGCTTTTTGAGGAGTGCCAATACATCGGCATGACTTTTGCGGATATGCAATAACACAGGCAAATCAAACTGCTGTGCCAGTTCTAACTGTGCCGTGAAATAATTTTTTTGCTGTTGTAAAACCTCAGCCTGTTTATGCTGCTTGAGGAAAGTATCTAAACCAATTTCCCCTACAGCAAGGCATTGTTGTTGCTTGAGTAAGCTTTCTAAAGCCAGTAAATCTTCAGGCTGATGCTGCTCGATATAAAACGGATGCAAACCTGGAGCTAAATAGCTGCGCGGAGCTGTATGAAAGCTCTGTAATTGTTGATGTGTTCTGAGCAAATCATCAAAACGAGAAGCCACAAAACCGATCAATACCAGCGCATCGACCCCAAACTGTTTGGCAGCACAGGCCAACTGCTCACGATCATGATCAAACTCAGGCACATCAAAATGCGTGTGCGTATCGAACAGCCGCATTTTAAGCTGTGCCTTTAACTGCACTGGCTGTGGTTGCAGCAACAGTATCGGGCTTTGGTAAATACTCTGATTTTACGATGCCTTTAAGTTTTTCGTAAGGAATGGTAAAACTTGGCATACCCACCACATACGGTCCAATTTCATATTCAGCATATTGTAAGACTAAGCCATCCGCGCTTAGATAGAAATTCTGACTTAATTTAAATGGCCACGCATCTTCGTATTCTTTGATGTTTGTTGCCAATTTTTGCGCAATGACCCAATCTTCAAATTGTTGATGCAACAATTTGGTCAACTGATTTTTTTGATTGGGTAATAGAAGATCACTCAGTTTAAGCTGCTGTTTCTGTTTTAGATCAAAGACCAAATACTGCTGTGCCTCAGTACCATGTGCGCCACCCAAGAAACTATCCGAATTAATTTGTACCGTCACCAAGTGATCTTGTTTACGTAAAATTTTGGGTTGAATATGAACACTGATCTGTGGGTTGGCATTCATATTTTTCAGCTCTTGATCTAATGCTAAAAATGCTTTGGCATACTGCTGCACTTGCTGATTTAAATCACTTGGTTCAGGTTCAGAAGCAAACACCTCAGAAGCTGCTGGATTAATCGCAGCCAAATCCAAATTATCTCGCAAAGCAGCCAAAATTGCCGCATCCACCTGCGTATCAATAAAATCATAATTGGTCTTTAAGCGCTGTACCTGAAACTCAGGGCAGTTATTCCCCTCACATGCAGGTAACGAAACTGCAAGATTTTCAACATCTGCATTCAGTTCAAAAGGATGAGTAATTTTTTTGATCGAGGTTTGCTGCTGCACTGAAGCCGTTTTTTCACTATCATCATTTTGTTTTTGACAAGCGCTCAACAATAAACTCATGCTAAGCACTGATACAGAGAATGTGATTGAGAGAATTTTATGCAACATGCAGCCGCCTTTATTGTCATGTTTATCGTTAAGTTAACCTGAATTCAGCCTGTCGCCTGTAAGTTTTTTAAAACATTTTGTGAAAAACATCAGGTTTTAACAATTGCTGAGTTTGTTGTTTATTCAAGAAAATTTCTAATTGTTTTGCATCTTTGACAATTTCATTGGCACGATAATGTAAACCTACGCCTTCACCATCAAAGAACCAATCCGCTTGTCCCCAGTACAGTTTTTTCGGGGCAAGTTGCTGCACAGCATGACTCTGCTGCTTTAACCATTTTTGATAAGCTTGTTGAACAAGCTGATCCAATGCCACCTGATGATGAGCTTCAATCACATCCAAAATCGTTAATCCTTTTTTCAGCTGTCGATCAGCCACAAAAAAGTATTGTCGTTCTTTAATCTCAACTTCAGCCTGCTGGCTACTGACCTGTAATTGTAACAATACATACTGATTACGTTGAGAAGCAATACGGGTTTGAATGTGCAAACGATACGGTCGATTTGCAGTAAATTCCTGCTGCCAAGCATCTGATTTTTTTATGTAAGCATTAATCGCCTGCTGCAAACTCAAATTCTGTTTTAAATCAATTTGTGCTTGGACAACTTTGCTCAGATTTGTGGTCAACCATGTATTTAACCATGGATCAGCAGTTTTCAGCGTTTGAATGTCGATATCAATGCAGTTTTTCTTTTCACAAAAAGGCAAGGCATATTCAGCACGCTGGGTTTGTATTGCCAAATAAGGCAGTACATCTGGATTACTGGCTTGTGTATTGCTCGCGGTTTGTTCTTGTTGTGGTGCAGGTTGTTGTTTATGACATGCACTCAGTAACAATGTGCTCGACAAAATTGCCATTATTACTGTTGGCTGTTGTTTCATTCGGAATCATCCATCTTGCATCTGGAAGAAACAGCTCCCCCGAAAGAAGCTGTTTTTTTAAATCGCTTAAATTAATGCTCGCGTGTATTGCGGAACTGAATATCAGGATAACGTTCCTGCATAATCTGCAAGTTCACACGACTTGGTGCGAGGTAAGTCAAGTGCCCGCCACCATCAACAGACAGTTGATCGTGTGCTTTCTTCTTAAATTCGTTGAATTTCTTCTCATCATCACAAGAAACCCAACGTACCGTATTGATGCTTACTGGCTCATAAATACAATCGACTTTGTATTCTTCTTTCAAGCGGAATGCCACCACTTCAAACTGAAGTACACCGACTGCACCCACAATCAGGTCATTGCTGTTTTGCGGCATAAAGACCTGAGTTGCTCCTTCTTCTGACAACTCTTTGAGACCTTTTTGCAACTGTTTAGATTTCAAAGGATCTTTTAAACGCACACGGCGGAACATTTCAGGGGCAAAGTGCGGAATTCCCGTGAATTGCAGTTTTTCGCCAGAGGTAAAAGTATCACCAATTTGAATGGTACCGTGGTTATGTAAACCAATGATGTCGCCTGGCCATGCTTCTTCCAAGTGCTCGCGCTCACCTGCAAGGAAGGTCAATGCATCACTGATACGGATTTCTTTACCAATCCGTACATGATTCATTTTCAAGCCTTTTTCATATTTGCCTGAACAAATACGCATAAAGGCAATACGGTCACGGTGTTTCGGATCCATGTTGGCTTGAATCTTAAAGACAAAGCCCGTGAAACCTTCTTCAGTCGCTTCAACCTTACGGTCTTGAGTCGGGTGTGCCTTTGGCTCTGGTGCATAACTGCTAAAGGCATCAAGCACATGGTCGACTCCAAAGTTACCTAGTGCTGTACCAAACAACACAGGCGTTTGACGACCCGCCAAAAACTCTTCACGGTCTAAAGGCTCATTCGCCATTTGTACCAGTTCTAAAGACTCTTCAAATGCCGCCCAAGCCAATTCACCGACTTTTTCACGTAGGTCAGCATGGTCATAACCATCACGAATTTCAATCTCGGTAATGGTTGAGCCGAAACCTGCTTTATACACATAGAATTTTTCTTCGATCAGGTTAAATACACCTGCGAAGTCACGACCTGAACCAAGCGGCCAAGTGATTGGAACACATTTAATTTTGAGGACGTTTTCAATTTCATCCAGCAACTCTAAAGGCTCACGAATTTCACGGTCCATTTTGTTGACGAAAGAAATAATTGGTGTGTCGCGCATACGACAGACTTCCATCAATTTGATGGTTCGGTCTTCGACACCTTTTGCACCGTCAATTACCATCAGTGCAGAGTCAACCGCAGTTAAGGTACGATAGGTATCTTCCGAAAAGTCCTCATGCCCTGGAGTATCGAGCAAGTTAATCACATAATTTTTATAAGGGAACTGCATGACTGACGTGGTAATCGAAATCCCACGCTCTTTCTCCATTTCCATCCAGTCGGAAGTTGCTGCACGATCAGACTTACGGCTTTTGACCATACCCGCCACCTGAATGGCTTTACCCCATAATAACAGTTTTTCTGTCATGGTGGTTTTACCCGCATCGGGGTGGGAAATGATGGCAAAAGTACGGCGTTGGGCGACTTGCGTCGCCAATTCATCTTTAAAACTCATGAAAAATACCTACTGCAGAACGCAGTGCAAGGATCAATATAATTGAAAAAATTGGCGGTATTGTAGCAGAACAGAGATTTTTTTAAATCTGCTCACACAACCCGATCATCGACATATCATTCAATTACATTGGCTCAGACTCAACTGGTATGGGTGGCAAATTTATGTTCTAGGACTTCTTTTGGTAAAGGCTTACCGAGTAAGAAACCTTGGAATTGCTGACATCCCAAGCGATTCAGAATTTCAAGTTGTTCTTCAGTTTCAATACCTTCAGCGGTAATCGTCAATCCTAAATTACGTGTTAACTGAATTAAACTTGCCAAAATCAGTTCATCTTTTGAACCATGATGTAGGTCTTTAATAAAGGCACGGTCAATTTTCAGTTCGTTTACAGGCAGATCTTTTAAATACAAGAAACTCGAGTGACCTGTACCAAAGTCATCAATAGAGAGTTTAACGCCCAAATTACGGATTTTCTGAAAAATTTCAATGCTTGAATCAATATGATGCATTGCTGTACTTTCAGTAATTTCAATAATTAAATGGTCAGTATTAATTTGATATTTCTGAAGATAATCCTGAAGTGTCGGTATCAATAACTTATGTTCAACCTGCACAGCAGAAAGATTAATTGAAATCGGATAAAAGCCTTTCGCTTGCTGTTCCCAAATTTGAATCTGTTTACATGCCTGTTCCATCACCCAATATCCCAAAGGAGTGATCAGACCTGTTTTTTCAGCCAGTGGAATAAACATGTTTGGCCCAAGCAAGCCTAATTTTGGATGCTGCCAACGAATAAGTGCTTCAACACCACAAATCTTACGGTATTTATTAAATTTAGGTTGATAAAACAGGACAAACTGATCTTCATCAATGGCTTTAAATAAATCATTGATTAGTTTAGATTGATGACGTTCTTCATACTGATCAATATTATAGCTAAATACACTATATGTATTACGTCCCTGTTCTTTCGATGCCAACATTGCAATATCAGCATGCATAAGCAATTCTTGTAAATTTTCACCATGCTCAGGATACATCGCAATACCAATACTGGCTGTAATATTGATGCTGCGTCCTGCAATTAAAAAACCTTGCTGAATCGCACTGAGAATTTTTTGAGCGAGTTGCTCGGCTTGCTCAACAGTTGCATGTTCAGCAATCAATAAAAATTCATCACCACTAATGCGTAAAAGTGTCTGACGCTCAGCAAGTTGCTCACTGATTCGGTTTGCAAATTGCACCAGTAATTGATCACCTACAGGATGACCAAAAGCATCATTGATTGATTTAAAGCGATCTAAATCAATATACACCACCGCAATTTGCTGACGATGCAAACGGTGTTCTGCCAAAATGACTTTGACAAAATCATTTAAATAAGAACGGTTTGGTAACTGAGTCAAAGTATCATGCATACTTAAATGCGCTAACTCTTTATTGACCTCTGTCAGTTGACGATTCCGTTCAGCCAACCGTAATTCTAGCAATGCCACAAAAAATGCAGCTATCAGAATTAAGCAAGCGACAATTACTATACCTAGTATCACAGCATGACCTGATGTTGCAGTTTGAAATAAATGGCTACTTTTATATTAAAAATATGCCGCGAATGTGCTCATCTCGTACCTGTCTACAATACTAAAAGCAACCATCAAAGCGACAGACATTTTTAAAATAAAAACATTTTTTTGTACGTTTTTCAATCCAAATACCAACAATAACGATGACTGTGATATTCAAATCATGATACATACCTAAAAACAAGAGAAATCACCGCGATCATAATTTTGATAAGAGCATCTTCAAAACGATTCTGTTGCTTTCTCACAAGCCCCCAAACCAAAGCTATTACACAAGACTTATTCATATCTACTCTTGTTTATGTATCACAATAAAATAGCTGCCTACATGTATTCATGCTTTCAGTTCTACCTTTTTACATATACAAATGTGTTTTCATTTACTCTATTATGTTGATTTATATCATAAAAAACAAAAAATAGAGCAGAAATACGAATACTTTTAATTATTAAGAAAAACTAAGCTTAAATCTTGGGAATAACATGTCATTATCCATTTCTAGATAAAACACATGGCTTTATACTAATACTTTTCTGTTAAAAAAGACACATTTTAACCCATTTATTGTGAAATAAATCAAAAAATTCATGTTTTCTGAATACAAATTAAAAGTGATTTAACAATATCATTGAGTTAAAAAAAGCCCAGTCGTAACTGGGCTTGTTTAACTCAATGTATATCCAGATCAATGTTGTGCTTGATGTTGCAACTTTGCATAATCAAGCAAGACATTTGCAGCTTCGGTCACAAATGCCTCATCTTCTGGTAGTGCAGGACGAGCATTTGCTTTCATTTTTGCGCGTGTTTCGCTGAGCGCATCTAAAGATGCCTGATAACTACTCCAATTGGCGTATGGCTTCAAACCTGTTTCCTGACGACGTAAGTTTTCTGCATCCAAAGTTTGATTTTCAAGTGTATCCAACTCTTTCTTACGTTGATCCAAATCCAAACTTAAACGCTTTTCGTCATCTGTTTTTTTAGCCAGAGCTCGACGGGTTTCCAAATAGGTAAACTGCGGGTCTTGCTTGACACGCTGAGTAGACAGTTTTTCTAGATCAGGTAAATATGGCTTGATTACACCTTCACGCTTAAATGGTGCAGTCTGAATGGTATCCCACTTCAGTGCATTTTTTGCCTTACGCTCACCAAACTGGTCATTCCAGATATCGACCAGTTTAATATCTGGAATCACACCTTTATTTTGGGTACTGCCACCTGTAATACGATAAAATTTGCGTTGAGTCAGCGTTGCCTGACCATAGGCTAAAGAATCCAGTTGCACTTGTGCTGTTCCTTTTCCTGTGGTCGTACTTCCAATAATAATGCCGCGACCATAATCCTGAATCGCTGCTGAATAAATTTCACTGGCTGAAGCAGATGCTAAATTCACCAGTACAGCTAACGGCCCTGCATAGGTTTGCTGACCTGCATCACTGTCTTCAAAGACATTGACGTTCCCATTTCCATCACGAATTTGCACCACTGGACCTGATTTAATGACCTGACCAATCATCCGTGATACTTCTTCAAGTGAGCCGCCTGGGTTATTACGCAGGTCGATAATAATTCCTTCAACTTTTTGCGCTGAAAGTGCTTTTAAAGCATCATTGGTATCTTTAGAAACAGAACGATAATCTGCCCCATCACGGCGAGCGCGATAGTTTAGATAAAATGATGGAATTTCAATCACACCAAAAGTATGCTGTTTACCATCACGGGTTAATTTAACGACACGAGACTGTACACCTTGGTCATCTTCTTTAATGACATCTCGTACCAAAGTCACTGTACGTGCCTGACTCATTGGAGCGCCTGCACCCAGTAACTTTAATGTGACATTTGTACCACGCTTACCACGAATCAGACCCACAATTTCCTGACTTGACCAGCCGATTACATCGACCATTTTGTCGCCACCTTGAGCAACGCCAATAATACGATCACCTGCTTTGACTTGACCTGACTTGCTCGCTGGCCCACCATCCACAATAGTTTCAATTTTGGTGTAATCTTCATTGCCACGTTCTGGGCGAATAGATACCCCAATGCCTTCAAGCTGTAAAGTCGTCTGACGATTGAGTTCCATCGCATCTACAGGTGGGAAGTAATTACTATGCGGATCGTAAGTCAACGTCATTGAGTTCAAGATTTTATCGAGAACATCGTCACTTTTGGTACGCCCAATCCGTTCTAACTGACGATTATAACGTTTGGTTAAAGTCTGTTCTGGTGTTAAATCCTCAGAACTTAAATCCTGCCCTTGAGCTAATGCAGGATCAGCCTTAATCACCTTCTGCTTAGCCTGCTCTTCTTGCTTACTCATTGTCAAATTGATGAGTTGTGACACCAACATCTTATGCCAGTATTCACGCTGTTCAAGTTCGGTTTTAAAATATGCTGCTTTTTCCCGATCAGTTTCAATATAGTTATTTTTTTGCTCTAAATCTTGAGGCTTTTTCAACTCGGTCAGCATGTAACCATAAAAGTCTTTTAAGCGCTGACGATATTGCGCATGAATTGCATAAGGTGCTGTTAAATCACCTGCTTTAAGTGCTGCGCCTAAAGTCGCGCCATATTTCTGCTTATAAGATGCGATATCGGATGCCAAGAAAATCGTATGATCTGGATCTAGACTATCGAGGTACATATCTAAAATACGATTTGAAGTATTGGCATCTAAACGCATATTGAGATAGTGTTGGCGATCAATCAAGGTTGCAAGTTGACGCGTCACCAATTTCTGAGCTTGAGTTGGTTGTATCGACGCTACAACAGACTCGGCATTGGTCGCAGCAGTTGCATCATTAATCACATGAGTAAAAAATAGACCACCCGTTGCCAGTGCAACTGCGCAAGCGATTGTTTGAAGTTTCATATATTAATCGTGCTTCCTTGGATTTCACCAAAAATTACATGGCAATAATATTTAATTAGACTTGAATATTCATGATCTTAATCAAAGTCTTTGTACCATGTCGTGTAGTTTTATCATATTCTGTGCTGACAAAATGTAGCAAATCATTGCAAAATTCAATCTCTATTTGCAATTCACCCAGTAACGGAAGCTCTTATGATTGGCGCGTTGATGCTTGACATCGCAGGAACCACCCTGACCGAAGAAGATATTGAATTACTGAAAAACCCTCAAGTTGGCGGTTTAATTCTATTTGGACGAAATATCGAGTCCCCTCAACAAGTCCGTGCCTTAACTGATCATATTCGCAGTGTTCGTCCTGAAATCCTGATTGCAGTTGATCAAGAAGGTGGTCGAGTACAGCGTTTAAAACAAGGCTTTACCCTGCTTCCTGCGATGGGTCGATTTGGTGAACTTTACCAAGAACAACCTGATAAAGCGGTTGAACTGGCACAGCAATGCGGCTGGCTCATGGCAACTGAGGTTTTAGCGGTTGGTATCGACTTTAGTTTTGCGCCTGTCCTTGATTTAAATGACATTAGCGATGTGATTGGTGATCGGGCTTTTGCCAAAAATATCGCAGACATTGTTCCACTCGCACGCGCCTTTATGCAGGGCATGCATGTGTCAGGCATGGCAACGACAGGCAAACACTTCCCAGGTCACGGCTCTGTCAAAGCCGATTCACATGTGGCTGCTGCAATCGACCCACGCAGTTATACTGAAATCTACGCACAAGACATGCAAACCTTTATTCAGCTTATGCCTGATTTAAATGCGCTGATGCCTGCTCATGTGATTTACCCTGAAGTTGATGCTCACCCTGCAGGCTTTTCTCAGCACTGGATTCAGAATGTATTACGCCAACAACTCAAATTTGATGGTGTACTTTTCTCAGATGATTTAAGCATGCAAGCCGCCTGCGTTGCTGGCGGCGCAGATGCCCGTATTCAAGCAGCATTAAATGCGGGCTGTGATATGGGACTTGTCTGCAATGACCGTACCGCAGCGGCAGTTGCACTCGAAAGCATTCAAAACTTTGCCTTACCAAATCAGCAACGCTTGGAACGTATGCGCGGTCAAATTCCAACACTTCAAATCACTGAGCATTTAAGTCTTGGTGAAAACTGGCAACACGTGAAACAGCGCATTGAAGACTTTAAAAACAATACGCTTTGCGTCTAAATTTCGTCAAAACGCCTACATCATCAGGCGTTTTATTTTTTAAACAACACTGTTACTATCAGTGATGATTTTTTAAGTGATCTTAATATTATGCAACAGTCTATTGCGGAGTACATGCAGACCGTCGGTCAACAAGCTCGCCAAGCCTCGCAAACCTTAGCCAGCGCTTCGACGAAAATTAAAAACCAAGCACTTATGGCGATTCATGATGCTTTGGTACAACAACAAGCTGAAGTTTTGGCTGCCAACCAGATTGATATGGAAAATGGCCGTGCCAATCAACTTGATAGCGCCCTGCTTGACCGTCTAGAACTGAACCCCGCACGCTTTGCAGCAATGTTACAAGGTCTAAAAGATGTCGCTCAATTGACTGACCCGATTGGTGAAATTACCGATTTAGCTTACCGTCCATCGGGCATCCAGATTGGTAAAATGCGTGTGCCTTTAGGCGTGGTCGGCATGATTTATGAATCACGCCCGAACGTGACACTTGAAGCTGCTTCTTTAGCCCTTAAATCAGGCAATGCCATTATCTTACGTGGTGGTTCTGAAGCACTGCAATCCAACAAAGCGATTGCGCTAGCCATTCAACTAGGGTTACAACAATCAGGTCTACCTGAAGCAGCTGTACAAGTAGTTGAAACTTCAGATCGCGAAGCAGTCGGTCACCTGATTACCATGACCGAATTTGTCGATGTGATTGTACCACGTGGCGGTAAAGGGCTGATTGAACGGATTAGCCGTGAAGCACGGATTCCTGTCATTAAACATTTAGATGGTAACTGCCATGTTTATGTCGATTCACAGGCTGATCTCGACAAAGCGCTTGCGATTGCCTTCAATGCCAAAACGCACCGTTATGGCGTGTGTAATGCTATGGAGAGCCTGTTGGTTCATCAAGACGTTGCAGAACAGTTCTTGCCTGCTATTGCTGCCAAATATGCTGAAAAACAAGTTGAACTGCGTGGCTGTGAACACACTCAGAAAATTTTAGGTCAGCAAGTGATTGCTGCAACCGAAGAAGACTGGTACACCGAGTACCTTGCACCAGTACTTGCGATTAAAGTCATGGACAGCATGGATAACGCCATCGCGCATATCAACAAATATGGTTCACACCATACCGATGCGATTGTCACTGAAAACTATAGCTTAGCGCGTCAATTCCTTGCACGTGTCGATTCAAGTTCGGTGATCATCAACGCTTCAACCCGTTTTGCTGATGGTTTTGAATATGGTTTAGGCGCAGAAATTGGCATTTCAACCGATAAAATCCATACTCGTGGCCCTGTGGGTCTAGAAGGACTGACTTCACAGAAGTGGATTGTATTGGGTGATGGTCAAATCCGCCAATAATTAGACCAAACACATTCTCAAGATCGTTTTGACTGTCTTGAGAATGTAATATTTTTTTAATAAATACTGATAATTTTTATAAAAAATTTACAATA
This sequence comes from Acinetobacter sp. ME22, assembly GCF_022012315.1. Lineage (NCBI taxonomy): Bacteria > Pseudomonadati > Pseudomonadota > Gammaproteobacteria > Moraxellales > Moraxellaceae > Acinetobacter > Acinetobacter sp. ME22. The sequence continues at coordinate 288,726 of NZ_JAKLTL010000003.1, forward strand.
AACATTTGATCTATATAGCTTTACGTATAAAAACCACTACAATAATTCTAAAGTCGTATCGGCTAAAGTCTAGCTTGGACGAAAAAATAACCCATGTTAAAAATAATGTATTCGATCAGTCAGGTTCTTCCTAGCACAGATCATCAACAGGAATATGATTTCAATTAAATTGGGAATAATGACGTGTCTACATCTGTTTTAGTGATTAATTGCGGTTCTTCTTCCATCAAATATGCATTGGTATCAGAACGCCGCGAAGATCGTATCTACGGGCTAGCAGAAAATCTTGGCTCAGAAAACGCGCGTATCAAAGGAATTACTGTCGGTGGTCAACCTCTTGAATTGGCGATTCCAAACGCAAATCATGAACAAGCGCTAGAAACTCTGCTCGAACGCCTTTCTCATTATAATCCACAAGCCATTGGTCACCGCGTGGTACACGGCGGTACATTGACTAAAGCACATTTATTAACTCCAGAGATTATTCAACGTATTCGTGAAGCAACTCCGCTTGCACCTTTACACAACCCTGCACATTTGGTGGGAATTGAAGCAACCATGCGTTTGTTCCCAGATCTTCCACAAGTTGCTGTGTTTGATACTGCATTCCACCAAACCATGCCAGAACATGCGTATCGTTACGCAGTGCCTAAATTCTTATTTACCGATCATAACGTGCGCCGTTATGGTTTCCACGGTACAAGCCATGCGTATGTTTCAGAACGCGGTTCAGAACTGGCTGGCAGCTTAAAACAAGGTGGCTGGCTGACGGCTCACCTTGGTAACGGTAGCTCAACCTGTGCGATTTGGAATGGTCAAAGTGTGGATACTTCTATGGGTCTGACACCACTTGAAGGCGTGGTTATGGGAACACGTAGTGGTGATGTTGATCCAAGTATTCACAGCTTCTTGGCAAGCAACTTGGGTTGGGACATCTTCAAAATCGACAAGATGCTCAACAAAGAAAGCGGTTTACTCGGTTTATCTGATAACTTATCAAACGACATGCGCACCTTGATTGAGGCCTCAGAACAAGGCAATGAAGATGCAGCTTTAGCGATTGAAGTATTCTGCTACCGCTTGGCAAAATCTTTGGCAGCACTCAGCTGTGGTTTACCGCGTATTGACGGTTTGTTCTTTACGGGTGGTATCGGTGAAAACTCGGCATATATCCGTGAAAAAACCATGGCCTATTTGCCACACTTTGGTTTCAACCTAGACAAAGAGAAAAATAACACCTTAAAACGTGGTACTGAAGGACGCATTGATACAGGCACTGGCCCTCAAGTTTGGGTAATTCCAACCGATGAGGAAGGTCGTATCGCGAAAGAAACCGAGCATGTCGTAGAACAGCTTAGCCGTGAGGCAAACGCAGCGATTGCTTAATCTATAAAATTAAAATCAGGTGTTTTTATGAATACCCTTCTTCTTATTCCAACCGAGGAAAGCGCAGGTCTCACCTCCGCTTGCCTCGGCATGATTTACGCACTGGATTGTAGTGGCATTAAAGCAGGTTTTGTTAAACCGTTTTGTCAGGAACAAGACCAAAACCATAACCGTACCGCAGCGCTCTATGCTCAGCTTTTCCAAGCTCAAGCCACTGCATCGATTACCCATCAGCAAATTTTAAATGCAATGAATTCTGGTGAAGTCGATGAGTTGCTTGAAGATGCGGTTCGACTCCATCGTGAAGTTGCAAAAAAACATCAAGTGATTATTGTTGAAGGTTTATTGGCAACAGCAGAAGATTATTTTGCCAATGAACTGAATGCACAGCTTGCCAAAGCACTCGATGCCAAAGTCGTTTTGGTCAGCAAAGCGGATTTAAACCAACCACGTCAAACCGCAGAAAAAATTGAAGCGAGTTTACGTCATTTTGGCGGACTCGAAAGCAAGCGGACTGCAGGCATCTTGTTCATGCGCACTAAAGGTTTGGCTGAAAATGCAGCGCAAATTCCTGTCGCGCTTGACACCTCATTACGCCTTGAAAAAGAAATTTCTGAATTCACGACAGCGCTGCAAAAGTTCAATCGTCATATTGGTACAGCAGCATTGCCAATTGTCGGTCTCGTACCATTTAGCAATACACTCAGCGTGCCTCGTACACTTGACATCGCAAGCAGCATTAATGCGACTTGGGTCAATGAAGGAACTGCCGCGCAGCGCCGCGTACTTCACACTAGCCTAATCGCATCAAGCATTGAACATGAACTGAATAAATTTGTGGCTGGCGAACTGATTATCAGTGCCTCAGAACGCATTGATGTCATCTTGGCTGCAAGTCTTGCCACTCAAAATGGTGTGCCGCTTTCAGGTCTGATTCTGACTGAGCGTGAAGCGCCAAATGCACAGGTTCTAGAATTCTGTAAAACAGCAATTCAACAAGGTTTACCTGTACTCCATACCTCATTAAATACCTTAGAAACTGCTCAACGCTTGGCAACGCTCAGCAACGAAGTTCCAACCAATGATTTGGAACGTGCAGAGCAAGTCACTCGCTTTGTTTCTAGCCATATCGATCCAAACTGGTTAAGCCAGCATAGTGAGGCTGCTGCTCAGCCACGTCTATCGCCTTCAGCTTTCCGTTATGAATTGGTTCAAAAATCGATTGCTGCGAAAAAACGCATCGTCCTTCCTGAAGGTGATGAACCACGTACCGTTGAAGCAGCAGCGATCTGTCAATCTCGTGGTCTAGCACACTGTATTTTACTGGCTAAACCAGAACAGGTTTTAGAAGTTGCCAAAGCACGTAATATTGAACTGCCGAGCGATCTTGAAATTGTCGATCCTGACAGTATTCGTGCGCAATATATTGAGCCAATGGTTCAGTTGCGTAAAGGCAAGCTTGATGCAGCTCAAGCAGAAGAACAACTGCAAGATACGGTTGTTTTAGGCACCATGATGCTTGCACTTGATCAAGTCGATGGTTTGGTTTCAGGCGCAGTGCATACCACAGCCAATACCGTTCGCCCTGCGTTTCAGTTAATCAAAACTGCACCTGAATATTCTCTGGTATCTTCTGTGTTCTTCATGCTGTTGCCAGACGAAGTTTATGTGTACGGTGACTGTGCGATTAACCCAGATCCAACAGCAGAACAGTTAGCAGAAATCGCGATTCAGTCAGCAGACTCAGCCAAAGCTTTTGGTATTGAGCCACGTATTGCCATGATCAGCTACTCAACAGGTACATCGGGTGCAGGTGCAGATGTTGAAAAAGTGGCTCAGGCAACTGAGATTGCTCAACAACGTCGCCCAGACTTACTGATTGATGGCCCGCTACAATACGATGCCGCTTCGGTTGAAAGTGTAGGTCGCTCTAAAGCACCAAATTCACCCGTTGCAGGTCGTGCCAATGTATTTATTTTCCCTGACCTCAACACAGGTAACACCACTTATAAAGCAGTACAACGTTCTGCAAATGTCGTCAGTGTTGGCCCGATGTTGCAAGGTTTGAATAAACCTGTAAACGACTTGTCTCGTGGTGCTTTGGTTGATGACATCGTGTTTACGATAGCTTTAACTGCCATTCAGGCGGAACAACAAGCTGAAGCGAAAACTGCTGCAGCGGAAGCATCATAATTCATTGCAAAAAATGACATAGAAAAGCCACTCCATCATTTGAGTGGCTTTTTTCTATTTACAATTCAAATGAAGATGGTAAATCCCGTCCTCAATCACAAAACCCAATTTTTGATAAAGCTTTTGTGCCCGTAGATTATCCATCCCTGTTTCTAAAGCGATATAGACAGCATCATGAGCTTTTGCAAATGCGATTCCTTGCTGCATTAAAGCCTGTCCGATAGACTTTCCACGATGATCGGCTTGAATAAATAAATCATTAATCACCCAAACCCGTCCCATCTCTAAAGATGACCACAATGGATAAAGCTGAATAAATCCCACCAGTTGCTCTGAAATTTGAGCAACAAAAATCTGAGATCTGGCTTGATTCAAATGTGCCGATAAAAATGCCGCTGCGCCAAGATGATCAGGTGCTTTTCCGTAAAATTCACGGTACTGGTTAAATAACTTCGCTAAAACATCCATATCCGCCAATGTTGCCTCGCGAACGGTACACACTGATTTAGACATAAAATCCTCTTATTTTTTCAATTGATTGAATCAGTCAAAGGATTATGGCTAAATCAAAACATATCTAAAAATACTTAATTTTTTGTTCTTCATTCATTTTTGATATAGATTTTTATTATGTTTCATTATCGTCACATCGAAATTTTTCAAGCCATTATGAAAACGGGCAGCATTACGGGCGCTGCTCATCTGTTATTTACTTCGCAACCCACCATTAGCCGTGAAATTGCACGGTTCGAAACGCTATGTGGTTTTCCTTTATTTGACCGTCGAAATGCAAAAATATATCCAACCGAAGCAGCATTCATCCTGTACGAAGAAATACTTCAATCCAATATTGGACTGGAACGTGTGTTTAATACCGCACAACAAATCAAGAATCATCAAATTGGGGAACTTCAATTGTGTTGTTTGCCATTTTTAGCTTCAACACTCTTACCGACTGTAATTGCAAAATTTAAATCGCATACACAGCACACCCAGATTTGCATCACTCCGCTTGAATCTCCATTCATTGAAACTCAGTTGTCTTCACAGCAATTTCATCTCGGTCTAATTGAGCACCAATCAATACCACTGGGGACAACTTTGCAATTTCAGTTTAAAAGTAATGAAGTCTGTATTCTGCCTGACACTCATCCCTTATTGGATAAAGCTGAGTTACAACCTGAAGATTTCACAGCTCATGAATTTATTTCTCTAGCCAAACAAGATCCTTACCGACAGCAGATTGATCAGGTTTTTCATCAGCATCATATTCAACGCCAGCTCAGCATTGAAACTCATAGTGCCCACTCGATTTGTACAATGGTTCAAAAAGGTCTGGGTGTCTCAATTGTTAATCCACTGATCATGCTGGATTATCTTGGCTCAGGTTTGCAATGGAGACCGATCACTTTCTCTATTCCTTTTACCCTGAGTTTGGTTCGTCCAGATTACAGACCTGTTTCTAGGCTAGCGGATCTATTTATAGCGGATTTAATCGCTGTATTAAGCGATGCACAGCAGTTACTTGAACAACATCATGTTGCAAATTCATTGATCAAGTTCAGCTCAGCCTCCCAATAATTTACGCTCCAATAGATTGAGCTAGCCAAACAGTATGCCCAGTACAGTCAACATCTTCAGCAAGCATGTGAATCAGTTGGAAACCATGCTGATGTAACAAGGAACGATATTCTTCGGGCGCTAAACTGGCATGATAGAGCGGCTTCCCAAACATTTCTCCAATAGACTCACCATTGGCAGGCCCACTGCTAAACATCAGTACTGTACCTGTTTGAGAGCACTGTTCAAATCGGGTAAACATGTCACGCTGATCTGATCGGGTTAAATGAAAGAAACTGTCCCAAGCTAAAATTCCCTGAAATCGCTGTGCAGGACTAAAACTTCGCATATCGGCCTGAATCCACTGCTGCTCAGGAAAATGAATCTGTGCCATCTCCAACATCACCTCAGCACTATCCACGCCCGTAATCTGACAGCCTTGTTGAATAAGATACTCGGCAATTGGCTGACCTGAACCACAGCCCAAATCTAAAACATGGGCAGGTTGAGCAAGTAAAGCAAGAAAACGATCTAACCACTGTTTTTCATATAAATAGGTACCGCGCAACTTCGTCCATTGATGACCATACTGACGGTATATCTCGATAATATTTTCTGCGAGGTTTTCTTGGGTCATCATCTTCCCTCTTAATCACAAATATCTTGTTAGATCGCATAATCTAAACTTGGCTCAAAATCTCAGCAAAACTGCCCACAGACCTGTCATTTTGTCATATAATTTAGCCCGCTAGCTAACAGCCCGCTCAAGAGACTTTTGATATGACAACCATTATCAAACAAGATGACTTGATCACTTCGGTCAAGGATGCCTTACAGTTTATTTCATACTATCATCCACAAGATTTTATTCAGGCAATGAGCCGTGCGTATGATCGTGAAGAAAACCAAGCAGCCAAGGATGCAATCGCACAAATTCTAATTAACTCGCGTATGTGTGCAGAAGGTCATCGCCCAATCTGCCAAGATACCGGGATTGTCAACGTGTTTGTTGATGTGGGCTTAGACGTTAAATTTGATTTAACCTTGAGTCTTGATGATGCAATCAACGAAGGTGTACGCCAAGGTTACTTAGAAAATACCAACGTACTTCGTGCATCTGTTTTAGCAGATCCTGCATTTGGCCGTAAGAACACCAAAGACAATACGCCTGCCGTGATTCATTATAAGCTCGTACCTGGCAACAAAGTTGATATTACCGTTGCAGCAAAAGGCGGCGGTTCAGAAAATAAATCTAAACTTGCAATGTTAAACCCGTCTGACTCGATTGTGGACTGGGTACTTAAAACTGTTCCAACAATGGGTGCAGGCTGGTGTCCACCAGGGATGCTCGGTATCGGGATCGGTGGTACTGCTGAAAAAGCCATGATGCTTGCAAAAGAAGCACTCATGGAAGAAATCAACATGGACGAACTGCTTCGTCGTGGTCCTCAAAGCAAAATGGAAGAGCTTCGTATCGAAATCTTCGAAAAAGTAAATGCTTTGGGGATTGGTGCACAAGGTCTTGGCGGTTTAACCACTGTTCTTGATATTAAAATCAAAGATTACCCTTGTCACGCTGCAGGCAAACCAGTGGGTATGATTCCAAACTGTGCAGCAACTCGCCATGCACATTTCCAACTTGATGGTTCAGGTCCTGCACATATTCAAGCACCTAAACTTGAAGATTACCCTCAAGTGGCTTGGGATGCATCGAAGTCTAAGCGTGTAAACCTTGACACCATCACTCAAGAAGAAATGAACGCTTGGAAACCAGGTGATACGCTTCTTCTAAACGGTACAATCTACACAGGTCGTGACGCTGCCCATAAACGTATGGTTGACATGCTGAATAACGGTGAAGAACTTCCTGTAGACCTTAAAGGTAAGTTCATTTACTACGTTGGGCCTGTTGATCCAGTAGGTGATGAAGTGGTTGGTCCTGCGGGTCCTACAACTGCAACGCGTATGGACAAGTTCACTCGCCAAGTCTTAGAAGCGACTGGCATGTTTGGTATGATTGGTAAAGCAGACCGTGGTCCTGCTGCAGTTGAAGCAATCAAAGACAACAAAGCAACGTATTTAATGGCTGTTGGTGGCGCTGCATACCTCGTATCTAAAGCAGTTCGTCAAGCAGAAGTGGTTGCTTTTGCTGACTTAGGTATGGAAGCCATCTACAAATTTGTCGTTGAAGATATGCCTGTTTCTGTTGCTGTCGATGTGAATGGTACGTCAATCCATGCGATTGCACCAAAAATCTGGCAAGAAAAAATCGGTAAAATTCCAGTTGTAGATGCAACAGCGGGTTAACCGAAATACATCAAAAAACACGCCTCAGGGCGTGTTTTTTTATTTAAATTATTACGCTACAACGAATGCGATAAGGTCGTTCCTCATGCAACTCAAGAGTATTAGTCAGATCATCACTTTACTTGGAGGCTTGTTTTTATTTGACCTGAGTCATGCACAACCTGCATCTCAAGGCTCCATCGATCAACTCTTTGATATTTTAAAGATTAAACAAAACACTCAAGCAATCGTTCAGCCCCAACAGCTACAAATGCTTGGTTTAAACCAAGAACAATTTTGGCAAGATGTAGAACCTGAACTCAAACAACTCTATCAAAAAAATCTATCTGAACAAGAAGTTCAAGCACTTAACCGTTTTTACCAAACCCCTGAGGGTCAATCACTTGCAGCACAAATGCCTTCTTTAAGCCAAGAAACATATGACCATATTATACATAGCATGCTCAATAACAGCATGATAGACCTTAGCCGACTCCAGACTCTAGGACTTATTGATCATACCTGATTCCTTTTTGTGTAATGCATCATCAAATTTGATTATGCATTACCGCATTTAATAAAGAAAATATAGTTTAAGATTTTATATAATTTATTTATCATATGGTTACTTAAATACCTATATTCAAAAACATAATGTTAAAAAAAATTGCCCTTTCGCCTCTCATTATCGCCTGTTTTTGTAGCTATACGATCAGCAAAAATACATTTGCAACCCCTGCCCAATCTTCTTCTGTAAATGAAATGATGAACCTTATCAATGCAGAACAATTATTCAAGGCAACCATAAATTCATCTCAACCTCGTTTTCAGCAACTTTCTGAGAAAATGATTAAAGACTATACTGGACATCAAACCTTTACAGAACAAGACCAAATAGCAGTAAAAAAACTCTCCAATCTTCTTACCAACACTGTGGAAAACTCTATACAACAAGCTAAACCCATTGAAATTATTAAAAATATTTACATGGAGCAGTTCTCTGAAGAAGAAATTCAAGCCTATATTCGTTTTCTGAAATCTCCTGAAGGACAATCGATTAACCAAAAGATGCCTATCATTTTACAAACAACAATACAAGAAATGGATCAGATGGGAACAAAAATTTTCAAAGATCCGAAGCTAAAACAGCAAATAACTCAGCAAATTGTTGATATCCTCAAACCCTTACCCAGACAATCAATACAAAATAAATAAACATAAAAAAACGCGCACATAGCGCGTTTTTTTATATGTGAGTTTTAAGCAGATTTTGAATCAATGATTTTCAAATCTGTTTTCTCTACAGCCACTTGCTGACTTTTATGAATTCGCTCAGCTTTTACTTCAGGCTCAGCTTGATCATTAATCACAGCATCATTAATGATGACTGTACCAACATCTGTACGACTTGGTAAATCATACATGGTATCGAGCAAAACATTTTCCAGAATTGAACGCAAACCACGTGCACCAGTATTACGCTCTAGCGCTTTTTTGGCAACAGCGTGTAATGCAGACTCTTCAAAAACTAAATCAACATTTTCCATATCAAACAAATGTTGATACTGACGTGTTAATGCATTTTTAGGTTCAGTCAAGATCTGAATTAAAGCATGTTCATCAAGTTCATCGAGCGTTGCAATTACAGGTAAACGACCGATAAATTCAGGAATCAGACCAAATTTCACTAGGTCTGTCGCTTCAACCTGACGGAATAACTCAGAGACTTTTTTATTGTCATCTTTATTCTTCACTTCAGCATTGAAACCAATTCCACCTTTTTCCTGACGCTGCTGAACGATTTTTTCGAGTCCAGAGAATGCACCACCACAAATAAACAAGATATTCGATGTATCAATCTGAATAAATTCTTGTTGTGGGTGTTTACGTCCGCCTTGTGGTGGAATTGAAGCGACTGTACCTTCAATCATTTTCAGCAAGGCTTGTTGTACACCTTCGCCTGAAACATCACGCGTAATAGATGGATTTTCAGATTTACGCGTAATTTTGTCGATTTCGTCGATATAGATAATGCCTTTTTGTGCTTTCTCTACATCATACTCTGCTTTCTGTAAAAGCTTCTGTACGATGTTTTCAACATCTTCACCCACATAACCTGCTTCGGTCAGTGTAGTGGCATCTGCCATTGCAAATGGGACATCTAGCAAACGAGCTAAAGTTTGCGCAAGCAAAGTCTTACCTGAACCTGTCGGCCCAACCAGCAAGATATTACTTTTGGCAATCTCGATGTCATCATGCTTATGACCAGTTTGCGATACTTTAAGACGTTTATAATGATTATAAACGGCAACCGATAAGGTTTTTTTCGCAATATCCTGACCAATCACATACTGATCTAGCGCCGCACGAATTTCATGTGGCTTTGGCAAAGGACGACTTGCCCAGTCACCTGAGTCGACTTGTTGACTGGTTTGTACCAAGTCAAGACATACGTCCACACACTCGTTACAAATGTATGCGTCCTCACCTGCAATCAGTTTCCCGACTTCAGACTGCGTTTTACCGCAAAATGAACAATGTTTTTGTCCTTGAGGATGGTTGGACATATTTTCTCCAATAAATAATCTTTTACATTATGGGCGTTTAGTTAATACAGCATCAACTAAGCCATACTCTTTGGCAGCTTGTGCAGTCATGAAATTATCACGATCCGTATCACGTGCAACAGTTTCATAATCTTGACCGCTATGTTCTGCCATTAAGCGATTTAAGCGCTCTTTAATAAACAGAATTTCACGTGCGTGAATTTCAATGTCCGATGCCTGACCACGGAAACCACCAAGTGGTTGGTGAATCATGACACGCGCATTTTCCAAGCAATAGCGTTTGCCTTTTGCGCCTGCATTGAGCAAGAATGCACCCATAGATGCTGCCTGCCCCATACAGATCGTCGATACATCTGGTTTAATAAACTGCATGGTATCGTAAATCGCCATACCAGCCGTTACTGAACCGCCTGGTGAATTAATATAAAGGTGTATATCTTTATCTGGGTTTTCTGCTTCTAAAAACAACATCTGAGCAACAATTAAATTTGCCATGTTGTCTTCAACTTCACCCGTCAGAAAAATGACACGCTCACGCAATAAGCGTGAAAAGATATCAAATGAACGTTCACCACGAGAAGACTGTTCAACGACAACTGGAACTAAAGCATTTTCTATATTTGGAACATACATACGTTTATTTATTCCTAAATTTTTATGACTTAAACCATAACAACAATATGCGGGATAAACGTTAAAATTGCAAAACTATTCCTTATCTAAATAACAGATAACTAATGGTATTAACAATTTTTCTACAGCATAAAAAAAGGCGCAGTAAGCGCGCCTTTTTTTATGTACAAGGATTAACCTTGCTGACGAGCTTGTTGTTCTTTCAACAACTCTTCATAGCTTACAGCTGTATCAGTCACTTTAGCAGAAGCCAAAATAAAATCTACAACTTGATCTTCAAGCACAACCGCTTCGATTTGCTGACGTTGTTTTGCATCGTTTTTGAAGTATTCAACAACTTCTGTTGGATCTTCGTAAGAAGAAGCCATATCTTCGATATAAGCATCAACACGTGATTGATCTACTTCAAGTTTTGCATCTGCCAATACTTTGCTCACCAACACGCCAAGTTTTACAGATTTTTCAGCTTGTTCTTTGAACAATTCATCTGGAAGCAAGTTTGAATCAAATGCTTTCGCACCTTCTGCACCAAACTGTTGAGTGAACTGTTGGATCATTTGTTGACGTTGACGGTCAATTTCTTGAGCAACCATTGCATTTGGAACTTCGATTTCGTTTGCAGCAACCAATGCATCAAATGCAGCCGCTTTAACTTGGTTACGAAGACCATTTTTCACTTCACGTTCCATGTTTTTGCGAACGTCAGCTTTCAATTTTTCAATGCCTTCTTCTTCAGTCAAACCGAAGATTTTCAAGAATTCAGCATCAACTTCTGGAAGTTTTGGCTTTTCAACTTGTTTTACAGTGATTTTGAACTGAGCTTGTTTACCAGCAAGGTTTTCAGCTTGGTAATCTTCAGGGAAAGTAACGTCAATCACTTTCTCTTCACCCGCTTTCATGCCAACGATGCCATCTTCAAAGCCAGGGATCATACGACCAGAACCTAAAACAAGTTTAAAGTCTTCTGATGAACCGCCTTCAAATTTTTCACCATCAATTGAACCTTCAAAATCGAAAGTCACTTGCATGTCTTTTTTCGCCATACCCTTGGTTACAGCCCAAGTTTGACGTTGTTTTTGCAAGTTTTCGATCATGACATCAACGTCTTTATCGTTGATTTCAGTTGTTTTACGTTCAACTTCTAGCGCATCAAACGCATTGACTTCAACTTCTGGGTAAACTTCAACAGTCGCTTCAAAAACTAAAGCATCATCTTTGTTTTCAACTTTCTCAATGTTAGGCATGCCTACAGCATTGATTTTTTCTTGTTGAATTGCTTCAAATACTGTATCGCGAATGATGTCATTTACAACTTCTTGATAAATGCCTGCACCATATTCACGGCGTACGACATTTACAGGTACTTTACCTGGACGGAAGCCGTTGATTTTCGCAGTTTTGGCAGTGCGTTTTAAGCGAGCTTCGAATTGCTCGTTAACACGGCTCGTCGGTACAGATACATTTAAACGACGGGCAACGCCCGAAACCGCTTCAGTCGTTACTTGCATGGCTTCCTCAATATTTAGTTAGTAGTAACAATTTTTCAAAGTCAAACATTATATGCCATCACGGCAGGATATACAAAACTTTGCGGAAATATTCTACTGAACAGATCAGATCATGCCAATTTTTAAATTTAATTAGGATTTTTTTATTCAGCTTATCGGATGCCAATCATTGTATTTTTTGTAGTGGATGAAGAGATATACCTATGAGCCTCACTCGTAAATCTATAAAAACACTTAAAATTATAAAATCAATTAAAATAATAGATTATTAATAAAATCAATAACTTACTTCATGATGTAATTTTATGTATCTGTTTTTTCATATTCTACACTATTTTTTTATAGCAAAATCCAATTAAAAAAGACTATTCTTACAAACAATAATCATTATTATTTTGCATATTCTTTACAAATAGCTACATTTATCAACATGTCATTCATTCGCACCCGCAAAAAATTGGTCTCCTCTGCGATTGTGTCATCACTTTCGCTTGTTGCAACAACTGCCGCTATCGCAGCTGATGATGCGACTGAATTACCAACCATTTATAGCCATGCTTCTGCAAGCAATAGTTTAAAAGTTGATAAATCAGCCAACAAAAAATATGTTGCGCCTTTACTGGATACGCCAAAATCAGTTGCCGTAGTATCACAAAAGCTATTGCAAGAAACGAATACCAATTCACTTACGCAAGCACTGCAAAATGTCCCAGGCATTACCTTAGGTGCAGGTGAAGGTGGTACACCTTTTACCGATATGCCCTATATTCGTGGGTATAGCAGTCAAAGCTCTATTTTTGTTGATGGCATTCGTAATTCAACTTCACAAAACCGAGATATGTTTGCTGTTGAACAAGTTGAAGTCACCAAAGGCTCAAGTTCAACGATTGCTGGTGGTGGTGGTGTTGGTGGTAGCATTAATTTAATTACCAAAGTTGCCCATCAGGGTGATAAATATCAAGGCTCAATCCAAGGTGGTACAGACAACTACCGTCATATTATGCTTGATGCCAATAAAGACTTTGGCAATGGTGTTGCAGGTCGTGTCGTGGTCATGGGACACCAAAATGATAAACCAGGTTCAATTGACGGTGCTGAATACAACCGTGTCGGGATTGCACCAAGTCTGGCATGGGGTTTAGGCACAGCAACTCGCGGGACTTTAAGTTACTATTACCTACAAAGTTATGATGAACCTGATGCAGGTATTCCATTTGCAACAACAGGTGGTAAACCAATCTATGTGAAGCAAGGCACATACTATGGTTGGAAAAACCGTGATTTTGACAAGCGTGAAAACCACATCGGCACCTTAAAACTTGAGCATGATTTCAATGATAATTTGACCCTTTCAAATACAGCATCATACACCAAATCAAAATCTGATTATGTCTATACCAATGCAGATGACTCAAAGGGTAATGTTGCTGCATACGGTACAATTTCTCGTCGTGCTTTAACTCGTATTGTAGATACCGATGCAATCAGTGATCAATTGGCTTTAACTGGGAAGTTTAATACAGGTCGCTTAAAACACTCATTTAATGTCGGCACTGAGTGGAGCTATCAGGCTTCAGAGCAAGGCGTGCATACCTTTACCAATAGTCAGGGTACAACATCAACCGTCCATAGCACCAACTGTAACCCTGCAACCACAACCAATATTGGTGGCTGGTGTACCTCTGTAGCCAATCCAACCAATGGTTTATATACAGATACACTGGGTACAATTAAAAACCAGTACACGACTCGTAGTACCACAGCTTCTGTGTATGCCTTAGATAGCATTGAATTTACACCACAATGGTTACTTAACCTTGGTGTACGTTGGGACAAATTTGATACTCAGCGTAAATATTATAAAAACGTGACCAGTGGCACCACAACAACACCTGCGGGTACAGTCATTGAAAGTAATTCGGACTTCTTCTCGTACCAAGCAGGCTTAGTCTTTAAACCTACAGAAAATGGCAGTATCTATGCAAGCTTTGCAACTTCTGCAAACCCAGTGGGAATGGATCAAGGCGATGGTGCAGACTCTATTTCTGCAACATACAAAGATTTAGAACCAGAAAAAGCTCGTACTTTTGAAATTGGAACCAAATGGGATTTGTTTAACAACCGTGCTAACTTGACGGCTGCCGTATTCCGTACTGAAAAGCAAAACACTCGTGTCTTAACCGATGCCAACACCTATTCAAATGTAGGTAGCAGTCGTGTTGATGGTTTTGAAATTGGTTTAAATGGAAAAATTACAGATAAATTAGAAGTTTCTACTGGCTATAGTTATTTAGACAGTGAATTGACTAAATCTGCATATAATGCGACTGCAACAGTAGGTCGCCCACTGCCATTTGTTGCGAAAAACAGTGCAACACTTTGGACAACCTATAAGGTACTACCAAAGTTGACGATTGGTGCTGGTGCGCAATATAAAGACCAAGTATATGCCAACATTACAAGTAACAAATACTTGCCTGCATATACCATTTATAATGCAATGGCAAAATACGATGTCAATCGTAATGTTAACATCCAGTTAAATGTCAACAACATCAGCAATAAACGTTACTTTACCTCAGCTCAAGCATCACACTTTGCCATTGAAGGTGATGGTCGTAATGCAGTTCTTGCGATTAACTTTAAATACTAATTTAGACATGTAAGTTCAGACCATTTCTTGTGTACACTGGAAATGGTCTTTTTTTATTTTTGAACAACGTATCGAGTTATTATGATTCATCATATTCCAAACGTCCTATCAAAAGAAGAAGTCGCAGAATTTCGTCGCCTGATGGAAGCTGCCAACTGGGTGGGTGGTAAAGTGACTGCGGGTACGCTATCCGCATCCGTTAAACAAAATCAGCAACTTTCAGAACAAGATCCACTGACACATGCTTTAAGTGAACGCGTCATTCAAGCGATTTGGAAAAACCCGATTTTCCAGTCAGCAGCTCTTCCACACCAGATTATTCCGCCTCTGTTTAACCGTTATGATGAAAGTGAAACCTTTGGCTTTCATGTCGATAATTCAATTCGCTTGATTCGTGGCACCAGTCAGCAAATTCGCACGGATTTGTCTTGCACACTGTTTTTGAGTGAACCTGAAGAATATGACGGTGGCGATCTGGTGATCGAAGACACCTATGGTTATCACGAAGTTAAGTTACCCGCAGGCGATGTCGTGCTTTATCCGTCAACCAGTTTGCACGAAGTCAGCACCATTAGCCGAGGCACACGCTTTGCTTCATTTTTTTGGGTGCAAAGTCTGATTCGCGAAGACAGCAAACGTCATTTATTGTTTAACTTGGATGAAAGTATTCGTAATCTGCGTGCTGCACATGGCGACGCTTACCCAGAGGTGATGAAGCTGACAAATACCTATCACAACCTGATTCGCATGTGGGCAGAACTATAAAACCATTCTACTAATTTCCCGAAAATATCTTCGGATCACTTTGGGAAATTAGTTTTTATTTGCATTTTAAGACCAATAAATAGAAAAAATTTCCAAACCTTGTGCAAAAAATGCAAAAAACGAAAAATATTTTTTATTGTGCAGGATTATAATAATCTTATTGAGTAATGTACCCGAGGTATTATGCCAATGTTATTTGCGATAGCATCTGCCCTGTGGTTTGAACTGCGCGTTGCGCGCACATAAATTTTATTTGCTCATTCAGTGCAAAAACTGAAACACAGTTGAATTCACTTCGTTTAGACACAAAATAATATAGTAGATTGCCCAATTACCCCTCGGCACTGCTGCTATGCAAGGAGCTATCCCCATGATGTTGGCTGACCCAAGCAAAAAATACCGTCGTATGTACCAACGCGTCGATTTACCCGATCGCCAATGGCCAAATAAGGAAATTACCCAAGCGCCTATTTGGATGAGTACCGACCTTCGTGACGGTAACCAAGCGATTTTTGAGCCAATGGATATGGAGCAGAAATTTAAAATGTTCCAGATGTTGGTGAAAATTGGCTTCAAACATATTGAAATCGGCTTCCCGTCTGCATCGCAAATTGACTTCGACTTCACCCGTAAATTGATTGAAGAAGGTCATATTCCTGAAGATGTCTATATTGAAGTTTTAGTTCAAGCACGTGACCATTTGATTCAGCGTACTTTTGAAGCACTTGAAGGTGCAAAACGTGCAATCGTACATATTTACAATTCAAACTCGCCAACATTCCGCAGCAAAGTTTTAAATGTGGATATTGCTGGTGCAAAACAACTTGCCATCAATGCTGCTGAAAAAGTCAAAGAATATGCAGCAAAACAACCAGAAACTCAGTGGATCTTCCAGTACAGTCCAGAATGCTTCTCTGCAACAGAATTGGAAGTTGCAAAAGATGTCTGTGACGCTGTGACTAAAATTTGGGAAGCAAGCCCAGAAAATAAAGTGATTTTAAACTTACCTGCAACCGTTGAAGTGTCTACACCAAATGTCTATGCAGACCAAATTGAATGGATGCATCGCAACATTGCGCGTCGTGATGGCGTATTAATTTCAGTTCACTGTCACAATGACCGTGGCTGCGGTATTGCGGCATCTGAACTTGCGATTATGGCAGGTGCTGACCGTGTTGAAGGTTGTGTATTTGGTAATGGTGAACGTACAGGGAATGTCGATGTCGCTGCAATGGCATTGAACATGTACACCCAAGGCGTTGCACCAAACTTAGATTTCTCCAACATCAATGAAATTATTGCAACTGTTGAAGAATGTACAGGTTTGCCAATTCACCCGCGCCATCCGTACGCAGGCGACTTAGTGTTCACTGCATTCTCTGGTTCACACCAAGATGCAATTAAGAAAGGCTTTGAATACCAGAAAAATGCTGAAATTTGGGATATGCCTTACTTACCAATCGATCCAAAAGACTTGGGTCGTGACTATGATGCCGTAATTCGTGTCAACAGCCAGTCGGGTAAAGGTGGGATCGCATACTTACTTGAATCTAACTACAACGTGGTTTTACCGCGCCGCTTGCAAATTGAATTTAGCCAAGTTGTACAACAACATACCGATGCCACGGCTAAAGAAATTTCAGCAACTGAAATCTGGACATTGTTCAAAGATACTTATGTTGCAATTAAAGACAAAAACTATAGTGCGAAAAACTATAAATTGTCTGATGAAAATGGCAACCAAATCGTTGAACTTGAAATCGAAATTGATGGTGAAACCCAACACTTGCGCGGTGAAGGCAACGGTCCAATTTCTGCCATTTTGAATGCCCTTCAGTTACCAATTGATGTTTTAAACTATGAAGAGCGCAGTATCGGTTCTGGTGCCAATGCCAAAGCGTTAGCCTTAGTTGAACTTCAAGTCAAAGGCACAGGCAAGAGCGCGTTTGGTGCAGGTATGCATGACAATATCGTCACCTCTTCAATTGAAGCGATTATTGCATGTACCAATCGCTTAATTGAACAAGACTTGTTAAGCACAACAGATATCATTTCTGAAGCCGTTTAACCTTAAAAAGATATTTTAAAAGGATACCCAAGTTGGTATCCTTTTCTTTTTAGAATTCCAAAATATAAGGCGATTTCTACTCGTGTCTTTTTCAGCTGACTCCGTGGGTTTGGTCGTCCCGCAAAAGTACCAATTCGAACAACCACTTGAACTGGAATGTGGTCGAGTTTTACCGCGTTTTGACCTCATGGTTGAAACTTATGGCACATTAAATGCCGAAAAATCCAATGCAATTTTGATTTGTCATGCGCTTTCTGGGCATCATCATGCAGCTGGCTATCATCATGAAGACGATAAAAAAGCAGGTTGGTGGGATGCCTGTATTGGTCCAAATAAAGCCATCGACACCAACAAATTTTTTGTGGTTGCATTAAACAATATTGGCGGCTGTAGTGGTTCAACAGGTCCTATATCGCCTAACCCAGAAAATGATAATTTGCCTTATGGTCCAGATTTTCCTCTCGTCACTGTTCGAGATTGGGTCAAAACTCAAGCCATGCTTTCAGATCGTTTAGAGATCAATACATGGTATGCCATTATTGGTGGTTCTTTGGGGGGAATGCAGGCTTTACAATGGTCTGTTGATTATCCTGATCGCCTCAAAAACTGCGTGATTATTGCCAGTGCACCCAAGCTTTCGGCACAAAATATTGCCTTCAACGAAGTTGCCCGTCAGTCAATTTTATCCGATCCAGATTTTCATCATGGTCGCTATTTAGAACATGATAGTTATCCAAAACGCGGTTTGATTTTGGCACGCATGGTGGGTCATATCACCTATCTGTCCGAAGAAGCCATGAAACAAAAATTTGGGCGCGATCTCAAATCAGGTAAATTCATGTATGGTTTCGATGTGGAGTTTCAGGTTGAAAGTTACCTACGCTACCAAGGTGAACAATTTAGCCGTAACTTCGATGCCAACACGTATTTGATTATGACCAAAGCCTTGGATTATTTCGATCCTTCTCGTGAATATGAGTTATCACTCACCAAAGCCATGGCAAATACCCAATGCCGTTTCTTGGTCGTCTCATTTACCACAGACTGGCGTTTTAGTCCTGAACGCTCACAAGAAATTGTCAATGCGTTGATTAGTAACCATAAACCTGTCAGTTATCTTGATATTGAAGCTGAGCAAGGTCACGATTCTTTCTTATTCCCAATTCCACTCTATGTCAAAACTCTCCGAGCATTCTTGGGCGGTGAAGACCATCTGGCAACGACACCCAAGGAGATTGTGTAATGCGTTTAGATCAACAACTCTCAGAAAAGTGGATTAAACCAGGTTCTAGTGTTTTAGATTTAGGTTGTGGCGATGGTGAACTTCTTGCCCACATGAGTAAAAAACATCAAATTCGTGCCTATGGACTGGAAATTGATCAAGAAAAGATTGCAATTGCGATCAGTCGAGGGTTAAATATTATCCAACAAGACCTCAACTTGGGGTTACATCGCTTTGCAGACCAGTCATTTGACTCTGTGGTCATGGCACAGGCGTTGCAAGCCGTTGATGCACCTGATGTTTTACTGAGAGACATGGTGCGTGTGGGGAAACAGGCGATTATTACCTTTCCAAACTTTGCACATTGGAAAACCCGTTCTTTTCTTGCATTGAAAGGAATGATGCCCGTTTCAGAAACATTACCCTATATGTGGTATAACACACCCAATATTCATTTATGTACTTTTCGTGATTTTGAAGCATTGTGTGCGGAAAATCAGATCCGAATTATTAATCGACTCGCCGTAAATGGGAATCAACAAGACAGTTTACTCAGTAAACATATTCCGAATTTATTTGGCGAGGTCGCTATTTATCGAGTAAGCGCCCTATGAAAAAAGTATTCTTTAGCACCATTCTGTTTGGTATTTTAAGTACTCAGGTTCATGCTGATTACCTGCCATCTCAGCAATCGACCTCCGCACAGGCTGCGCGTTACTCGACTATGGGCTTCAATGATTTATTGAGTGAAGCCAAAGCAGGTCAACCTGCTGCACAATTTTATGTTGCGACACGTTACCAAGCAGGTCGTGAAGTGTCTAAAGACCCGAATCAGGCATTTTTTTGGTATAAAAAAGCAGCCGATCAAGGTATTTCCGCAGCTCAGCTTAATGTTGGACGAATGTTGGTTGAAGGCATTGGTACTGGCAAAAATGAAAAATTAGGGCGTCAATACTTGGAAAAAGCAGCGAGTCACGGCGATAACCGTGCCAGCTTTAACCTTGCGTTAATTGAAGAGCACAATAAAAATTATATGAATGCATACCAGTGGTATGAGCTTTCAACACGTGATGGCATGTTGGACAACAAAGTGATTGATATGTCTCAAACCAAAAAAACGGCTTTGGCAGCTAACTTAACGCCTGAACAAATTCGTCAAGCCGTTGACCGTGCTGATAAATGGATTCAAGCGCAGTAATTTTTGCTCAAGCTCACAAGGGAAATCACATATTTCCCTTGTGAGAGCATTGAAAGTTTTCCCTCTATCTTCTCTCTTCAAACATCACACATTCTTTTTGTTTTTCATCACTAAACTCGGCATAATTCTGCCCATGTTTTTCTAATTTTGATGATAATTATGTCTACTCCTTCATGGCTG
Source organism: Acinetobacter sp. ME22 (assembly GCF_022012315.1). Classification (NCBI taxonomy): domain Bacteria; kingdom Pseudomonadati; phylum Pseudomonadota; class Gammaproteobacteria; order Moraxellales; family Moraxellaceae; genus Acinetobacter; species Acinetobacter sp. ME22. Next base: position 308,945 of record NZ_JAKLTL010000003.1, read on the forward strand.
AATGCAGGTCAACTGGTTCTTGCCAGTAACAATAAAGGCAAAGTTGCCGAATTCGAAACCCTATTTCAACAGCTGAATTTACCGATCGAAATTATTCCTCAAGGTCGTTTAAACATTGAAGATGCTGTCGAAGATGGTTTAAGTTTTGTGGAAAATGCGATCATTAAAGCACGTCATGCTTCTAAAATTTCGGGTAAACCCGCTTTAGCTGATGACTCAGGTATCTGTGTTCCAGTTCTTGGTGGCGCACCAGGGATTTACTCTGCTCGTTATGCGGGTGAGCATGGTAATGATGCTGCCAACAATCAAAAATTACTCGAAGACTTACAAGCATTTCGTAAAGATAACCAAGCGATTGAAGGCATGTTTGTTTGCGTATTGGCTTTGGTTGAACATGCAGAAGACCCATTACCTAAAATTTTTCAAGGCATCTGGACAGGTGAAATTCTAGAAGCGGCTCGCGGTGAAAACGGCTTTGGTTATGACCCGCTATTTTGGCTGCCTGAACTGGGCAAAAGTAGTGCTGAACTCAGCAAAGCGGAGAAAAATCAGATCAGTCACCGTGGTCAAGCCATGCAACTGTTCCGTCAAAGCCTGACTCACGCTTAAGCAACGACTTCTCAAGGGTTAAATTATTTAGCCCTTGAGTACATGCCACACCAATCCAAAAATTAAAATGACCACAATACTGACGATCGTCCCTGCCGCAATATAACGCGCTGAATAACCTGTCCCCTGATAATGGGTTTCCAATGCCACAATATTCGCCGCAGGTGGCAAGCAAAATAAAAACAACATCAAACCGATATAATCTTTAAACGTATCGATTGGAATACAGAAATAGCTCACACTACAAATAATTGCTCCAAAGAGTAACTTGGGTAACATGACACGCACACTATGCCAAAGATCGGCTTTTTCAACTTTGGTGTGGCGTAGCCACATGCCCAGTACGCACATACCTGTAAACACCATACCCACTTTGGCAAACTGATACAGATGTAGTACCCAGCTCGGTTCCTGAAAGTTTTGCACCTGTAATAAACGCAGAATTGCCGAAATAATCAGGGCAATCACAGGTGGTGAAAGCAAGACTTTCTTGGCTAAACTCAAAGTATCTTGGGGAGCTGAACTCACCGCTGAAACAGCCCAAATATTGCCAAATAACGATCCACCAATATACAGTGCGATCATTGCGGAACTGATCTGATGCCCAAAAATTGCCAAAGCGAATGGGAAACCGAGCCATGCCAAATTGACATAACTGGCACAGAGTGCAATTAGCCGATCTTTAAAGAAATAAACAAAGCCAAGATAGACCAAAAAGGCTGAAGTGAAGCTAAATAACATCAGGCTTAAGCTACCTGACTGGTAGTAAACCATGTTGTAAATGATGACAAAGGGAATAAAAAACCGCGCCAAGATGCGTGAACAAAAGACTTTGAGTGTTTCAGCAGATTTCCATATTGCAGTGAGCCAGCCAAATATAAATGCCAATGTTGGTAAAACTAAACTCACCCTGATCTCCTTATACTGTATGTTTTATAGCTTAATCACGATAAAACAGCCTTATGAAATTACTTGAAATTTCAAATAAAATCAAATCACAGCCCGTGAATCTATCCATTTAGATGGGTGATGAATGATCAGCATGTTTTAAACGCTGTGCTGCAAAAATCAACAGCAAAATACCACTCAATACCATGACCGTTGCCAACAGCATACGTAAACTAAATGCTTCATTTAAAAATACGACGCCTGCCAGTAAAGCCAGACATGGCACACTGAGCTGCACAGTACTTGCAGTGAGAGAATCAATTTTTTTCAGGACTTTATACCACAGCACATACGCCAAGGCAGAGGTTAATGTTCCTGAAATCACAGCAAAAACCACACCTAACCCATGCAGTTTGACTTGATCAAAATGCCCCACACTAAGCAGTAGGCAGATCGGAATTGCCCACAAGAAATTTTGATAGGTTATCAGCACAGGTGATGCACTAGACATTCCTAAAATGCTATATGCTGCCCAGCTCAAACCTGCAATCACCATCATCAGCACATAAAAAACAGGTGGTGCATGACTGGTTGGCAAGAATAATATTAAAATCCCAGAAAATGCTAGAAGCAGCCCGAATGCTTTTGCCCATGTCATTTTCTCTCCAATATATAGCGCATACAGTGCCATGCTGATTTGTACTGTGCCAAACAGCAACAGAGCGCCCAAGCCTGCATCTAGCCGTACATATGCCACAGAAAACGCCAAAATATACCCTGTTAAATACACGCCCCCTTTCCAATGTAGACGGTTGGGCTTGAGTTGCTGTGTTGATCTAAGTAACAAAGCCAACATCAAAGCACCACTGAGCATCCTAATCAGGCTAAAGCTGTATGGGTCAATCATTTGCTGGGTGAGTGCCAAACGACAAAAGATTGAATTTGCCGCAAATGCACTCATGGTCAATGCAATCCTGCTCCACATGATCTGCAATATCCTTATTGACATCGTTTTAAGTATATATAGAATAAATCTACCTACCAATAGGTAGGTAGATTTATTTACAATAAAAAGGTGATGCAATCATGCAACAAGAATGGACCAATAAACTCAATACCCTCATCCATGGCGCAGGTAACTTTGCAAAAATTAATCCGCCTGTTTCTCAAGCTTTTCATCAACTTGAAGCAGCAACACGACAAAAACGCCTGCTTGATGATAAAACCCATGAACTGATTTCACTGGCAGTTGCAGTAACGACACGTTGTGATGGCTGTATTTCCGCCCATGTTGCCGCAGCAAAACAGGCGGGTGCAAGCAAAGAAGAAATTGCCGAAGCTTTGGGTACAGCGATTGCCCTGAATGCAGGTGCCGCATTTGTCTATTCAACCCGTGTGCTAGATGCCTTTGAAGAAATGTCAAATTAGGAAATGATGGAGCAAATCTAGCGATTTGCTCTTTTATTGCAGAAATAAGCATATGCAGCCTGAATTTATTGCATACACTATAGCAGTGTGTTTCTCTGCATGTAGATGTATATGTCCCAAGATACCAAACAGAAAATTATTGAAATCTCAATTCCACTTTTACGCTCAAAAGGCTATGCCAATTTTAGTTATTCCGATTTGGAAAAAGTGATTCAAATTCGTAAAGCCAGTATTCATTATCATTTTCCGAGCAAGGAAGATTTGGGACGGGAAATCATTGAACAATCCATTCAGCAGACACAAGCACATCTACAACAGATCGAAGACTTACATGACGATGTGATTGCACGACTGAAAACCTTTGCTGAAGTTTTTATTCAATCCCAACAAGAACAACTATTACCCCTATGTGGAGCGTTGGCAGCACAAATGAGCGTGCTGCCTGAAACCTTGCAAGCCTTAACACGACAGTATTTTCAGTTACAACTGCGCTGGTTGGAAAAAATACTTCTAACAGGGATGCAACAGCAGCACATTGCATCAGGCAATGCAGCACACCAAGCCCGACTGTTTTTCAGCTTTCTTGAAGGCATTAGTCTGGTGACTTGGGCAACCTCTGATCTTGAATATGCTGCCCATATTAAACAGGGAGTGGATGATTTATGTCGTTCTTTCCAAGCTTAAACATTTAGTCTGTATAGCTAAACTCAATGGTTTGAACCGCTCCCTGTTGCTGACCATGTTGGGTTTTCTCTAGCCATTGTGCATACTGCTGAAAACCACGTAAAAAATTGGAACAGCGCGTCCCATAGTTTGGACTGACAATAAAGGTTGATGATAGAAGTTGTTCTAATTCTAGAGAAATGCCTGTCTGTGGCAACTGCTCAGGCAAACGCTGACGCTGGTCTTCTAAAATATCCCAAGCCACCTGTTGCAGCTCAGACTCAGTAACATCGGGCAATGCCAATAATGGTAAAAGTTCCTGCACAAACCGCTGACGCAAATGCTGAGTTTTTGCCCAGTGTTCCGACATCAAACCATTTGATACCACATACACCCCATTCGCCAAAACTTGCGGCGCTTCACCGCGATTGCTCATATAGACAGCTTGCTGTCGATCTCCCACAATCAGGTTAAAGCCTGCATAATCTTGCTGATGCTGTTCGAGTTGCTGCGCGAAACGAACTGGCGGCAATTCTGAAGCCAGATAATCCGCCACAATGTCACCACGCGAAGTTGGATAGGTTCGCTGATCTGAAGCATCGCGATAGTTGGTAATCACCGCCCAACGCCCCACCTCAGTCATTCCCATCCATGTTCCCCCCGAATGCAAGTCCTGCCCTGCAATAATCGGGCTATTTTCCCAATGCTTTAAAGCTTGGGTTGGACGTGCGTAGAACTCGTCCCGATTGGACAATAAACACAGAGGCAAGCCTTCAATCACCTGCCAAGCCAGCACCACAATACACATCACAATTCCTTTGTATCTTTAAACATTGAATGTACAACAATTTTAAGGTTTATCGGCTAGAATCTTGCCAAACATACAGAAATGAAAGGAATAGTCATGCTGACCTATCCCAACATCAATCCAATTGCGATTGAGCTTGGTCCGCTCAAAGTACACTGGTATGGGTTAATGTACCTCTTGGCATTTTTATGTGCATGGGGACTTGCCAACTATCGTGCTAAACAACGCACCGACTGGACAGCCGAAATGGTCTCCGATTTGGTCTTTTATGGAGCTTTAGGCGTTGTACTCGGTGGTCGGGTTGGCTATGTGCTTTTCTATGAATTCGATAAATTTCTTGCCAATCCACTCTGGTTGTTTCAAGTCTGGACAGGTGGCATGAGTTTTCATGGCGGCTTTATCGGCGTCATGGTTGCCATGCTGTTATGGTGCAAGAAATATCAAAAGACATGGTTTCAGACCATGGACTTTGTCGCACCTTGCGTACCCACAGGCTTAATGTTTGGGCGTATTGGGAACTTTATTGGTGGAGAATTGTATGGTCGTCCTGTGACCGATCCTAACTATCCATTTGGGATGATCTTCCCAACCGATCCGTTGCATTTAGTTCGCCACCCATCACAAATTTACCAAGCGCTATGTGAAGGTTTATTGCTGTTTATCATTCTATGGTGGTTTAGCAGCAAACCTCGCCCACGCATGGCAGTTTCAGCTTTATTTTTAATTGGTTATGGTTTATCACGTTTCTTTATGGAATTTTTCCGCGAACCCGATGCAGATCAGGGCTTTATCCTGTTTGGTTGGGTCACGAAAGGTCAAATGCTATCTTTCCCAATGATTGTTGCAGGTTTACTGTTAATGGCATTTGCCTACCAGCGTAAAATTTATGACTGGACACTGCATAAATAAAAGCAAAAATACAGCAGAGAATGAGGGGCGAAAGCCCCTTTTTTTATGCTAAAGTGCCACACTGCTTCCATCATGTTATTGAGATAAGATGCTCGAATTTTGGTTTGAATCGAATACAACACTTGCCAAGAAAATCCTGATTTTGCTGATCACGGTTGCCATCGCTGCGGGGCTGTATCTCTATAAACCACTTCCTGCTTCGGTCATCCTGATGTTTACAGGCACAGGTTTGGTGTTTTTAATTTGCCGTTATGCACGTTTACAAATTGCCAAAAATGATCCAAGCCGCTTTTTATTCCGCGTATTTACATGGATACCCCTCGCCCTGATCTTGGCTTTATTGTTTATGAAAACCATGAATGACTTACTGATTTTAGGGGTTCAGGGACTCGCCTTTATGGCGCTGAGTGTTTTTATTTTTTCTCCACTGGCACATTTGTCAAAACCCACTTCTTCTGAATCTTAATTATGTTGCAATTTTGGTACTCTGAACGTTGTAATCGCAACGTAAAACTCACCATCACCATCGCTATTTGTGTCATTACCATGCTACTGTCAAAGGTATCAGCTCTCCCCTCTCTTTGGGTGGGAATCTGTGTCGTGATTGGCGTGTTTATGCATCTCATTTATCAATATGGCGCACGCTATCCTTATACAAAAATTCTAGTTTGGATTTTGCCTGTGGGTGGGCTGATTGCCCTCGGCTTACAGCCCAACAATGCGCTATGGGCGTGGTTGGGGCAAGGGCTCGGTTTTATTATTTTGGGTCTTTTTGTGATGTCTATTTATCAAAACCGAGCCAAACGCTAACAGGGGTTATGCACAATCCCAGTTATAAAGTACTTTAGAAAAATCACGATTTTTCAGATCATCGGGGTGTATAAAAAAGTTGCCCACACCGCAATCACCCCACATGATGTCTACCCCATTGTCGGTATCCGAATCAATCTGTAGCAACAGCACATAATCCTGAATGGTCGGATTAAACTCGCGCGGATCAGATTGGGTAAAGAATGGATAACCGCCAATTCGATGCCCATTGGCAGGGCACAAATCTGCATACGGCTCATAGCATTCTTCATAAAAATCCTCACCCTCGAATTGTTCCTCGAAGTCAAAGACCTGATCGACTGCTAAAACTTGTCGTCCGAAATGCGTATCTTCAATACTGATATACTGCTCGGTTGGGGTAAATGTCAGCGCGTATTGTCCTGTGAGTGGAGAATAAACCTCATCAGCATTTGACGAAGATGGAAACACTTGATGCAATTGCGCCAAATCTTGTGTCACCTGCTCAAAATACTGTACTCGAAAGTCTTGCTGTAAACGTGGCTCATCAAAATCTGCACCGTACAAATCATCTGTACCAATAAAAAACTGCAAGATTCCTGTACTTGGAAAATCGGGATGGGCAGGCATTTCAGAAAAATTAAGCTGAGCCAGCAACTTCAGTGGTTGACCTTCACGATCAACAGGATAAGTGGCTGTTAAAGGTAAGTAAGGTTCTCCACCGACTTTACTTTGCCACAAATTTAAATCTTCAGATGGGCTCAATTGCATTTCGATGCTCGGTTTTGCCGAAGCCAAAATCTGATTTTTATAGGCCTGCAACGCTGCGGGCAACTGCTGTAGATCAATGGTCATTTTTGCTAATTAAATATTATTGGGCTTTGATGGCGATTAGTATAAACTTCTCAGACTGACAAATCTTGGCGTAAACGCCATAGTGCGACAACTAACGTCGTAACATTTCAGCTCTATAGGAATTTTATGAAAACGTATCTTGATCTACTACAGCACATTCTGGACAACGGTGGCGATAAGGGCGACCGTACAGGGACAGGGACACGTTCTGTATTTGGTCATCAAATGCGTTTTGACCTGAACCAAGGCTTTCCCTTACTCACCACCAAAAAAGTTCATTTTCGCTCGATTGCAATTGAGCTGTTGTGGTTCTTAAAAGGTGATACCAACGTTCAATATTTACAAGACCATAAAGTCACCATTTGGGATGAATGGGCAACCGCAGAACAAACCGCGCGTTTCGGCCGCCCTGAGGGTGAGCTTGGCCCTGTCTATGGTCACCAATGGCGCAACTTTGGCGCAACTCAAAATGCCGATGGCAGTTATCAAAAAGATGGTTTTGATCAGATTCAATGGTTAATTAATGAAATCAAAACCAATCCAAATTCACGCCGTTTAATCGTTTCAGGCTGGAACCCTCAAGAAGCTGGGCAAGTGGCTTTACCACCCTGTCATACGCTGTTCCAGTTCTTCGTTCAAGACGGTAAATTGTCTTGCCAGTTGTATCAGCGTAGTGCCGATGTATTCTTGGGCGTGCCGTTTAATATTGCCAGTTATGCCCTACTCACCCATATGATTGCGCAAGTCTGTGGTCTAGGTGTTGGCGACTTTGTTTGGACAGGCGGCGACACGCATCTATATGCCAACCACTTTGAGCAAGCCCGTTTACAATTAACACGTGAGCCTTTGCCACTGTGTCAGCTTCAACTGAATCCTGAAATTCAAGATATTTTCGAGTTTAAGTTTGAAGATATCGAAATCGTCAATTACCAATCACATTCTGCAATTAAAGCACCGGTGGCTGTATGAGTTTTCAAGGAATCGAAGTCGTCCATGTTGTCGCGATGGATCAACAACGCTGTATTGGTAAAGGCAACGCCCTACCTTGGCATATTTCTGCAGATTTAAAACACTTTAAAGCCATCACGCAAGGTGGTGTGGTGGTGATGGGACGTAAAACCCTTGAATCTATGGGACGTGCTTTACCTAAACGAGTCAATTGGGTGATTACCCGTGATCCATCATGGTCTTTTGACAAGGTTAAAGTCGCACATAGTATTGAAGATGCATTGGCTCAAGCGCTCACTGATGTTGCTGCTAGCGAAAAACCTGAAAGTATTTTTGTGATTGGTGGTGGGGAAATTTTCAAACAAACGCTACCGATTGCAGATCGTTTAGAATTAACTCATGTTGAGCTTGATGTACAAGGCGATGCTTACTATCCTGAAATTCCAAGTGACTTTCATAAGATAAGTAGTGAAAAGCAGGTTGATGAGCAATCAGGCATTGCTTTTGAGTTTGCAAGCTATCGTAAGTAATCATCCCCCACCAAAATGAGTATTTTTTCAGCAAAAAGATACTCATTTTTTTCATAAAAACATCATATCTTTATCTTTTGTTGCACGTTTTGCAAAGCATAACAAAATCTTCGTTTTAAAATGACAGTCATACCCGAAAAATAAACATATATTGGTTTTAATTAATTATAAAATAAATAAGGATAAGCCCATGACCTTAAAACAGCTGATCTTCTCAATGGTTTTTGTCGGTTTAGGTGTGATTGCAGCCTGTTCAAATTTACCGAATCAGCCTTCTGCACAAATTTTGCAGCAACAACAGCAATTGCAAAAGCCACATACAGTTTGGAAAGTGACTCAGATTCAGGGGCATCTGCTCACCGCAAATGAATTGAATCATCAACCGTCTTTGACATTTGATATTGAGAACAAACGTGTCAGCGGTAGTGATGGATGTAACCGAATTTTCGGCAGCTATCAATTACAAGGCAATGTGCTACATCTTAGCCCTCTGGCATCCACAAAAATGATGTGTTTGGACAGCGTACAAATGAATGATCAATTCCATTTAGCATTGGCGCAAGTTGAAAGCTTCAGTGTGGAAAAACAGGTTTTGAAATTAAAGGATCAATCCAATCATGTTATTATGGAACTAAGTCCTCAAACTCCCTAAACTTTTTTGATTTTATTGAAGGATAAAAATATGCAACAGGCTTTATTTGGTGGTGGCTGCTTTTGGTGTGTAGAAGCTGTCTTTTTACAGTTACGTGGAGTTACTCATGTAACAAGTGGTTATGCAGGTGGTCATAGCACTGCGCCAAGTTATGAAGCTGTTTGTAGTGGCAATACAGGTCATGCAGAAGTTGTTCGTGTTGATTTTGATGAAACACAAATCAGCTATCATGACTTACTTACTGTTCTTTTTGCTATTCACGATCCAACCACCTTAAACCGTCAAGGCAATGATATCGGGACACAATACCGCTCAGTGATTTACTATTATAATGACGAGCAAAAACAGCAAGCTGAAGCCTTCATCAATCAGCTTAAATCAGAAGGTATTGATGTTGTGACTGAACTGACTGATGAACCTGTATTTTATACAGCGGAAGAATATCATCAAAATTACTTTGAAAAGAACCCAACTCAAGGCTATTGTAACTTTGCCATTCCACCAAAACTAGACAAACTCCGTAGTAAATTCTATCGTTTACTGAAGGCATAAAATAAAAAAGCGACCGATAATGGTCGCTTTTTTTACTTCAAAATTGCTGATTAGTTTTCACTTACAAAAGCAATATCACTCAGCCCGGCTTCGCTTGCACGTGACATTACTTGAGCAACCATATCATAACGTGACTCTTTATCAGCACGCAGTTGCACAGTTGGTTTTTGAGCTTGTTGACCCGCAGCATTAAAGCGCTGAGCCAAATCATCTAAACTAATAATTTGGTCATTCCATGCCACTTCACCTTTAGCATTGATACTAATCGTGATCGCTTCTGGCGGCGGTGTTGTAATTTCCGCTGTGGTTTTGGGTAAAGTCAACGGAATCGATGGATTTGCAACCGTTGCTGTCACCAAGAAAATGATCATCAACACTAACATAATATCGATGAGTGGAATGAGGTTCATCTCATTCATACCAGCATCGTGATCTTCACCCAATTGAAAAGCCATTATGCCTGACCTCCAGCATAATTTTGTTGTGCTGTTTTCGCAGTATTTGCTGGATTGCTTTGTGTCATTGATTCTTGTTGCAACATGGTATCAATCAATAAAGTATGTGCTTTGTCTTGTAATGCATGTGCTAAGGCACGATTTGCACGTACGCAGATGTTATAAGCCAGTACCGCAGGAATCGCAACACCCAAACCTAAACCTGTCATGATCAACGCTTCACCGACTGGCGTTGCAACTTGAGCCAGACCTGCTTGTCCACTACGACCTACTGCAACCAATGCATGGAAGATACCCCACACGGTGCCAAACAAACCAACAAACGGTGCAATAGAAGCAATTGTACCCAGTACAGCAACACCCTTTTCTGCTGACGTTTTTTCTTCAGAGATTTGACGTAGCAATGCTTGTTCTGCAACTGCTTTACGCTGATCAAATGCAAGCGGTGCCAGTTTTGCCTTAAGCTTGGTCAATGCTTGTTCGAGTTGAGCATATGCTTGTTGCTTAAGTTGACGTGTACCCATCAAACGCAGTGCGAAGATCGTCCACGTTGTGATCGACATTGCAATAAGTACAAAATACAGTGTTTTACTTACTGCATCGGCACTTTGCCAGTAGACTGAAAAGTTCATGCTCGAACTCCTGATTTCATAAATTAGCCGTAAATTATGGTGTTAAATCAAATGGTTGTTTCGCTCTAATTGGATACGCCACACCATTTTCTTTATAAGGTTTAAATTTTGCGCTACGCACTGCTCGAAGAACTTTCTCATCCAATGCAGCTATACCACTACCTTTTACAAGTGTAACTTTAGTCACTTTGCCTTTTTCATCGGCCTCGATTAACACAACAACAGTTCGTGTTGCACCTTGCAACTCACTACCATCATAAGAAATACGAGGTGAGCGACTCCACTGCACTCCCGATCCACCAATACTCACTGTTTTTGGAGATGGATCTGCCGCAGGTGCGCTGGGTTGTGGTGTAACAGGTTGTGGTACAGGCTGCGGTGTTGATTTCGGTACAACAGAAGTTGTGGTTGTCACGACAGGTGCAGGTGGGGCTTTTACAACAGGCTGTTCGACTGCTTGTTTAGGTGCCTGAGTTTTAACTTGCTGAATTTTTTCCACTTTTTTAGGTGGCGGAGGCAACTGTTTCTCAACAACCTTAACCTCTTTAACTTCCTTAGGTTTTTCCTTAGGTTTTGGCTTTTCCTTAGGCTTTGGAGGCAAAGGTTTTGGAGGTTGCTGAATTTTAACAAAATGGACTTGCAACGGATCTTTATGAACTGGTTTTAAGTCCTGAATTTTCATTTGACCTAATGCCCATAACACCCCGACATGTCCAATTACAACAGCAGTGACTGCAGCAAGGATTTTCTTTTTCATGCGATCACTTGAGTGAGGATCTAAATTCAATGCGGGAGAGTGACTCATAACACAACAATAACCTGTGATACATGATTTATTTTCTAAAAATAAATCACAACTTTTGAGTTGGACGATTAAGCCTGAATATAATAAATGAGAAGTGTTTTCATTTGCAACCTCTTTTTCATAATTTCTTCATACATAAGCTTTTATATCAGAAAGCCCCAAAGATATTATGAAAAATAAGAATTAAAATGATATAACATAACAATAAAATTTCCAACAAAATCTATGTAACAGGCGACCACCGATACCTTACATTTCATTGATCACTTAGAAAAATTATCAATTTTTCAATTGTTATGTTATACTTTAAAAACCATTATGGGGATGTTATTGGCTTCGACGCTGGTGATGAAACTCATAGATGCATGCCGAGAGCGCATTTCCTCTCGTAAATCAAATTTGCATTTTTATAGTCGCAAACGACGAAACTTACGCTCTAGCTGCCTAAGGGCCGCTTGTCCGCTTCACTGAATACTTGTGGTCAGTGAAGCCGACCGAAGCGAACGCACACAAGTCCGTATAAAGTCAAGCCTCGGGGCTTTATACCAAACTAAGAGGATCGCGTTTTGTACCCTGTTCGTCGGGTCACTTAATGTTAAAACAATAGACGATATCTAAGCATGTAGTATTCTCGAGCGTAATGCTGGCGGACGCGGGTTCAACTCCCGCCATCTCCACCAAATACTTAAATTTATATGCCCGAATATGGGGATATATAAGACGAAAAGGCTTAAATCTAAAGGGTTTAAGCCTTTTTTCTTGCCTGTATATAACGAATCATAACTGTATATACCATTGCTTGCCGTGTATCACTCCTTGTATCATTGGGTTTTTATTGAAACCGCAGTGATACAAGAAAAATGAAAAGAAGCCAAATTAAGAAACGCCCAATGTCCGATACCACTCTATCTAATCTTGAATCAGAGGATAAGGACTATCGAAAGCTAGACGGCAATGGCTTATATTTCTTTGTCCAAAAGAACGGTAATAAGTCATGGCAACTCAGATACAAGAAACCCAATGGTAAATGGGCATGGCTAGGCTTAGGTGGTTATCCTCAAATAGGTGGGGAATTAGCACGTAAGAAAGCACAAGAGTTAATTGCCGATATTGGCAAAGGTGAAAATCCAACCATCACCAAGCAAGAACGTAAAGCCAAAGAACTCGAAGAAAATAACGCTACGTTTGAGGCACTGGCAAGAGAATGGATAGACACCAAAAAAAATACATGGGTTGCCGATACCATGACCCGAAACAGAGGCGCATTAGAAAAGCATATCTACCCTATTTTCGGTAAACGGCTTTTTGTGTCCATTCGCCCGATTGAATGGATGGAGCATTTAAAAGGCATCCAACAAGAGCAAAAAATCTATGAACAAGTGAAACGTATTCGCACCATGTGCCGAGATATTTACGACTATGCCAAAGTCACTGGACGGATTGACTACAACCCACTTGAGGGACTAAATAAATTTTTAGAGTCGGGCAAAAAAGAGAATATGGCGCATGTTGATAAAAAAGAGTTACCGCCATTATTAAGGGCTATAAATAACTACCCTACAACTGATATTCGTATCGGCTTAAAACTGCTTACGATGTTGTTTTGTCGCCCCAGTGAATTAAGGGAAGCTCAATGGCATGAATTTGATCTTGATGAGGGGCTTTGGAATATCCCCGAAGAACGTATGAAGAAACGCCGTGAACATATCATTCCATTACCGACTCAAGCGGTTCATTTGCTCAATGAATTAAAGTCTATTCGTGGCGAATCTGAATACCTCTTTCCGAGCCGATCTAATCCAAATAAGCCCAAATCAGATACGGTTTTCATTATGGCGTTACGGCGCTTAGGTTATGAGGGAAGACAAACCCCTCATGGCTTTAGACATATTGCCAGTACATTGCTCAATAACAAAGGCTTTGATGAACGGCACATTGAGACAGCCCTAGCCCACGTTAAAGACGGCGTGGCAGGCGTATATAACAAAGCCCAGTATCTCAATGACCGTAAGCATTTAATGCAATGGTACGCCGATCATTTAGAGCAATTGGCAGATGATAAAGTGATTCAATTTAAGAAAGCATAGCAGCAATATGGAGTTGCACTTCAATGCTAATCTCAGATTTATAGAAGCCTAATCTGACCCATTTTAGATCAGATCGAAGACCATTGATTGGATTATTTAGCAGGTGCACCCCACTGATTTTTTTCCTGCTTGGTTTCAGTGACCGTCCAAATAAATAAAGGAATTAAACCAATAATGGTAAATGCTATCAACCACCACCACCCCGAACGACCAACATCATGCAAACGGCGCACACTAACAGCCAAGGCAGGTAAAAATAAAGCTAAATTGATGAGTCCAGAAAAAATATCAATTGTGTCTTCACTAAAACCAGTCGCACCTAAAATAATCCCTAAGATCACTCCAATCAGAGTTTGGAATAAATAAAAAAACCAATATTCCTTACGGCGAGCACGGCCAGAAAAATTCACATAGTTTTTCAAACACTTGATAGACCAATCCCAAAAACCATACTGCTCTTCTTCTGCCAATAACGCATGATTACTTGAAAAATGCGTATCCCATGGCGATGGCTGACTAATTACATAAATTGCAACTGCTTGTCCTAAATGGTTCACTGAAAAATCAACTTCTTGACCACGCTGTGGAGTAAAGTTTTCTTTCCATTCAGCCCCGATAAAACTGTAGCGTTGATTATCGTCACTCAAAATAATGCCTTCATCATATTGGGCACTAAAATCTAGCAATCTGCCTTTCATTGAAATACTCTCTATTTACATTATTATTTAAGCAATTTGATGTTAAAACATCAGTTTTTATTTCGATTTGATAAAAATCAAATCCTATAAAATCTAAAAATTTATTATACAAAAAAATGGAATGTTACCGAAATAAATTCCTCATCATTCCATAACTTACTCGCAAAGACATTGTTTAGAGCTGTTCTGATTAGGGAGTGCGATTTATTACTATACAGTGCAAGACATGTCCATATTTAGAAAAATTTAGACATTTTATTTGCATTAATTTACATTTTCTTTATGAAAAATTCTTCGAGATTTGTTTCAATCGCCAACATCATTTTAAGTTTGGGTAATCTATGATGAAAAAGCTCTTTCCAAAAAGTCAGGACACATTTTTAAAAGTCGGACTGGTCAGTATGATTATCTTAACAATTGGCACGGTAATCTTCTTGAAAGATCATTATGAACGTAGTTTTATCGGTTTTTTAATCCTGATGGTCTTGCCATTTTTATATATGAAATGCGTGACGAGTGTTGCCAATAAAATCTATGAATCAGACCCGTTAAGCTCTATTCACTAACGTTTTGAAGACCTGTAGCCAACCCAACTACAGGTCACAACATCTGAGTTTAACCTTTCGCCAAAACTAACAAGCAACCAAAAATCAGCGCCAATCCCATCCAGCCGATCAGCGCCAAATGCTCTCCCACCAAGGTCATGGCAAAAATCGCGGCGATAAACGGTTCAAATAAAGTTAAGGTTACTGCCTGACTGGCAGGCACCGTTTTCAAACCAAAACCGAACAGCAAATAGCCCAAAAACATCGGTATCAGGGTCATATACGCCGCCACATAAATATTGATCGATTCATGCAGTAAATTGCCGCCTGTAAAATACAGCGTCGGTAATAGCAGCAACGCTCCCAAACCAAAAATCATGCCCATAGATGCTTTGGATTCAATACCCCGTTGCATCAGTTTTTGCGCGCACCATGAGTACAATGAATAGGTGAAGCCTGCAACACAGCCTAGCACAATGCCCAGTAATTTATGGGTTTCCTCTGCTGACACATGCGTGACTTTTGACTCCCCAAGTGACAAAAAGACAATCCCAATCACACCAAGTACAAAGCTGATCAGCCAGCGCTGGGACAACTCTCGCCGATCGACCATTCGTTCCAGTAAGGCGGTAAATAAGGGCGCTGTCCCAATCGACACCACTGTGCCAATGGTCACCCCTGCATAATGCATGGATGAATAAAACGTCAGTGGATAGATTCCAACGCCCAAACCACCGAGCAGTAAAATCGTGTGCTGCTGACGCAATTTCGACAAATTACGCTGAATGTATTTGATGGCAAGTAAGGCTTGCAGCAAACCACCGCCGCCCATAGCAATTGCACCAATCGCCAAAGGGCTTAAGGTCGGTGCAAAGGATGCCGCCGTGCCTGTCGTCCCCCATAAAAAAGAGGCAATCAGGACTGCAAAAATTCCCCATTGTGTCTGATTTTGCGTTTGGGTAGATGATGCTGTGCGATTCATGTGACAAGTTCCCGATCCAGCAACTGCGCTGCCATGTCTTTGGCGAGTTGCATTTTCTGACTAGACCCTTCCAGACCTGCACGCATGATTGCACCTTCAAGCAAGAACGAGAGCAAACTTGCCAAATATTCAACATGTGCAGAATCAGTCAACAGTTGCTGTAACTGTTCCCGCAAGATCTGCTCGATCTGTTCTTTATGCTGTTTAACGGCTAAACGCTCAGGGCTATTGGCAGGAAATTCTGCGGCTGCATTGAGTAAGCCACAACCACGAAAACCGCTTTCATAGGCACATTCGGCATGATCCTGATAGGCGGCAAACACTGCAAGAATCGCATCACGCGGCGAATTTGCCTGTGCCAAACGTTTGGCATACAAGTCCAACCATTCCTGATGCCGTGCCTGAATATATGCCGCCACCAAATCCGATTTGGCAGGAAAATTGTTATAGAGCGACATTTTGGCGACTTGTGCCTTGTCGGTAATGCTGTTAATGCCTGTACTGGCAATGCCGTGGTTATAAAACAGCACCGAAGCCGCATCCAAGATTTTCTCTTTTGCTGTTTTCTGTGTCATGTCAAAATAAATTAAGTAGACCGATCTACCTAATACTATCTAAACATGCATCTAATGTGAATCTTTTTTAAGCGAAATTTCGAAAACTTGAATGGGGAAAAATTATTCGCCACAGGTTTCCCAAATTAAAGTCCGTAACCACTGCTGGATCGGGTCATGATGATTACGTTCATGCCATGCCATCACCTTGGTATAACCCTGTACAGGCACAGGTGGTTCAAGCACCACAATGCCTTGAATGTTTTGTACCAGATGTGCAGGTACCACCGCGATTAAATCACTTTTACGCAAAAGATCGGGCAATAACAAAAAGCTGGTGACAGACAGCGCCACGTTGCGCTGACGTCCAACTTTGGCAAGGGCTTCATCGGTTGCGCCAAAAAACTGCCCACCTTCATAAGAAGCCAGTGCATGTTCCAGTTCACAAAACCGATCTAAGGTCAGTGCCTGCTGACTCGCTGCGGGGTGCCCTTCTCGCATAATGCAAACATAACGTTCCTGATACAGCACACGGGTATGAGATTCGGCGGGTGCATTGACAGGGTCAAGGAAAATCAAATCCAGTTCACCCCGTTCCAGCATGCCCTGAATGTCTAAACGGTGAATGGAGAGAAAAGCCACTTTGACATGAGGCGCTTGCTGTTTGAGTGCCAAAATAAACGGCAAACCAATCGCCTGCATGTCGTTATCATTGGCGGCAATATTCAAGGTCAGGTGCAACTGTTTCGGGTCAAATTCCACTGGCTGCATCAAGGCATCAATATCCGCCAAAATCTGCTTCACGGGTTTTGCCAACGCCAAAGCACGGTTGGTCGGGGTCATTCCATGCGATGCCCGTACAAACAGCGGATCAGAAAATTTCACACGTAAACGGTTGAGCATACTACTGACCGCAGGCTGGGTCAGCGCCAGTTTTTCTGCGGCACGGGTGACATTGCGTTCATCCAGCAAAGCATCCAGTGCTTTAAGCAAATTAAGATCCAGCGACCTGATATTATCCATATTTATAGCATTTATATAATTTCATGATTGGATTTATATCTAATTCATTCTTACCATGCAAGACATTCTCCCTTCTTATCACAGGCAAATTTCATGGCAAAGTTGCATGATTTATATACGCCCTTTTCGGTCAAAAACCTTAACCTCAAAAATCGTGTGGTCATGCCACCGATGTGCCAGTATCAAGCCACTGATGGCTTGGTCAATGACTGGCATCTGGTACATTACGCATCACGTGCAGTGGGTGGTGTCGGTCTGATTATTGTGGAAATGACCAACGTCATGCCCAATGGTCGCATTACCCCAAACTGTTTGGGGCTGTGGAATGATCAGCAGCGTGACGAACTGAAAAAAATTGTCGATGTAGTACATGCGCGTGGCAGCAAAATTGCGATTCAGATTGCCCATGCAGGACGTAAAGCGCTCGGCTGTGATGATGTGGTTTCAGCATCAGCACTACGTTATGACGGTGCCAATGAAGGCAACAACAGCGCATGGGATTATCAGCAACCGCGTGAACTCAGCAAGGCTGAAATCCAAGAAATGGTGCAAGCCTTTCAGGATGCGGTGAAACGTGCAGTCGATGCAGGCTTCGATGCAATTGAACTCCACGCAGCACATGGTTATCTGATTCATCAGTTTTACTCCGCCAAAACCAACCAGCGTCAGGACGAATACGGTCAGGACAAAATGCTGTTTGGTGAACAGGTGATTCGTGCTGCTAAAGCCGTGATGCCTGCGGATATGCCATTGTTGGTGCGTATTTCTGCGCAGGAATATAGCGAAAACGGTTTTGACTTGGCGTATGGCTGTGAAGTGGCACAACGTTTTACAGCAGCAGGTGCCGATGTATTGGATGTCAGCGGTGGTGGCGATGGTGCGTTACACCCTGCACACACCCCAAATTTCCAAGCGGGCTATCAGGTGTATTTGGCGACTGCGGTAAAACAGGCAACTCAACTTCCTGTGATTGCGGTGGGTATGCTGGAAGATGCCGAAGTGGCGGATTATGTACTAGGAACACAACAGGTGGACTTGGTGGCTGTAGGTCGTGGTTTACTGCGTAATCCTTACTGGTTATTGCATGCGGAGCAACAGCATAAAACCCGTGATGGTGAACAACATTTTGTTCCTGAGTCTTATGCAGCCAGTTTTTAACGCCGTTTAAAAACCTGATCGACTGATCGATGTAGAGCCTGTCTCTACATCGATATCCCTCAATTATTTAGAAAACTCTCCTACATTTTTACTGTTCAACACATTGGCATTTTGATTTTTTAGCCACGGTTTTTGTACCTGACGATTACGGGTCACAAAGAAACTGGCGATCAGCATAATGGTGGTCACACCGACGGACATCAGCGTTTCATAACGGTATGCAGGTGAAATAAACATATAGCCCAACACCGCCAAAATCGTCAGAATCACAAACCAAGTCACATACGGGAAGCACCACATTTTAAAGCTGAGCTGAACGCCTGCACGCTCAACGCTATAACGCATTCTGAGTTGCGATACCGCAATGACCAAATACACAATTAAGGCAATCGCACCTGTGGTTGACAGCAGGAAGCTGAACACTTGACCTGGAAAGACATAGTTGGCAAAACCACCTGCAAAACCCGCAACACTTGATGCCAACACTGCCACTTTCGGTACACTTTGCCCTGTAACTGTCGCTGTTGATTTTGGTGCATCACCACGTTTACCGAGGGAAAACAGCATGCGTGATGCAATATATAAGCCTGAGTTCATACAGCTACACACCGCCACGAACACCACGGTATCAATGATCAGTTTAGTACCTGGAACATTTAAAGTTGAGAGTACATATTGGAAAGTTCCCATTTCTTTGAGCGCAGGGTCATTCCAACTCACCAACGACACCACCAGAAAAATCGACAATACATAGAAAATCGCAATACGGTAAATTACCAGATTGGTGGCTTTACGGATTTTCTCTTGTGGATTTTTCGACTCTGCCGCAGCAATTGACACCACTTCTGCCCCAAAGAACGAGAAAATCGTGATCAGTACACCGCCCAACACTGTACCAAAACCATTCGGCATAAAGCCGCCTTGAGAGTACAAATGGCTGAAACCACTGACTGGCGATAATGGCCAAAAACCAAGAACTGCCATACCCGCAATAATAATAAAGCCAATAATCGCAATGACTTTAATCAGCGCGAACCAAAACTCGAACTCACCAAAGTTCTTCACATTCAATAAATTACTGGTGGTTAAAATCAGCATAATGCCAATTGCATACGCCCAAGAAGGTAATACTGGAAACCAAGCATGAATAATATCTGCACCCGCAATCGCTTCTACAGGAATCACCAGTACCCAAAACCACCAGTACAACCAGCCAATGGTAAAGCCTGCCCAAGGCCCTATCGCATTGGCCGCATAGGTTGAAAAAGATCCTGTATCAGGCTGCATCACCGCCATTTCGCCCAACATACGCATCACCAGAAACACCAGTAATCCCGTCAATGCATAGGAGATAATAATGGCAGGGCCTGCTGTGGCAATTGCCGAAGAAGACCCAATGAATAACCCCGCCCCAATAATGCCGCCAATGGTGATCATGGTCACCTGACGACTTTTCAAGCCTTCGCCCAAAACTTGATTTGTCATATATCGTCCCTTAATTCAATACATCGTATTTTTCGGTAGACCCAAGCGAGATCTTTGCGGTGTACAACACTGACACATGCACAAAGCCACAAAAAATCTTGCATTAGATGTGGGTTGATGCAGTTTTCGATAGTCAGTTTTCTGCTAAATAGTTCTCGAAAACTGCATAAGCCTTGCTTCGAGTATCTTTTTGCGGGGGCGCTTTCACAAACGAAAAAAATGAATCCCGACACAACTTATTTTCGTTCATAAATTATGCAGAATTTACTGTTTTTTGGCGCAGGGATTGCTTTAATAGAACGTGTTTTTTGTGAGATAAATCCATCTCAATATTCTTATTTTTATTTTAAATTCATTGATTTATTTTTAAGTGAATTTAACGTTTCAAGATGACATGACGATGACAATGCTCAAATTCACTCACCTATTTTTTATGGCGCAGATGTCTTCGCACCAAAGCCAGTCATGCCTTATTTTACCCATTCAATATTGCGCCAAAATGACCCGTTTAAAAACCATTTTTGCAGTTAAAATGCACCACCTATACTCACCTCATCGCTTTCAACCCATAATCTGCACCACAATCTGCATTTTTCGACAAAAATCTTCACAACTCCCACAGAATCAATGGTATAAAATTTGCTTAAGTAAATGGATTTTTAAAAATATGCATTCTCGGAGGTTCGATAATGCAAAAACTCACCTCTAGGACATATCCCTCGACCATGTCCTTGCGATGTTTTGAAGCATCTGCCCGATTTTTAAGTTTTACCAAAGCTGCACAAGTGTTGTACATGACACAAAGTGCCGTCAGTAAGCAAGTTGCTCATCTGGAAGACAGTCTCAATACCGCGCTGTTTGAACGCACACTGAAAGGTCTGAACCTAACCCCTGCGGGTAAATTATTTCTCAGCCAAACCCAATATATTCTCAGTCAGATTGAAATGTCGGTGCTGAATATGCTGGCACATGGCAGTGAAGCGGAAACCCTCAATATTGCGGTGCATCCGACCTTGTGCGCACGCTGGCTGATTCCTGTTTTAAAAGGCTTTAGCAAGCTCAATCCGCATATTCATCTGGATATTCAGGAACAGATCAACTCCTCGGAAATTGAGAATCATCAAACCGATGTGGCCTTTTTATATGGCGATGGGGTCTGGCGTGACATGACCAGCGTCAAGCTGTTCGAAGAGCATTCGATTGCGGTCTGTTCCCCTGATTTGCTGAGCGAACCATTCTCTTGTCTGGACGATTTTCAAGGACATGTCTTACTACAATCGCGCTCACGTCCACGCGCTTGGGATGAGTATTTCCAGCTACAAGACTTCGTCAATGAACAGCCGTTTATCGGGCCACGTTTTGACACCTTTTACTCCTGTATTCATGCCGCCATGACTGGCTGTGGCATTGCGCTGATTCCCAAGTTTCTGGTGGAAAAAGAGCTTTCAACAGGTGAACTCATTCAGGCATGGCCGTATGAAATGGGCAGCTCGCAAGCCTATTACATGACTTATCCGACTTCGATGGCCAAGACGCCGAAAGTGGCCTGCATTTCTCAATGGGTACAGACCTATCTTGCAAGCAGCAGCGCTGCCTAAATACAACAGAGCCACTCCAATGAGTGGCTCAATTTTAAATCAGGTAATAATTTTCATGCATTGTCCCGCATGATACAGCGCAATACTGCAATCATAGAACATGGCACGGGCATTGCGATAAGAGACTTTGCATTCTTCAATTTCGTTGAATGGCAATGGTAAATTATCACGCTGATCATCCTGCAAATATTGGGCAAATGCCTTGCCAATCAATGTTCCTGTGGTGATTCCGCGTCCGTTATACGCTGTTGCCGCCAGAATTCCTGGTGCAGGTTCAAAAATCCGCATGATGTGATCGGAAGTAAAACCGAACTGCCCCGTCCACTGGTATTGCCAGTTGACCTGACCAAGATCAGGGAAATATTTTTTGCTCATGGTATTCGCCCATGACAGATAAATCGACTCTTTGCCCTCATAACTGCCGACGGTTCCAAGCAGTAAACGTCCGTCTTTATCACGGCGGATGCTCGACAAAGCTAAACGGGTATCCCAAGAGCCATTTTTATGCGGCAAAATTCGATCTGCAACATCACCTGTCAACGGTTCAGACGCGATCTGATAATACTTCACGAAATA
The DNA here is from genome assembly GCF_022012315.1 of Acinetobacter sp. ME22. Taxonomy (NCBI): domain Bacteria; kingdom Pseudomonadati; phylum Pseudomonadota; class Gammaproteobacteria; order Moraxellales; family Moraxellaceae; genus Acinetobacter; species Acinetobacter sp. ME22. The sequence goes on from NZ_JAKLTL010000003.1 coordinate 331,174, forward strand.
AATGGTTTTTAAAATTTCTGTCCACTCACCTTGAGTATAGGCGTTAGTGGCTAAAATCACTTTGTCCGCCGTGACTGAACCTTGCGCGGTCTGAACACACCACTGGGTATTGCTTTTCACCACCACATTCACGGCGGTATTTTCAAAAATCTTCACCCCTAAACGCTGTGCCGCTTTTGCCAAACCTGTGACATAGGCATACGGGTTGACTGTGCCTGCACGCTTATCCAGCAAGGCTTTATTAATCGAGGTTGTGCCGCAGTATTCATGGCATTTTTGCCCTGTCAGCACTTCAACATCTGCACCACGTCGACTGAGCTGTGCATAACGACTATCGACATCGGCTTCGCCTTCGGCATTGTGTCCCATGTGCAAATTGCCTGTACGCGTGTCTTGTGCATCAATACCTAAACGGTCAATGGTATCGAACACCAGTTTCGGCGCACCGCCTAAAGCTGTGGTGAGTTTTTCGCCCGCCTGTTCGCCTAAATATTTATTCAAATCATCTGGCTGCGCCCATGTTCCTGCATTGACCAGTCCAACATTTCGACCTGAGCCACCTGCGCCAATCTGAGCACTTTCTAACAATACCACCCGATAACCCGCTTCTGCCAAATGAATGGCTGACGATAAACCTGTAAAACCGCCGCCAATGACACAGACATCTGCGTTTACATCGCCCTGCAAACCCGTAAAACTGGGTACGTTATCGACGAGTGTTGACCATAAGATTTTATTTTTTAACATGTTTATTGCCCCAGCCTATAGCAATAAAATAACAACGGCGGATTGATATTATTGCGCCAGTCCTTCCCGCTTTTTTTCAGTTTATTTTGCGGTTGTTGGCAGGTTCATAATAAGAATCTTGGTATTACTTCATCGAAAAACAAATAAAAGAAGATGCAATCAACTTCTTTTATGTACATCAAACGCCTCTTTATTTTTTACCCGAGCCTATTGAAATAATTTCAATTCAACACAAGAGAAATAAAAGAGTGCATAAAAGAAGTCGAGTAATTCAAGGTAAATGCAGCCTCAAGACCACATTCACCAAGTACAACTGATCATTAACCGAAGTTAATGCCTTGTGCCAATGGCAACTCACGCGAATAGTTCACGGTGTTGGTTTGACGACGCATGTAGTTTCTCCATGCATCTGAACCTGACTCGCGACCACCGCCCGTTTCTTTTTCACCGCCAAATGCGCCACCAATTTCTGCACCGCTGGTGCCAATATTCACGTTGGCAATACCGCAGTCACTGCCTTCTGCGCTCAGGAATTTTTCAGCTTCACGTAGGTCATTGGAGAAAATGCAAGATGACAAGCCTTGTGGCACATCATTTTGTAATTCAATGGCATCTTCGAAATCTTCATAACCCATCACATACAGAATTGGTGCGAAGGTTTCCGTTTTAACAATGTCATTTTGCTCAGCAATTTCCACAATCGCAGGCTGAACGTAGTAGGCATTCGGGTACTGTTCTTCAAGGACACGCACACCACCAAATACCTCTGCACCCGCTTCTTTGGCACGCGTCAACATGCTTTGCATTTGATTAAAAATTTGTGCATCAATCAGTGGCCCAACCAAGTTGCCTTCTAGCGGATTCCCAATAGAGACCGATGCGTAGGCTTTTTTTAGTTTCTCAACCACTTCCGCTTGGATTGATTTGTGTACGATGAGACGGCGTAGTGTTGTACAACGCTGACCTGCTGTACCGACTGCCGAGAACAGGATGCCGCGAATCGCAAGTTCCAAATCAGCGGTTGGCGCAAGAATCATGGCGTTGTTACCGCCAAGTTCTAAAATACATTTACCAAAACGCTCCGCGACTTTCGGCGCAACAATTTTACCCATGCGGGTACTGCCTGTTGCACTGATCAACGCAACACGCTCATCCGTCACCAGTTTGTCACCAATCGCCACATCACCAATCAACAGCTGTGCAATATTCGCAGGTGCATCTGTACCAAACTGCTCCAGTGCTTTTTCAAATAACGCCTGACAAGCCAAAGCGGTCAAAGGTGTTTTTTCAGAGGGCTTCCAGATCACGGCATTCCCGCAAATGAGCGCCAATGTGGTGTTCCATGCCCAAACAGCGACAGGGAAGTTGAATGCAGAAATCACCCCCACCACACCCAACGGATGCCAAGTTTCACGCATGTGATGACCAGGACGTTCTGAAGCAATGGTTAGACCGTACAACTGACGCGACAAACCGACTGCAAAGTCACAAATATCAATCATTTCTTGGACTTCGCCCAAGCCTTCCTGCGTGATTTTGCCCGCTTCCCAAGACACCAATGCGCCGAGTTCAGTTTTGTATTCACGTAAAATCTGACCGAATAAACGTACCAACTCACCACGGCGTGGCGCAGGAATTTTGCGCCATTGTTTGAACGCTACTCGTGCTTGCTGAATTTGAGTTTCAGTTTGTTCTAAATCGTGAACCACAACCTGACCAATCACGCTGCCATCAATCGGTGTTTTGACCTGTAGCGTCCCGTTTTGATACAACTCAGGTGCAACGCCTAAACTGTTTAATAGATCCTGAATCATATAATTCCCTTCAAATCCGACATTTAAATTAGTCATTTATGCACCTGCAAAACTGTGGTTATTCAATTGTTGTAAACATGTCTCGATCGATTGTTGCTGGGTTTCGCGATAAAGCTGCATTTCATCGCAAACTTTGCTGCCCAAACACTGTTCAAAGATGTCCTGATTAGACATTGCGGCATAATGCCCTTGTCCGTCTTCACCCAAATTTGACTGGAAAATTCCTGCCGCCGATACAGGCAGAAAATCTTCATAAACAATCGGTTCAATCTGAACCTGATCTGTTTTAACCAGATCCAGTAAATCCTGTTGCGTCCATAAACGCTCGCTTGGTTCTACGGTATTGCCTTGAGCAAAATAGTAGAAATAAGCCAAATCTTGTTGTGCCAGTTCCAAATAACTATCTGGAAAGGCTTGGAACGTGTCCTGCAAAATCTGCATATAGCGTTCAGCATTGTTTTCATTTGGGCTTTCACCTAAACGCTCACGTGCTTCTGCCAAAAGCTGATCGTAGAGCGCACGACCTTTCGGAGTAAGTGCCACGCCGCGCTGTTCAATTTCACCAAAACGCGCAGTGTGACTGCCCTGATGATCGGTAAATGTCACTTGCTCCTGCAACGCTTTAAAGCTGGTTTGACGCAGTAAAATTGGGCAGTGACGGCGTGGTGGGCCTTCAACCACGGCTTTGGGTGGAATACCACGTTCAGCCATACCTGTTTGCACCGCATCAATATCCAGAGTTCGTGGCGTCAGATGGTTAATGTGTGGGCCTTTAAATGCCACCACATCGGCAATCAAACGGTGTTGATCATGCAATGCCTGATACAACTCTTTACTGACAGGTGCAGCGGTATGCCAACGGAAAGTTTCTAAAACTTGTTGCACAAACTGCTCAGCATCATTGGCATCCAAACCGCCCTGCTGTTCAAATTTAGCGGTCAGTGCCAATGCTTGCTCCGTAAAGATTTGACGCTTCGCCAAAACCTCTTCTGCCAGTTGACGCAGCTCAGCATTGTCGATCAGTTCCAAACGTAGCAATGAAGTAAAAATACGGAATGGACTGCGATTCAACGCGTCGGCATCAATCGCACGAAACGCGGTTGAATGCACAGGGACACCCGCAGGCACAAGATCGTAGTAACCCACTGGATACATGCCCATGACTGCAAACACGCGGCGCATATTCGCGAGTTCTTCAGGTTTACCCAAACGGATTGCACCATGACGCTCTTGCGATAACCGTGGCAATTCACCTGTTTGTTCTAACTGTGCATATAACTGTGGTTGTTTCACCAAGCTGATCTGATTAACATCATTGACCAACTCCAACAAGTCACCATACAGTGGCACTTCCGTTTGATACATCTCGGACATACACTGTGAAAATTGCGCCCGAATCGCATCGCTACTGACCCAAGTTGTCATGATTTTTTCCCCTATGCTCCAGCCATGACTGGCATCTGTTGCTGTGCCGTTGCTGCAAGCACATGTTCCAAAATATCCAAACCTTCTTCTAAGATTTCAGGCTGAATGGTCAGCGGTGTCAGCAAGCGAATAATATTTTTCGCCTGACCACTTGGCATCAGCAATAATCCCTGTTCACGTGCCTGACGCAGCACTTCAGCTAAAACGGCTGTGCCTGCACCGAATTCAGGATGACGTAATTCAATCCCGCGCATTGCACCCACACCTGTCAAACGACCCAACCACGGCGTTAGACCCTGTTCTTTCCAGCGGGCATAACGTGCTTCAAGCGTTTGGATATAATGCTCAACCCCTGCCTGATATTCAGCAGAGCGCATCACTTCTAGCGTTGCCAGACCTGCGGCACATGCCATTGGATTGCCCGAATAAGTTCCACCTAACGCACCTTTAATTGGGTGATTCATATATTCAGCACGACCCACCACAGCACCTAAAGGCATGCCGCCTGCAATGCTTTTACCAAGCAGTAATAAGTCAGGCTGAATACCCAAATGGCTAAATGCAAAAGCTGTTCCTGTACGACCAAAACCTGACTGAATTTCATCCACAATCATTAAAATGCCGTGTTCCTGACAGAACTGCTGTAAATACTGGGCGAAGTCAGGATTCATCATCTGAAAGCCACCTTCACCAAGCACTGGCTCAAAAATGATCGCAGAGATATTTTCAATATCGACTTCGACTTGGAACAATCGCGCCAAGGCTTTTTTCGCATCTTGCGTGGTGATGCCATTGTCCTGACTTGGATAAGGAATGTGATACACCGAACTGGATAAATTACCCAAACCTTGTTTATACGGTGCAACTTTGCCGTTCAGATTCACAGTGGCCAGTGTACGTCCATGAAAGCCGCCATCAAATGCAATCACGCCAGTACGACCTGTCACGATACGCGCCACTTTCAAGGCATTTTCCGCAGCTTCGGCACCGCTGTTGGTGAGCATGCCTGCCAATGGATATTCCACAGGAATAAAGTCCAGTAACTGCTGCATAAATTCGAGATAAGGACGGTGCTGTGCTGCATTAAATGCATAATGGGTCATCGTCGCAGCTTGCTGCTGAATCGCCTCGGCAATTTTTGGATGGCAATGCCCCAAATTCAGCACACCAATGCCCCCAATAAAATCGATATAACGCTGACCGTGTTCATCCCAAACTTCGGCATTACATCCTTTGTCTAAAACGACAGGATGAATCAGCCCTAATGCGCTTGAAACTCCTTGATTCTGACTCACTGTGCATCTCGTTAGAATTGTGGTTGATGAATTTATTTAAGCGCTGCACAGGTCGCTTCTCAAGCGAAGAAAATTTGCTTTAGCATTCCTTTTTTTCTTAGGGTTAAATTGTGCGACTTTTTTCTTATTCACTTTCTAATTCAATAGATTATTATTGCCCGCAATTTTAAGCAGTTAAAATATTTGCGCCCTAGTCTGCCAGACATTGAGAATAGGTCAAAAAATAGGATAGTGTGTCATAAAAATATGGCTTTATTGATGGTGCAAGCTTTCTATAATCACTGCGCTTGTGTGTTTTTTAACACCTTGCTCGACATGAATCCAGCGCAAAAAAGTTCATGCCAAAGCTCACTTTTTACAGTGAGCTTTTCTCTATCTAGACATGGGCGATTTGTAGCTGATAATAACTTGCTGCCCCTGCCGCCAGACGTACCTGTTGCGGTGCAATTTGCCCCACTTCTACACAGACAAAACGCTGCCAGTCGCCTGCAACAATATCTCCCAGACGCTCAGATTTTGCTTGCCAAGGATTCCACACCACCACACTGTCACACTCAGGTGCGCGAATGCTGATGGTCTGTGCATCTGCTTGTTCAATCCGATAATGCCCCAAAGCTTTTGGATAAATACGATCGGTTTCCTGTTGGAAAGTCACCGCCTGATCTTCAACATCCCGTTGATGATGATTGAGCTGATCCATAAATTCAGCCTGTTGCAAGCCTTGAATTTTGGTATGCTGAATTTGCTTGACCTGAAAATAACTGTGCCATGCGAAACTAAAATCAAAAGCTTTCTGCCCTGTATTTTCAACTTGCAAATATAAATTCAGGGTTTGACCGCAGGAAATCCGTAGTTTTAAACGAAAAGCGTGTGCCCAAATTTGTCGTGTTGCGGGAGAATCTTGTAAAGTAAAATCAACATGATGGGTTGCCTGCTCTGCATCGTAACTGACTTCTTGCAACGTCCAAAGCTGATTACGGGCAAAGCCATGTGCAGGTTGCAGACCTTGTGGATGTGAACCAAACCATGGAAAACACAGTGGAATGCCACCACGTAAAGCTTTGCCTCTTTTACCTGAGTTGGCAGAAGACAACCACAACAGCGGCTGTGCTGACTGTTTGGGCTGAAACTGTAAAATTTGTGCACCTTGCAAAGCAATTTTTGCTGTACAAGACGGATTATCGATTTCTAAAACCTCAAGTTCACTGAGTCGTTGATTAAAAGCTAAAGTTCGAATTGAATGCATATAATATGGATATAGATCTGTTGTTTTAACTTGGAGATTAATAGATCTTCGCCTTTTTGCAAACATCATTCACATATCTTTCTGAACTTGATTGGGCTAGTATTTTTGACAATCTGCCACTGTGATGGTTTTGTTATGAGTTATTTACTGGCACTCGATCAAGGAACGACATCGAGCCGTGCGATTATTTTTAATGAACAAGGACAGATTCACGCCATCGCACAGCGTGAAATTTCCATTCAAACGCCCCACTCAGGTTGGGTCGAACAAGACGCCAATGAAATCTGGTCAACCCAAATTGCTGTGGTGCAGCAAGCTTTGGCTTCTGCAGGTATTTTGGCTCGAGATATTAAAGCCTTAGGCGTAACCAATCAGCGTGAAACCACTGTGGTTTGGGACAAGCGCACAGGCAAACCGCTTGCCCCTGCGTTGGTCTGGCAAGACCGTCGTGCAGCCGCATGGTGTCATCAATTTTCAGAGCCACAATTACTGGAAAAAATTCAGAAAAGCACAGGACTTTTAGTCGACCCTTATTTCAGTGCTGGCAAGTTGGTCTGGTTATTTGAAAATGTTGAAGGTTTACGTGAACTGGCACAGCAAGGACATGTGGCTTTTGGCACGATTGATAGTTGGCTGGTGTGGAACCTGACCCAAGGCGCTGAACATGTGATTGAAGTCAGCAATGCCTCACGTACCATGCTCATGAATCTGAGCAGCCAAACATGGGATGAGGAACTGCTCGAACTGTTTAACATTCCTGCCAGTGTCTTGCCCAAAATCATCCATTCCGATGCCTATATTGCCGATACTGCACAAGGTTTACTGGGCAGCAATATTCCGATTGCAGGCATTTTGGGGGATCAACAAGCCGCGCTGTTTGGGCAGTCCTGTTTTGAAGCAGGCATGGCTAAAAATACCTATGGTACAGGCTGCTTTATGCTGTTCAATACGGGTGAACAACTGCAATACAGCCAAAATAAACTGCTCACCACTCTGGCATGGAACTGTCAAAATCGTAGCCATTACGCTCTCGAAGGCAGCGTGTTTATGGCGGGTGCGATTGTGCAATGGCTGAGAGATGGCTTGGGCATTATTAAAAGCAGTCAAGAAGTAGAGAAACTGGCCTGTCAGGTCAAAGATACTGACGGCGTGGTACTGGTTCCCGCCTTTACAGGTTTAGGCGCGCCCTATTGGGATAGCGATGCGCGGGCTTTGCTGTGTGGCATGTCACGCGGTACCACCAAAGCACATATTGCACGTGCAGCCTTAGAAGCAATTGCCTTTCAAGTTTCAGATGTCTTAACCGCCATGCAATCCGATGTGACTCAACCCCTCAAAGAACTGCGAGTCGATGGGGGTGCCAGTCAAAATGACATGCTGATGCAATTTCAAGCCGACCTTCTCAATGTACCTGTGATGCGCCCCAAAATGCGCGAATCAACGGCATGGGGGGCAGCAGCCATGGCAGGCATGAAAATCGGGGTGTTTTCGCATGTCGATGAAATTGCCCAGTCATGGCAACTTGACCACTGTTTTGAACCTCGTATTTCATCTGATCAAAGCCAAAGTCAGCTTGCACAATGGCATCAAGCCTTAAAACGTGCCCGCTCAGATTTAGTCTAAACCTGCAAACAATAAAGCCAGTCATCTGACTGGCTTTATTGTTTTTTCATGACTGCTAGTGAGCATGTCCTCCACCAACAGCACCTTTAGAGCGTGGGCTGAACCAAATCAACACTGCACCCACCAAGAAAATCAGGGTAAAGATCAGAAATACATGATTGACTGAAATCGTCAATGCTTCTTTATCGACCAAATCAGAAATTGTCCCAAGAATCGTTGACTGACTCATGCCATTGGCTTCAAGCACACGAACGGTGGCATCGGTATGTAAATTAGACACCATTTCACTACGAGCCACTTTACTGTGGTCATCCCACAAGGTCACTGCCAACGATGTTCCAATTGCCCCTGCCATGGTTCGCACAAAGTTCATTAAACCCGCAGCGGATGCAATTTCATGTGGCAAAACTGAACCTAAAGCCAAATTGGACAGTGGAATAAAGAAGAATGGCACTGCAAAACCCTGAATAATCTGAGGTAATGCCAACGCCATAAAGTCTGCTTCATTGTTCCAGAATGCACGTAACAAGGTCACACCACTCATCAGCACAAAACCAAAGGAGGCCAAGAGTCGCTCATCCACCTTACTGGCCAGTTTTGCGACAATTGGGGACATGGTCAGACTACCAAAGCCCATCATCGCAGTCAGATAACCTGCCCATGTCGCGTTGTAACTCATATTGGTCTGTAGCCACTGTGGAATAATCACAATACTGCCGAAGAACGCAGCAAAGCCAAATGCCAGTGTCAGTACCGAAATTGAGAACCCGCGATGCCTGAAAATCCGAATGTCCACCACAGGATGCTTTTCGGTATATTCCCAAATCAGGAATACGATAAAACCAATCACTGCAATCAATCCCAGCGTAACAATCATGCCGTTATTGAACCAGTCACGGTCATGCCCAAGGTCGAGCATCAACTGCAAAGCACCAATCCAAAGTACAAGAAGACCTAAACCCATACCATCAATTTTTAACTGTGTCGTTGGCGTTTCAGCAGGCATCAAAATACGTAAGGCAGCAAAGGCACAAATAATTCCGACTGGAATATTAATAAAGAAAATCCAGTGCCATGTCAGGTTATCACTGATCCAACCACCCAAAATTGGCCCCAAAATTGGCCCGACAACAGTGGTCATTGCCCATAAACCCATCGCCTGAGCATGCTTTTCAGGTGGGAAAATCCGCATCAGCAAGGCTTGGCTAATCGGCATCAACGGGCCACCAAACAGCCCTTGTCCTATTCGGCAAAACACTAGCATTTCAAGACTGGTCGATAAACCACACAACAGTGAAAATACAGTAAAGCCAAACAGGCAGGTGACAAAGACACGAACGGAGCCAAAGCGTCCAGCCAGCCAACCTGTGAGCGGGACACAAATCGCTTCTGCAACGGCATACGAGGTAATCACCCATGTGCCTTGCGAGGTAGAAATTGCCAAGTCACCACTAATATGGGTAACGGATACATTGGCAATGGTGGTGTCAAGCACCACCATGAAGTTGGACAGCGCGATTACAAATGCTGCCAGCAGTAATCGCCCTCCTGTCAACTCAGCAAAAGGAGTGGCATTTTTCATAGGCTGTTACTTCGCACTGAGGTCGACATCAGCATCCATCGACAAACCAACACGAAGCGGATGCGCTGCCAATTCTTTTGGATCAAGCGCAATACGTACAGGTAAACGCTGTACCACTTTAATCCAGTTGCCTGTGGCATTTTGCGCAGGAATCAAGGCAAATGCCGAACCCGTACCGCCTGAGAAACCCATCACTTTGCCGTGATAGACCACACTTTTTCCATACAAATCAGAGGTTAATGTTGCACTCTGCCCTACACGTACTTTCGCTAACTGGCTTTCTTTAAAGTTGGCATCGACATAGAGTTGTGAAATTGGTACAACACTCATCAGCACAGAACCTGGTGCAACACGTTGACCCACCTGAATATTACGACTGGTCACCACACCATCTACAGGTGCACGAATCACGGTACGTTCCAAATCCAGTAAAGCTTGTTGAACCTGTGCTTGTGCTGACAACACATCAGGTGCTGTCAAGTCATTTGCACCAGCAATCAGCGCTTCATTGGCAGCCAAGTTGCTTTGCGCTGCTTTACGGTTCGATTCCGCTTGTGAAACAGCAGCTTTGGCAACATTCAATGCCGCCAAAGCTGTTTTCGCCGCACTTTGTGACGAGGTCAATTCTTCTTTAGAAATTGCCCCAGTTTGTGCCAATGCCTGACGACGCGCCAACTCTTGTTGTGCATTTTCATAGTCGGCTTGGGCTTTGACCACCTGTGCTTGAGCACTGGTAATACTGTCACTGCTGACAAAGATCTGAGAGTTTAAAGAACTACTGTTAGCTTGAGTTTGCTTGTACTGGCGTTTAGCTTTTGCTAATGCCGCTTCTGCTTGCGCTAAGGCAATTTTGGCATCACGCGGGTCGACTTCAACCAGAACATCACCTTTATGGACTTGTTGCGTATCTTGCACCAGCACTTTAGCCACTTGCCCTGTGACCATTGAAGTGACTTCGGCAGTGTCCGCACCAACATAAGCATTGTCAGTATTGACGGTATTGTTAAAAAAGATCGCCCAAATTGCATATAAAATCGCGGCTATAATTAAGATCAGCGCCAAAAAACTCAACAGTTTTTTACGCTTCGCTTTCATGGCTGAGTCAGAATTAAGCTCAGGCTGTTGTGGAGCGGGTGTATCATTGGAGACATCAGTCATCACATATTCCTAAATTAACTCAAACTGTGATCAGAACACCTCAAATACATCTCACAACAACGGGCTACACCCCTGAGAAAATGGATTTGAACTGTACCCAGTCTTGATTTTTGAATCAGTTGTTTCGTTATATCGGCTAAAAATCACATTTTGAGCATAAAAACACAAGATTGTTTTTTTCTTAAAAACGTGTACAAAGTAGTGTAAAAAAGTCTATTTTTTAAGGTTTAATGGTCTATTTAATAGAATTAAAAACTTTACTATTCATCTATTTAATAGACATAAGATGCAATCGCCACTGCAATATTGACTGCACAGTCATTTTGCATCGATATTCTCATTGTACAACTTTTTTTGCCCATTCTGAGCACTTCTGCATGTGCAATAAAATATTGACCACGCCCCGCAGTCAAATAATCAACTCTCAGATCAAGCGTTGCCAGACGTTCAATCTGTTTTAAAACCTGTGCCCGATGATGCTCATCAGCACGTTTATACAGTTCAGCCATTGCCACAACACCCCCTAAACTGTCGAGCAAAGTTGCCGCCACCCCACCATGTAAAATTTCATAGGCGACATTGCCAATCAGGTTAGGGTGCATATTGAGATGCCCTTGAATCTGATCATCGACCACGCGCATTTCAATGCCATTATGTTGCAAAAAAGGAGAATGATTAAAGGCATCGCACAACTGCTGCAAAATATCGGTCAGCGATGTTTCAGCTTGGATCTTGAGTTGCCCTGTCCATGTTGTTTTTATGTGACTCATGCCGAGTTCTTCCTTGATGAATAAGATGTTCTTGTACAAACACATCATTATAGGTCTACAATAGCCCCCAAGTTAAATACTGGACATCGAGATTGTTATGACTTATACGTTCAATCGCCCTGCATTTCCTGCGACCCGTATGCGCCGAATCCGTAAAAATGATCAACTCCGCGCGATGGTCAGTGAGACTCAAATTACCGCACATCACCTGATTTATCCTGTCTTTGTTCTCCCTGGGCAAAATCAGCGTGAAGACATTGCAAGCATGCCAAATATTCAGCGTTTGTCGGCTGATCTTTTATTAAAAAAAGCGGAAAGCCTGCTTGAACTTGGCGTTTCTAAACTTGCGCTGTTTCCTGTGACACCACAAGAAGACAAAAGTCTGACCGCAGAAGCCGCTTGGCGTGAAGATGGCTTAGTACAAAACACCTGCCGTTTATTGAAAAAAGAATTACCCGAAATGGTGCTGATCACTGACGGCGCACTTGACCCTTATACTACACATGGTCAAGACGGTATTATTGATGACACAGGTTATGTGCTGAATGATGAAACGGTTGAATGTTTGATTAAACAGGCGCTTAGTCATGCTGAAGCGGGTGCAGATGTGATTGCACCAAGTGACATGATGGACGGTCGTATTGGCGCGATTCGTCAAGTCCTTGAGCAAAATGGTTTTATCGACACCAGTATCATGGCATATTCAGCCAAATATGCATCAAGCTTTTATGGCCCATTCCGTGATGCCGTGGGTTCATCAAGCAACTTAAAAGGTGGTAACAAATACACGTACCAAATGGATGTAGGCAACCGTGCTGAAGCTTTGCATGAAATTGCACTGGACTTACAAGAAGGTGCGGACATGGTGATTGTCAAACCGGGTCTGCCATATCTGGATGTAGTTCGTGAAGTCAAAGACACCTTTGGCGTGCCAACCTTTGTGTATCAGGTCAGTGGTGAATATGCGATGCTCGCTGGTGCAATTCAAAATGGCTGGCTGAGTGAAAGTGTGATTCTAGAATCTTTACTGTGCTGCCGCCGCGCAGGTGCAGACGGGATCTGGACATACTTTGCCGATGTCGCTGCCCAAAAACTCAAAGAAATGCAATAAATTCATTTTCCCTAGATAGATCGAGCGCACGATGCAGATTGCCATTATTGGGGCGGGTGTAAGTGGTTTACTCTCAGCCCTAGAACTGATTCAACAGGGCTGTTCAGTCACGATTTTTGACCAGCAACATGCAGGCAAAGCCGCTTCATGGGCAGGTGGTGGCATTTTGTCGCCCATGTATCCGTGGCGCTACCCTGCTGCGGTGAATCAGCTCGCCCAATATGGCAAGGCGCTCTATCAGGAATACAATGAACGACTATTTCCAGTCACCAAAATTGATTTTCAGATTCAGCATACAGGTATGCTGATTTTTGACCCTGAAGATTTCGCCATTGGTCAAAGCTACGCACAGCGTCATCAAGAACCGATGCAATATGCCGAATTACTTCAGGGGCAACAGCTACATCACATTAACCCGCAAATTTCTGAACAATTTCAGCAAGCGCTATTTTTTCCGCATTTGTCCAATATACGCAATCCACGTGTGTTGCAGTCCTTGATTGCCTATTTAAAACAGCAACCACAAGTCAAATTTGTGGAACATTGCGCGATTCGTAAATTACACATTCAAAATCAAAAAGTCACTGCCGTTCACACGGAAAATGGTGAAAAATTTGCTGCCGATCAGGTGGTGCTCGCCACAGGTGCTTGGAGTCAGGCATGGGCTGAACCGCTCGACTTAAACATTCCTGTCAAACCTGTGCACGGGCAAATGGCACTGTTTAAAACACCTGAAAACTGGCTACCCACCATGTGTATGAATAAAGTCATGTACCTGATTCCACGGCGTGACGGGCATATTGTCTGTGGTTCGAGCATGAATGATTTTGGTTTTGACAACACGCCGAAAGCCGATATTCAGCAAAATATTTTCGATGCTGTATTGGAAATGGTGCCTGCACTGGCGCAATTTCCACTGGTCGATCAATGGGCGGGTCTACGTCCAAGCTCTCCAAATGGCGTGCCCTATATCGGAAAAATTCCTGAAGTAGACAACTTGTGGGCGAACTTTGGACATTTCCGTAATGGTTTATGCATGGGTCCTGCGGCAGCGCGTTTACTGCGTCAACTGATGCTCAAGCAAGGTACCTTGGTCGATCCAACTGCCTATTCACCTGAACGCCTACTGCATCCTGAAATGGTTTAAATTTAGGCTAAAATCTGCTGCAAAGCCTGATCCAATGTTGGGTAATGGAAATGATAGCCTGCATTCAGTAGGGCTTTAGGCTGGACAAACTGACCATTTAAAATCAGTTGTGATTGCTCACCCATCAAGCATTTAAAAGCCATACTTGGCGCAGTGAGTAGCGGTCGAACCTGTAAGCAATGTGCAGCACACTCTACAAACTGCTGTTGTGTGATCTGCTCAGGCGATACGACATTGAAAATCTGTGCGGCAGGTCGATGACGCATCAAAAACTCAATCGTTCCGAGCACATCAGCAATATGCACCCACGTCACAGGCTGGCGACCATGTCCAATTTTTCCCGCCAGTCGCCATTTGATTGGCTGTAACATCTGCGGCAAGATACCCCCTTTCTTCGCAAAAACAACCCCTAAACGAATGATCTTAATGGGGTACTGCTCTTTATAAGCCAATGCTGCCTGCTCCCATTGCTGACAAAGCTCTGACATAAAAATCGCTTGAGGTGCAGCTGTTTCATCACAAATTTTTGTCCATCGTTCAGATTCGTCTATACCATAATAGCCAATCGCTGAACCTGAAATAATCAGTTGAGGTTGTTGTCGTTGCTGTTGTAGCCAGTGGAAGAGCTGCCTACTGGTCTGGACTCGGCTATCAATCAACTGCTGCTTACGGCGAGCTGTCCAACGCCCCTTACCAATACTCTCTCCAGCCAAATTAATTACATAATCAATCACTTCACCATTGGCTTGCTGTAAATCTTGAATCCAATGCAGATTGGCTTGATGTGAAACCCGTTGATGACGACTCAAAGCAATCACACGATACTGACGTTCAAGCAAATCAGGTAATAAATAGCTACCAATAAAACCAGATGCACCTGTAACCAAAACCGTCGGAGTGAGCATATCTTCTTCTCCCGATACAATTTATATTTTTCTAGAATGATTTAAATATAACATGAGTTGTTTAATTCTTCAGCGAAGTTAATTTTTTTGAATTTTTTTTGCTTTTTTTCATTTTTCTTGTCAACCATTGCCAAACTGATGACGTTATATAGGGTACAAGGTCAGTAGCAACCGAAGTTTTTTGCACGGCATCCGCAAAAGTTAAACTTCGGTGACCTTAAACTCCAACATTTGTTCCTCGGGTAAATTAAAACAAAAACCCGTTGTACGAAGTACTTTAGACCAACGATTTATCATCACTCGAATCGTTGGTCTTATTTTTTTCTAGATCTCTTTTTTTCATCATATTCCATCTCTGATGTATTGTATATGGAGATCAGTCGCACAAAAAACAATATACGTGATTATATAAAATATCTGATTTCTTATGGCTTAAATCAGGAAAATTCTTCTTTAAAATAAACCTTTGAAACATACTTACAATAAAGATTTAAACACAAGTTTGATGCTTTAATGAACGGAGCATCATTCAAAAAATATATCTCCGATCTGATTTTAACTCAGCATATCTAGCGGATAAAAATTTTCAAATTAAGACCCTATGATGCCGATTTCTTCGTTCTCCTATAAAGGCTTTATGCTACCTTAGGAACATTCATCGGCAGGACTTTTCACTTTATGAGCGTGCATTTTCTTCATACCTCAGACTGGCATTTGGGACAGTTTTTTTATAACCACTCGCGCCACTATGAACATGAACAATTTCTGGTATGGCTCATTCAGCAGATCAAAATTAAACAACCACATGCCCTACTGATCGCAGGCGATATTTTCGATGTCATCAACCCCAGCTCTCAGGCACAAAAGCAGCTTTATCAATTCCTTGCCGATGCACATGACGCTGCACCACACATGCAAACCCTGATGATTGCAGGTAACCATGACTCAGGCTATCGGATTGAACAGGTTGAGCCGCTGCTCGAAAAATACAATGCCAAAGCGGTCGGTGTCATTCGATGGAATGATGATAAAAGCCTGAATACCGAACGGCTAATTTTGCCAATTTACGATGCTCAGCAAAACATTGTGGCGTGGTGTGTAGCACTGCCGTTTTTACGTTCTGCAGAAATTACAGGGTTCAATGATCAGACCAGTACCAGCCAATCCGCAATTGAATATCTGCACCACACCTTAATTGAAGAAGCCAAACGTAAAAAAACACCTGAACAAGCGCTGATTTTAATGTCACATGCCCACATGCAAGGCGCAGAAACTTCAGATTCAGAACGCCCGATTATTATTGGCAATGAAGAAGCCTTATCGACCACATTATTTGACGATGCGATTGATTATGTCGCACTGGGACATTTGCACAAACCGCAAAAAGTCGGGCAAGCGCATATCCGCTATAGTGGTTCACCGATTCCCCTGTCCTTTAGTGAAATTCGCTATAAACACCAGATTGTCGAAGTACAGCTTGACCCACAAAATACCGAGCAGTCGTATCAATTTGATGCCGTTGCCGTACCGCGCAGCATTCAACTGATCGCCATTCGTGGCAGTCTGGAAGATGTCTTTGCTCAGTTACAGGCACTGCCACACGGCGAAATTGACGAAATCGAACAACGCGAATATGTCGATATTGAATACCACACTACTCAGCCGCCTGCCCTGAATTTACGCCAGCAGTTTGAAGATGCTTTACCGAAAAACCGCTACCGACTGGTGCGGATTTCACGCCAGTATTTGCCTAATGAGCAGCAACCTGAGCAGGCAGCACATTTAAGTTTAGAACCGCCAACGCCTGAAAAACTGTTTCAAACCTTGTGGCAAAAACAGGGCTATGAAGCGGATGACAGTGTCCTCAAAGATTTTCAGCTTCTCATTGAACAAGCCCAACATGCCCTCGACGATGAACCCTCTGCTTAAGGATTGACCATGAAAATTTTATCTATTCGTATAAAAAATCTGGCATCTCTTGCAGGCGAACAGTGCATTGATTTTGAATCTCAACCGTTGGCCAATGCAGGGCTGATCGCGATTACAGGCAAAACAGGCGCAGGAAAATCTACCATTTTAGATGCGATGTGCCTTGCCCTGTTTAATAAAATACCACGTCTCAAAGAAAGCGATGGCAAACTGCAAGATGTCGATGGTTCAGAGTTACTCACCAACTCTCCACTCACCGTATTAAGACGTGGAACGGGACACGGTTTTGCCGAAGTCAGTTTTATTGCACCCAACCAAAAGCGTTATCTGGCACGTTGGGAACTGAAACGCGCCCGTGAAAACCCGACTGCGAAACTGCAAAGTGTGCAACGCTCTCTAACTTGCCTAACCGATGGGGTGGTGATTGCCGATAAAACCAAAGCAGTCGATGAAAATATTAAAAATATTACCCAGTTATCCTTTGAACAATTTACTCGTGCAGTTCTCCTTGCACAGTCAGAAGTCACGGCATTTTTAAAAGCGCGTGACAGTGAACGAGGTGAACTACTGGAGTACCTGACCAACTCAGCAATTTTTGCAAAAATCGGGCAACTGGCATTTGAAAAAACCCGTGAAATCAGCAAACAGCGCAAAGAACTGGAAAATGTGCTCGGACATATTGAAATTTTGTCCGATGAAGCCGTGGCTGAACTCAACGAGCAACTGCAACAGCGCAATGAAAAGCTAAGAACACTGGACACTGAAAAAACCTTACTTGAGCAATATCAACGCTGGTTTACCCAGCAGCAAAAATTGGAAAATGATGTTCAGCAACGTCAGCAACATCAGCTTGAGCAGCAACAGAAAGTCGAGCAACTCAGCACTGAACGTGAGCAACTCAAGCAACTTGAAACTTTTGCGTCCATCCGCTCAAGCGTGATTCAACAGCAAAAAACGCAGGCAGAACTGAATCAGTTACAACCCAAAATTCAATCTGCTGAATTGTTATTTTCTGAGGTTGAAAAAAGTTTTAGCCAAGAAAAAAATACGTTTCAAACCGTTGATGCTCAGCTTAAAACTCAACTACATTTTGAGCAAATGTATAAAGTACAACTGGATCAGGTACGCGACTGTATTCGAGATCGTAAGCTGATAGGTGAACAATTTAAAAAGGCTGAAGCAAAGTTTAATCAATTAAAACAAGATTTGGAGCCTCTCTTACAACAGCAGAACCAATTACAAACGGAATGCGATCAACTCAATAACCAACAAGAAAAAATCACGCAACAGCTTGAACAAACTGCACAATTCACCCGTTTAGACCAAGGGATTGCAGCACATCTTTCGCCGCTGCAACGCTTTATTCAGCAACTCACCAACTTCGAACAGCAGTACGGTGAGTTCAAAACGGCGCAAATGCAGTTAAGTGACAAACAGCAACAACTTGCTCTGCTAAAACAGCACGCTGGCGATGAACAAAGCATTGATCAGCAGTTGATACAACTCCGCGAAAAACATGGGGAAAATGTAGATAAAAACTATCGACTCAATGCAATCACAACCCAATTTCAACAGTATCTACAGCTTGATTTAGAGACCGACAAGGTTCAAGCAACGTACGAGGAACTGACGCAAAAGATTCAGCATAGCATCCAACAACTTGAGAAAAGTGAGCAACAATATCACACCCAGAAACAACAACGTGAGCAGTTGCAACAGATGTTGCAGCAACAACGTTTACTACATACTGAACATATTGAAAAGCTACGTGAACAATTGATCGATGGTGAAGCCTGTTTAGTCTGTGGCAGTACCCATCATCCTTTTAAAACGGATCATTCTGCGCTCTCAAATGAACTGTTTAACTTACATCAACAGCAAGAACAACATGCATTGCAACTTGAGCAAGAACTCTTTCAAACGTGGCAACAGACACAGCAAACGCATACCCAAGACAGCGCGGCACTTACTCAACAGCAAGCACAACTGAATCGCTTAACGACTGAACGAGAAAAGCAAGAACAAGCCATTCGGCATGCCTGTACCGAAGCGCAGATCCAACTCGATCTTGCTCAATCACCTGAGTCAAATCAGCAACGACTTGCGCAAACAGTACAAAATCTTCAGCTCGACCAACAAAAAATTGAGCAAACGATTCAACAACTGAATGATATTCAAAAACAGCAACGCACCCTTGCTCAAAGCATTCAACAGCTCTCGCAACAGATGTCTGTCATTCAACAGTCCGAGCAAGCCCTTGATGATCTGCTTGAGTTACTCAATGATGAACAACGTGAGACTTGGCAAAAATACACGTTAACAACTGCTCAAAACATCATGCAACTGCTCCATCAGCGTCATCAGCATTTACAGTACATTGACTCACTGATGCAGCAGCTCAATGCAAAAGTGCAGGATCTAAAGCAAAAGTCGTTGGAACTGCAACATCAACAGGCAAAAATTCAGCAAGCAGAAACCGAACAAGCGGAATGGAAACGAAAAGGCAAAGAAAATAGTGATGCTGCGATTCAACTGATTTTGGACATGACACAAACACAGGTTGAAAAGCCACATGAATGGCTGATTCAATATGATGAGCAACGTCAAAAGTTACAGCTTGAATTTAATCAAGTGCGTGAACGATTTGAACAGGCGCGTGATCATTTTGATGTACAGCAACGCCTACTCGATCAGCTCAAAACACAACAGCAACAAGTCACTGCACAACATCAAAATGCTGCCCTTGAAATTGAACAGTGGCTCAAACAGCATTCCGATTTTGACTCATCACAGCTTGTGCAATTACAAAGCATTGCACCTGAACAGATTCAGCAGATGCGCCAACACGTACAGATGGCTGAACGAGAGTTAGCAGATGCATTCGCTGCACTCAAAGCTATTCGGGAGCAATTACAGCAACATTTAACCCAACAACCTGCCATCGAGTTTGCACAACTCCAAACCGAACTCACCGCTCTGCTTGAAACACTGCAACGCACTCAAGTACAACGAGATGAGGTCAGACTCAAACTGGAATTGCATCAGCGCAATCTGGAAAAGCAGCAGCAATTTGCCAAACAGATTCAAAACATCCAGCAGGAGGAACATCGCTGGGGCAAAATTTCAAATTTGATAGGAACTAGAGAAGGTAAAAAATTCCGCGACTTTGCCCAGCAGTACAATCTAGACATTCTCCTCGAATATGCCAATCAGCAACTGGCTATGCTTTCGCAGCGCTATACCCTGAAACGCCTAGACAACTCGCTGAGCCTTGCGATTATCGACCATGACATGGATGGTGAAGTCCGTTCAGTTGCTTCGCTGTCGGGTGGTGAATCTTTCCTAACTGCCCTCGCCTTGTCACTGGCAATTGCCAACATGGCATCGGGTTCCATGAAAATTGAGTCACTGTTTATTGATGAAGGCTTTGGCACGCTCGATGCTTCGTCACTGCACATGGTGATGAATGCACTCGATCAATTGCAAAATCAGGGACGTAAAGTGGTGCTAATCTCGCATATTCAAGACATGCATGAACGCATTCCTGTTCAGATTCAGGTACAACCACTGGGTTCAGGTGCTAGTCAGATCGAAATTGTGGGATAAATGATCTGAAATTTGCAATATTTTTATATTAGGCTTCTTCCATTCGTCCTTTTTATTTATCCCTATGGGATAAAAATAAATAGGGTGTAAATAATTATGAAAGAAGTCTATTAAAAAATGAACATAAATACCATTTCAAAGAACAATATAGAACAGCTGAGGTAAAACATAAAACTATGCTATTTATAGTTAAATAGCTCAAAAACATTATCAAATTAAATACAAATTCAGGAACATAAAATAAAAGATTGATCAATTAGACATATAGAGTTTTTAGAGCGTCATTTACTTACTATTATTTTATATAATTAAAAATTAATTTATAAAAAATAAATACTTATTTTTACTTTAACTCAAAAAACAAAATCCATAGATTTTTTTGTTTATAAGTAAATGTTTTTATTAAAAAAATCTATTTTTAATCAAAATAAAATCTACCTATCATGTGCAGCATATTGCGTTTGATTATGAAGTACTTATCATGAAAAATTTATTTCTCGCTGCTATCACTCTCACTATGAGTAGTTTAGTTTTAGCAGGTGAGGCAACCACTATCCACTGGGGCTATGATCAAGAGATTGGCGCGGCACATTGGGGAGAATTAAGCGAGCAATATAAAACCTGTAGCACAGGTAAAAATCAAACACCGATTAATATTCATCATACCTACCGTATTCGTGACCAGCATCCTATTGAAATTAATTATCAGGCTGCACCAAAAACAATTATTTTTAATGGGCATACGGTTCAAGTCAACACTGAAAGTGAGCGTGATTACCTCCAAATTGAACATGAAAAATTTAATCTAAAGCAATTTCATTTTCACACGCCAAGTGAAAATCAAATCAACGGTAAAAACTTCCCCCTAGAACTCCACTTTGTGAACCAAAATGCACAAGGTGAATTAACCGTTTTAGCTGTCATGTTTAAACTTGGCAAAGAAAATTCTGAAATTTCAAAAATGTGGGCAGACATTTCTACTGAAGAAAATCATCCTCAACCGTTACGCACTCAAGTTAATCTGACTAAACTTTTACCGACTCAGCGTAACTATTATCGTTTTTCAGGCTCACTTACTACACCGCCATGCTCTGAAGGTGTTACTTGGATTGTACTCAAACAGCCGCTGACATTATCAGAAAAACAGCTTGAGCAATTTAAAGACGTTCTAAAACAACACTCAAATAATCGTCCAATTCAGCCATTAAATGGACGCCTTATTATTGAAGACTAAAAAGTAATTTTAATTAAATCTTTTAAAATCCTCGGGCTATCCTCGAGGATTTCTATATCAATACCAAAGAAGATTCAATCTAAATAGACGATTGTCGGTCGCCATAATCCCGCGCTCCAAACAGTGCCGTACCGATGCGTACCATAGTTGAACCTGCGGCAATAGCAGCTTCAAGATCTCCCGACATGCCCATGCTTAAGGTATCCCAATCTTCAGGATGTGTATGTTGTACTTTAACTTTTTCAAACAAGGCTTGGGCATCGCTAAAAGCTTGCTGATTATTTGGTGCGGGAATCACCATCAAGCCACGCAAACGTAAATTTGCAAGCTGACTGATCTGTTCGACTAAACTTGCGACTTCTTCAGGCGCACAGCCGTCTTTCGTATCCTGTCCATCAATATTGACCTGTAAGCAGATATTAAGCGGCTGAGCCGTCTCTGCTCGCTGGCTCGACAAGCGCTCAGCAATAATTAAACGGTCAACCCCATGAACCCAGTCAAATTTCTCAGCCAAATGCTTGGTTTTATTGCGCTGTACATGCCCAATAAAATGCCACTCGATTGCGAGGTCTTGTAATGCTTCAATTTTATCAAGCGCTTCTTGTAAATAGTTTTCCCCAAATGCGCGTTGCCCCGTTGCATACATGGCACGCAACGCTTCACTCGGATGGGTTTTCGACACCGCAAGCAACTGGACTTGATCAGCAGAACGACCAGATTGTGTACATGCATGCTGGATTTGATGCAATACAGCATCACGCGATTCTTGGTAATGATTCATAAACAGGCATCTCTCAAGATTTTTCATGATTTGCAGTGGAAAGTATTGGTTAGATGTTTTGAAAGTCGTTATTATTTTACAAAAATAACGAACACTTTGGGGCAAGAATGGATATTACAGAATTACTGGCTTTTTCTGCAAAAAATGGGGCGTCAGATTTACACCTTTCAGCAGGTCTCCCACCCATGATTCGTATCGACGGTGAAGTACGTCGCATCAATCTTCCTGCACTAGAGCATAAAGATGTCCATCGTCTCATTTACGATATCATGAACGATAAACAACGCCACGATTATGAAGAAAAGCTCGAAACTGACTTTTCTTTTGAAGTCCCTGGAGTTGCACGTTTCCGTGTCAACGCATTTAACCAAAACCGTGGCGCAGGCGCTGTATTTCGTACCATTCCATCTAAAATTTTGACGATGGATGATTTGGGTTTGGGCAATATTTTTAAAGAAATTTGCGAATTCCCTCGGGGTATTGTGTTAGTAACAGGACCAACAGGTTCGGGGAAATCTACAACGCTCGCAGCCATGCTCGATTATATTAATGACAATCGTTATGACCACATCCTAACCGTCGAAGACCCAATCGAATTTGTACATCCTTCTAAAAAATGTCTGATCAATCAGCGTGAAGTTCACCGTGACACGCATGGCTTTAACGAAGCACTGCGTTCGGCACTGCGTGAAGACCCTGACATTATTTTGGTGGGTGAGATGCGTGACTTGGAAACCATTCGTTTGGCACTGACTGCGGCAGAAACAGGTCACTTGGTCTTTGGAACACTACATACCACCTCAGCCGCAAAAACCATTGACCGTGTGATTGACGTGTTCCCTGCTGAAGAAAAAGACATGGTTCGTGCGATGTTGTCTGAGTCTTTACAAGCTGTAATTTCACAAACCCTGCTGAAAAAGACAGGTGGTGGTCGTGTCGCAGCCCATGAAATCATGCTGGGTGTGCCTGCAATTCGTAACCTGATTCGTGAAAACAAAGTCGCGCAAATGTACTCAGCCATTCAAACAGGTGCAAACCAAGGTATGACCACACTCGATCAAAGTTTAAAAACATTGGTGAGCAAAGGTGTGATTACCAAAGATGTCGCACGGACTGCTGCAAAACAACCAGAAACATTTATGTAGTTTAAGGAATAAGAATTTTTCATGGCTATGGATTTTAATGACTTACTCAACTTAATGAGTGAGAAAAAAGCATCGGACTTATTTATTACTGCCGATGTTGAACCATCAATGAAAATTAATGGGCAACTCACGCCCATTTCATCGACCAAACTCACAGGCGAAATTGTTGACCAACTCATTTACTCGATCATGAGTGAAAAACAGCGTCAGGAATTTCGTGAAACCCGTGAATGCAACTTTGCCATTACCAACCGCGAACAAAGCCGCCGTTACCGTGTAAGTGCCTTTTACCAACGTGATTTACCAGGCATGGTATTACGTCGTATTGAACATCACATCCCAACGGTAGATGATCTACGACTTCCGCCTGTACTCAAAGATCTCGTGATGTCTAAACGCGGTATTATTATCTTTGTCGGGGCAACAGGTACAGGTAAATCGACCTCTTTGGCTGCACTTTTGGGTTATCGAAACCACAACTCAAAAGGGCATATTATTACCATTGAAGACCCAATTGAGTTCGTGCATCAGCATGCAGGTTGTATCATGACTCAACGTGAAGTCGGAATTGATACCAACTCATTTGAAGTCGCACTGAAAAATACTTTACGTCAAGCACCTGATGTCATCTTGATTGGTGAGATTCGTACCAAAGAAGTGATGGACTATGCTGTTGCCTTTGCGGAAACAGGTCACTTGGTATTGGCAACCTTGCACGCCAACAACGCCAACCAAGCCTTAGAGCGGATTATTCACTTCTTTGAAACAGAACGTCATGAGCAGATTTATCTGGATTTATCGCTCAACTTACGTGCTGTGGTTGCCCAGCAACTAGTACCAACTGTTGATGGTAATTCACGTCGTGCAGCGATTGAAGTCATGATCAATAGTCCATTGATGTCCGATTACAT
Organism: Acinetobacter sp. ME22; assembly: GCF_022012315.1. Classification (NCBI taxonomy): domain Bacteria; kingdom Pseudomonadati; phylum Pseudomonadota; class Gammaproteobacteria; order Moraxellales; family Moraxellaceae; genus Acinetobacter; species Acinetobacter sp. ME22. The sequence continues at coordinate 355,603 of NZ_JAKLTL010000003.1, forward strand.
TCGTAAAGGTGAAACACACGAATTAAAAGCACTAATGACTCGTTCACGGGAACTGGGAATGCAGACCTTTGACCAAGCCTTGTTTGACCTTTATAAAGCCAAAGAGATTACTTACAAAGATGCACTTCGCCATGCTGACTCACCAAATGATCTACGCTTACAGATCAAACTATCGGAAGATGGTGCTGATGAACTGATGAATGCAACCAGTAAAATCACCTTTGACGGTCAGTAAGCCATCAATAAAAAAGGCATTTCTTCAAGAAATGCCTTTTTTATTTGTTATATTTATGTAGGAATTACTTCTTACGTGAAGCCTCTTGGCATTCTGTCGCATCGCAATAACCATATAAATTTAACGAGTGACCTGTTAAGGTAAACCCATATTTTTTTGCAACTTCATGTTGCTCGTGTTCAATCACTTCGTTTGTAAATTCAAGCACTTTGTTGCAGTTTTGGCACACAAGATGATCATGATGATCTTCTTGCATAATTTCAAAAACTGAGTGATTATTTTCAAAATGATGACGCTGAATAATACCTGCCGCTTCAAATTGTGTTAACACGCGATATACGGTTGCTAGGCCAACATCTTCACCTTGATCAAGTAATGTTTTATAAATGTCTTCAGCGCTCAAATGATGTTGTTTTGAGTTTTCAAGTAATTCCAATATCTTAATTCTTGGAAGGGTTACTTTAAGTCCTGCTTTACGTAAATCTTGATTCGAAATGGGCATGAAAAAGTCTCTCAACAATTTTTAAGTTGGAATATGCAACAGAGTTTAGATGCAGTATGATCTATCCCTAGATTAAATGCATCACAATTGATTTGGATAGTGTAGCAAAAATGCAAAAAATTATGTTGACGACCTTACTCGTCAGTTCATTGCTTGCCGGCTGTGTCTATAAAATAGATATTCCTCAAGGGACACCTTTAACTAAAGCCCAAGCTTCACAAGTACACGTTGGAATGAATTACCAACAGGTTCGTTTCTTGCTTGGCAGTCCGACCATTACTGATCCACTGAATCCAGAACGTTGGGATTATGTTTACAATTATATCCCAGGAACTTATGCGAAAAAAGCCAAGATTCCTGCCGCACATGGACAGCATTTAAGTATCTATTTTGACAAAGCTGGTGTGGTCAACAAAATTGAAGGTTTAGACAGCTTGCCAGATGCTCAGCCAGGATTACCCCCTTCTAAAGATGCAATCCTTTCAGCGCAGCCATTATAATCGATCTATGGCATGCTTAAAAGAAAACCTCAATCAAATGATTGAGGTTTTCTTTAATTATGAAGATCGTTTAAACCGATTTCCTTTGCCATAACGCCCGACTGGATGATTTGCAGCTCGATTTCGCCGAATCTCTTTGGGATTAATGGTTAATGCCCGATAAATCTCAACCCGATCACCCACCTGTAATAAATGATCCTGACTAATTTTAGTCCCAAAAATTCCCAGTTGTAGTGGTGTTTCAAATACTTCTCGCTCTGCCAAACCACTTTTTGCAATCGCATCTTGTGCTGTCATGCCTTCTTCAAATTCAACAGCCAAATAATATTGCTGCTGTGCAGTTGCATAAGCCACCCAAACCTGCTGCATTAAATTGCTCCTAATACAACCGCCACCATCGCAATAACAATCGCAAGAGGCGAAAGAATGCGTACTGCAATCCGCCACAGGTTATATGTTGTTTCTTGAGCAAAGTTTAAAGATTTACGTAAATGACTGATTTTCATCAACCAACCGACAAAAATGGCATACAACAAACAGATCAACAATCCCCAAAGCATCAAAACTGTGTTGAGCACCAGTACGATTGCCATACATGCCCATGTGAAAAGTGGTAATAGTAAAATAACCCACTGCATAACTACGGCAATTTGGCGCTGTTGTAATTGTTCGCGTGCCAGTTGCAACAAACTTGCAGCAGCAGCCACACTACCTAGCAATACGGTTATCGCAGGGATCTGTGCTTGTACCGCAAAAAATCCAAATAAAACCACCGCCAGCACTTGTGCTATCCATACGGGCACGGCGCTTGGAGTCGCTTGTTCTGTATTTTTAATCTGCAATAAACTCGTTTGGGCATAAATACCCAAACCTAAACCTGTTGAAACAAGTGCTAAAACAACGGCATATCCCCATTCTGAGAACTGAAATGCGGTCATGTGCCATGCGGATAAACTGATCGGAAAGATATGACTGCAGACCAATGAGATCAATACCATCACAACTGCAACCACAGCTAAAATCAAACGCGGTAAAAATGAAGCAGCAACCGCAATAACAGCCACAGCAGCCACTAAAATATTATCAGGCATCGGCAAGGCAAGATAATGTGCAGCCGTATAACCTGCATTTGCAACTAATGCACCTGCCAAAAATGGCATAAACACCACAGCCAGCCAACCCGCAATACGCCAACGTGCAGATACATCAGCTTCACGCGTTAAACTCATTAAAGCCTGTAAAGCTGTCGTTTTGGCACGCTTCACCAAAGCCACTTCCAAATAGGCAAATGGCAATGCCAAAACCACCATTAATACGAGCCATAATGCCCAAAAATCGAGCTGGCGATCCTTTTGGATCCCCACCACTGGCGCAAGCGTGGTGATCAACAAAAATGATAAACAAAACGCCATCAGTGGCGACAACCATCGTGACATAGGTCTGTCCTGCATCCGAAGTTTAAAAATAATGAGCTATTTTGCCTTTGTCATGGCTGAAAATCAAAGTTTGTAGAAAAAAGAAATCATTGCCGAAGCAATGATTTGTGGCGTAAGTTTCAAGCTATAGTTTTTTATGATTATTCTTTTTTATTATTTTCAATTTTTATGAGAAGAATCGAGAAAACCAGTTCTTGCCTTTTTTCTTTTCATGCTCACGAATGATGCCTTTCATGTTTTCTTTGACTGCACCAACATAGTCAGCATCATCGTGTTGAATGTGATTAATCAACCATTTTGTTAGAATTTGATGTAACTCATCTTCAATGGCTTGTCCCATCACAAAACGATCACGATAGTCTTCGATTTTTTTAATAAACAAGTCATGTACACGCTTATGAGGCACACGGTACTTATAACCCGCTTCATCTTGAAGGCTTTCTTCAAAGGTGAAGTGTGACTGGGTGTAATCAATAATATTGTCTAATACTTCTTTGATTTGATTACGATCACGAGTAAAACGCACATCTTCGATTTGATTGATATAATCGAGAATACGTTTATGTTGATCGTCAATCACGTCAATACCCGTATTGTATTCAGAGCGCCAATTCATTTTCATAGTGGGGGCTGCCTAATGCATCTATGTTTCATTTTTGCGGCATAATAAACAAAAAATGATCAATAAAAAACCAAGTAAAACCCTCAGAATTAAAGTAATTTTCACTAATTATTTGATAAAAATAAGAAAACACTTTATAACCAACCAAAAGAGTCAAGTATTTTTTAATCAATTCAATTACTTATATATTGATTCTTTACCAAATATAAAAATATTGTCTATATTTTTAATATAAATCTGCTTTGGTGACACGGCGTAAAGAGGGATCTTGAGCCTCACGAATCAAGCGCTGAACTTCAGTCATGGCATGTAAAACTGGACGTCCATGCTGAAACAAAATCATTTCCCCTGCCTGAAAAGCTGTCCACTGTTCATTTTGAGTCAAAGGCTCTGTGGTAATGACTGCAACACGGTCATCAGGCGTGGTGACTTCACTAAAATCAACTTCAACATCCAGATCAATCAGATGCGCATGCTGAAACGGATATTCACGTACAATCCAATGCAGCTTGGTTGTCGCATAACTCCATAAGGCTTGACCATTGGATAAGCAAAAGTTGAATGTACCATGCTCAGCAATTTGTGGCGCAATTTCTTGTAAAACCTGAAAAATATCTTGAATCGATGGCTCTTGATAACCAAAACGCTCAACCAATTGATCAAGCAAGAAACAAAAGGCATATTCGCTGTCGGTATTACCCACAGGCGTAAAACGCCCGCTCAGCTCAGGCTGAAAACCATGCAAGTCACCATTATGTGCAAAAATCCAGTGACGCCCCCACAATTCCCGTAAAAATGGATGTGAGTTTTCAAGGGTAATTTTGCCTTGTGTGGCTTTGCGAATATGCGCAATCACATTGCGGGATTTAATTGGATAATTGCGGATTAAGTCAGCAATCGGTGACTCAACCGCAGACTGATTATCGACAAATAAACGGCAAGCTTTGTCTTCGAAAAAAGCAATGCCAAAACCATCGCAGTGATCAGAGGTAATTCCCGCACGTTGTGAAAATCCTCGGAACGAGAAGGTAATATCGGTCGGTGTTGCACAATTCATTCCGAGTAGTTGGCACATGCTGAAATCTTCTTACAATCAAATACATCTCTAAAGAATGTAACGGATGCCGTGCAGATCTGCAAATGCGTTTTTTCGCAGTCTTTATGAAAAATAATGCTAAAAGGAATCTAATAACCACATTTATCGAATAATAATTTTTTGAGTCAAAAAAAACCGCATTACTGCGGTTTCTTGAATTTAAGCTTACAGATGTGCAGCTTTAGCACGGTTGGTAATCAGTGTTCCCACCCCATGATCGGTAAAGATCTCAAGTAAAGTCGCATGTGGTACACGTCCATCAACAATATGTGCACTCACCACACCGCCTTTCACTGCATCGAGCGCACAACTCACTTTCGGAATCATACCACCATAAATCACGCCTGTTTCGATCAGTTGATCAACTTCATGCGTAGTTAAACCAGTCAGCAGATTTTTATTTTCATCCAGTACACCACTAATGTTGGTCAACAAAATCAGTTTTTCTGCACCCAATGCTTCAGCGACTTTACCTGCCACCAAGTCTGCATTGATGTTATAGGTATTGCCCTGCTCATCGACACCGAGTGGTGCAATCACAGGAATAAAATCGCTTTGGGTAAACATTTGCAAAACGTCAGTTTTCACACCAACCACTTCACCGACCATACCCAAATCAATTTCTTTGACAGAACCATCTTCATTCTGTTTTTTCATCAAGAGTTTACGGGCGCGAAGTAAGTTACCGTCTTTACCTGTCAAACCGATGGCACGACCACCATGTTTGTTAATCAGATTGACGATCGATTTGTTGACGCTACCGCCAAGTACCATTTCCACCACTTCCATAGTGGCTTCATCGGTCACACGCATCCCATCAATACGGTCAGACTCTTGCCCTAAGCGTTTGAGTAATGAATCGACTTGAGGGCCGCCACCATGTACCACGATCGGGTTAAGACCTACGGTTTTGAGCAACACAATGTCTCGCGCAAAAGAACTTTCAAGTTCAGGATCGGTCATGGCATTGCCGCCGTATTTCACCACAAGGGTTTTTCCTGAGAAACGTTGAATGTACGGCAAAGCTTCTGTTAAAACCTGTGCTTTGTCGAGGCCAGTGTGTTGGTGTGGCATGTGCCTCTCCTTATTGCGCGTTACAAATATCGTGCGCGATTTCTGGATATTTTTCGCTGAGCAGATATGCAAAGTTTTGGCGAATTTCATTTAAACGCGATGCACTACTGGCATCGAAACGTACTGTTAAATATTCGCCAGTATTGGATGCTCGAATAATGCCAAAACCGTCATCAAAATCAAGCCTAACCCCGTCAATTTTGGTTAAATGCGCTGCAATTTTATGACTTTGTTGCTCAATATCTTGCAATACCTGAGCGGGATGATGCTGATAAGTTCGAATATAGGTGTCTTCTGTCGCGTAGCGTTCAGGAATTTGTCGCATTAATCCTGAAAAATGAGCTTCGGAACTTTGCGAAAAATATTCAATGGCACGCAGCGCAGCATATAAACCATCGTCATAGCCTTTACCGCGCCCATCATTAAAGACATAGTGCCCTGCGTATTCACCACCAAAAACCGCCTGCCCTTTTGAATGGGCGATATATTTACGTAAAAAAGTACTGCCTGTGCGAAGCATGTGAGGAATGCCAGCATACTGCTTGATCTGCTGAGTGACTAAATTGGAGCATTTCACATCAAAGACCACTTCACGCTGTGGCTGTTGTTCAAGACACATTTTGGCAAATAAACACAGTAAACGGTCGGCACGTAAAATCTCACCCATTTCATCGACCATCACCACACGGTCACCATCTCCATCGAGGGCAAAACCAACATCTGCCTGTTGTTCACGTACCGTTTGGCAGAGTTTGAGCAAATGCTGTGCGGTTGAAGGATCGGGGGCATGCTCAGGAAATTCGCCATTGGCTTCACAGCGCAGTGCAATCACCTGACAACCCAGACGCTGCAAAATCGCCACAGCGTATTGACCTGCCGAGCCATATAAACCATCCACCACCACCTTGAGCGGTCGTGCCAAATGAATATCCTGTTGTAAGTGCTGTAAATATTCAGCTTTAAACGATTCAATAAATTGATGTTTTTGCTCTGTAGATCGAATCGGTTCAGGATGTTGCGCGGCAAAGTGTTGTGCTGCTACAGCAACTTGCTGAATTTGCTCAGGAGATGATGGCTCACCCTGACACATCCATTTAATGCCATTATCACTTTTCGGGTTGTGACTGGCAGTGACCATCACACCATTGCCACCATGTTGCATGGCAAAGAAATATAGACATGGCGTGGAGCAGCAACCCAGTTCAATCACCTCTAAACCATTTTTTTTAAAAATTTGCTGCAAAATCGTCGTGTAGCTCGGACTGGTTAAGCGAGCATCATAACCAAGAACCACCGTAGCGACCTGATGTTGTAAGAATTGTTGAGAGAGCGCTTCAGCAATCGCTTGAATCACGTTTGGCGTCAAATTATTCAACTTGCCCCGAATATCGTAGGCACGGAAGATATGCGCAGGAAAATCATTTTTGTTTAACTGCATAAAATACTTTTTTCAGATCAATCATGAATAAATTGTGGGTGACAACGCTAGGCTTTGTAAATATGGCACTCAGGCTATTTTGTAAGAAATAGCCCAGTTTTAGACTAAAAAATCAAAAAAACTCCAACAGTGTGGAGTTTTTTTAGTCAGCATAAATCAGTCGATTTTAGTGTTGACCAGTATGACCAAAGCCACCTGTACCACGTTCAGTTGCAGCAAACTCATCGACCTGTTCAAATTCTGCCTGAATCACAGGCACTAATACGTACTGTGCCAAACGCTCGCCTGGTTCAAGCGTAAATGTTTGCTGTCCACGGTTCCACACTGAAATCATCAACTCACCTTGATAATCCGAGTCAATTAAACCGACCAAGTTCCCCAAAACGATGCCATGTTTATGACCTAAACCTGAACGCGGCAAAATCAGACCTGCAAAGTTAGTATCTTCGATATAAATCGCCAAACCTGTTTTTACCAATACAGTTTGACCTGGTTCAATCTGGATGGCTTCATCTAGACAGGCACGTAAATCAAGACCTGCCGAACCCGCTGTCGCATAGCTTGGCATTGCCCACTGTTGGCCTAAACGTTTGTCTAAAACTTTAACCTGAACTTTCATACACTTTCCTAAACAATTAAAACATTAGTGCTTATGCTTGAGCATGGCACGTAAATTTTCCAAATACACTTTTGCCTGTTCTTTCGGGTCGACATGAACCTGTTGCGTTTTTTTCTTACGCCCAAGCCAGTCGAGTTCGTCTTGTGGCAGTTCATCCAAGAAACGGCTCGGGGTCATCTGCTTCATTTGCCCACCCGCTTTACGTTGCTCAGCCAAAGTGAGCGTTAAACCCTGGCGCGCACGGGTAATGCCCACGTACATTAAGCGGCGTTCTTCTTCAACCGTTTCAGCCGCAATCGAGTTTTTATGCGGCAGCAATTCTTCTTCTAGACCCATCATATACACAAATGGGAACTCCAGACCTTTGGCGGCGTGTAGCGTTAACAGATTGACCTTGTCCGTGTCTTCTTCTTCCTGCTGTTGCTCAAGCATATCCAGCAACACCATTTTCCGAATCACACTTTCAATATTTTTTTCATCAACATCTTCAGCACGATTAATCAGACTTTGAATACTGCTATATAAAGTTTCGATGTTATCGAGCTTGGTTTTTTCCTGTGCAGGCGTTGCCGATTGCTCGCGAATATAGTCGATATAACCTGTTTCGGTGATCATCTGACGGACAATTGGTACAGGCTGATCATCATCGAGCAATTCACGGGTGTAATCTGCCATAAACTGGGCAAATTCATGCAATTGTGAACAGACTTTTTTACTTAGCACCATGCCCAAACGCTGATCTGCCGCCGCCATCAATAGCGACAAATGATTTTCTTGGGCAAATAGACCGAGCTTTTCCAAAGTCACAGGGCCAATCGCACGTTTCGGGGTATTAATGATACGTAAGAACGCGCTGTCATCTTCAGGGTTAATAATCAGGCGCAAATAACTCATGATGTCTTTGATTTCACTGCGCGCAAAGAATGAAGTCCCGCCTGAGAGTTTATACGGAATCTGCATTTGGCGAAGCTGGGTTTCCAGTACCCGCGCCTGAAAGTTACCACGATACAGTACCGCGTAATCTTTCCAGTTTTTACCGTTCATGAGCTTATGGGTCATGATGTCCTTGACCACGCGCTCAGCTTCATCATCATCATTACGGCAAGTAATAATCCGAATGACTTCGCCATGCCCTTTATCGCTCCACAATTTTTTGTCAAAAATATGCGGATTATTTTCAATAACAGCATTGGCTGCTTTAAGGATGCGACTGGTGGAACGGTAATTTTGTTCCAGTTTAATCACTTTTAAATTCGGGAAATCTTCTTTGAGCAGTGCCATATTTTCAGGCTTTGCCCCACGCCATGCATAGATCGACTGGTCATCATCGCCCACAGCGGTAAACTGCCCCATTACCCCAACCAATAATTTCACCAAAATATACTGTGCAGTGTTGGTGTCCTGATATTCATCGACCAGCAAATAGCGCACGCGGTTTTGCCATTTGTCGCGCACTTCAGCATTTTCTTGTAATAGGCGGGTTGGCAACACAATCAGGTCATCGAAATCAACCGCATTGTAGGCACGTAAGTTGCGCTCATACAGTTGGTATAAATAGGCAAAACGCACATCGTCTTCGGTTTCACAGGTACTTGGCGCTTGTTCAGGCAAAATCAGATCATTTTTCCAGTCGGAAATTTTCTTCATGGCTTTCGCCACCAATTCTTTACTTTCCGCCCCTGATAAATTGTCCTGATGCATCAAGTCAATCAGAATGCGTTTACAGTCGTCGGCATCTAAGATTGAGAAATTGGCTTTGAGTGGTAAATGTTTGAGTTCGAGTCGTAGCAGATTCAAACCAAAAGTATGGAAAGTCGAGACTGACAAGCCCTTGGCTTCTTCACGGCTGAGCAATTTACCGACACGTTCTTTCATTTCACGTGCAGCTTTATTGGTAAAGGTCATAGCGGTAATGCGATGCGCGGGAATGCGGCATTGCTGTACCAAGTAGGCAATTTTTCGGGTAATCACCGAAGTTTTGCCTGAGCCTGCACCTGCAAGTACTAACAAGGGCCCTTGAGTGTATTTCATGGCTTCAAGTTGCTTGTCATTGAGTTGACTTGCTGATGACATCTGTTGACCTCCTATGCTTGGAGCATGATTATAGTCATCTCGGTTTTAGATTCCCAATAGAACTTGCGCTGAACGCTAGAATTTTGTGTGATTAGGCGACAGGGTGTGTCGCTATAAGAAAACCAAAGCAATGGCAGATCAACTGATTGCAGAAGGGCAAAACCCCAATGCCCCTCTTTCTGCTTCTGTCCTTTAATTTTTAGACTGTAATTTTTGTTTGGCTGGCCATGTCATGATAAAACGCGCACCGCCAAGCTCAGGGCTACGGTCAACTTCAACTTTCCCGCGAAACCAAAACGCGATACGACTGACTATTGAAAGACCCAAACCATACCCCCCTGAAGCACGAGTTCGGCTGTCATCTAAACGAGCAAAGGCTTCAAAGACACGTTCACGGTCTTGTTCAGGAATCCCCTGACCATCATCTTCAACACAAACATAGGCTTGACCATCAGGGCGAACGCCACCGCTAATCCGCACACGTTCATTACAATAACGTACCGCATTACCCACCAAGTTTTGTACCACACGATGCAAATAACGGCGCTCGGCATCAGCGACTACATTAATTTCAGGAGCATTCAATTCAATAATTTTTTGAGTTTTTAAGGCTTCGGTTTCTTTTGCCACCTGTGCCAAAACATCTGCAATCGGAATACTTTGAATATCCAGAGATGGTGTACCCTGCTCCAGCTTGGCATAAGTCATGATTTCATCAATCAAGGTATTGAGTGCTTCAATATCTTTATCAATCATATCGACCTGACTGAGTCGCGAATCATAATCATCGTCTTCCGCCAGCATTTCCATACCAAAACGAATCCGTGCCACTGGAGTACGCAGTTCATGTGAAACTGCGCGCATCAGTTCACGTTGAGCTTCAATCAAACGTTGGATATGGCTCGCCATATCGTTATAGCTTGATGCCAAACTCGACATTTCATCCGTCCCTTCAACATTGAGTCGCGTAGACAGATTCCCTGTTTTCATTTGATCCAAAGCTTTAATGGTTTGTTTGGTTTTACGCTGTAACGGTAAAATTAATCCATACACACCCAAGCTCAGCAGAAACAAACTCAGTAAAGTAATTCCCGCAGCAAGCTGAAATGGCATCCAGTTAAACATCGGTACAGGGCCAATCACCAACACTTCAGCAGGGTTATTCGGCATTGGCGAAACAATCGAAATGGTTGTACCGCGAATAGTTGCACTGTCTCGATACAATAAAACACTTTGATCCTGACGTAAGCGCCCAATCTGCTCCGAATCTAATCCTAAGTTTAAAATAGAATCAATTTCAATCGGATAAGAAAAATGCTGACGAATTTTTTCCAGATATTCTTTTTCTTGTCCAGGGTAATAAATCAGATAATCTAAAATAAATATTGGCAAGGCGCGCATTTGTCGCTCACCAATTTTATTCACTTTAATATATAGATAATGTTGTTGATCGTGTGGCAAACCCAAAAATAAGGTCGCAACCATGCTTTGTGCGTCATAGCGCACCACAGCTTGCTGATTTTCAATACGTTTACTTTCAGAGCGTGATAACTCAACTTTAGAACGGTCAACCAAAGAAATCGGTAATTCCAGCAAATCTGCTGCATCGGAAATCCAGTCTTTCTTTTGCTGAGCAGTCTGTTGACGCTCAACGCCCTGACTAATCACATAAGAAATCCCATCGGTTAAGGATTCACGATATTCTTGCGCGCGCTGGTAGTTAATAATCTGTACCAACAAATAACAAAACACCGCCACCAACGCCACAAGGATGATGACACCTGCGTAAATTCGCAAAAATATACTGTGCTTAAACACGAATGATTACCCTTTGTTCAGGATGTCGAATAAAGCAAACAACCTCTTTCAGTCACTGAAAGAGGTTGTCATGAAGAAATGCTCAAATCGGATTTTATAATCCATTGGTTTCTTTAACGAATAAATAACCTTTACTACGAACGGTTTTAATACGTTTCGGGTTTTCAGGGTCATCACCGATTTTTGGACGAATACGTGAGATACGCACATCGATTGAACGGTCTTGACCATCGTATTCGATACCACGTAAACGCTCAAAAATATCTTCACGAGACAAAATGCGTCCAGCGTTTGAAGCCAACAACCAAAGCAAGTCATATTCCGCACTGGTGAAATCAACCAATTCACCATTTAAAGTCACTGAACGACCACCATTGTCGATGACGAGATCATCAAATTCGATGCGCTGTGCCACTTCATCTTCAACAGTTTTGTCAGTACGACGCAACAAAGCACGGATACGAGCCAATAGAACACGTGGTTGAACAGGTTTAGCGACATAGTCATCTGCACCCATTTCAAGACCCAAAACTTGATCCATATCTTCAGTACGGGCAGTCAGCATCAAAATCGGTTGATGGTAGTGAGGACGCACTTCACGACATACGGTTAAACCATCTGCACCTGGGAGCATGACATCTAAGACCACAAGATCTGGTTGCTCACTGATGATACGGCGAATCGCACGGTTACCATCTGGTTCTACCCCAACTTCAAGCCCATTACGAATCAAATATTCCTGAGTTAAGCGCGCCAGACGCTCATCATCTTCAACAATCAAAATCTTTGGTAACTTTTCTTCTTGGCTCATCATCTTGCCCCTTAAATTCCGTCAATATTAGCTATTGGTTATTCAAACAGATACGCTAATTCATATCCTGCAATATACACATGTTTACATTGTAAACAAGATGCCGTTCACCAAACTGATACATGTAACTGCTAAATTGTAATAAATTAGTTAATTATTGAAAAAATTAATGTTTTTCTTTTCGTAATTGCAACATTCGTGTAGCAAAGGTAAACCCTCTTTGCCAGATCACAGGCAATGCGGGGGAGTGTCTGACGTTATTTTCTGATCAATTAATTGTTTTACTGCGTTCTGTATAAGTAATTTGGAATGGACTTTGTTATGCTATGCGCCTTGAGCAAAATCACCTATGTTGTTGTATCTAAAACAGCTCAAATCCAGCCTGAAAGATTTAAAAAAAATTAAAAAAATGTCAATATTGATCTTCAAAAATTTTTCCCGTATCTTGTGCCCTAATTCTTTTTAAACCACTAAATATTGTGTTTATCCCTCAAATATCGAGGTTCATTTACCCGATTCAAATGGTCCATAGACATAACAATGACATGAGAAATGGAGCTAAGCTGACATGAGCGTAATCTCATCAACACCGGGTCAACTGCAAGTGATTAAACGCACTGGCGATGTTGTCCATTTTGATGCAGAAAAAATTTCTGTTGCGATTGGGAAAGCCTTCTTAGCTGTAGAGGGTCAACAAAGCGCAGCGTCAAGCCGCATTCATGACCGTATCGAACAGTTAACAGAAATGGTGATGAATACTTTTCAACGCCGTTTACCTTCGGGCGGTACGATTCATATTGAAGAGATTCAAGATCAGGTTGAACTTGCCTTGATGCGTACGGGTGAGCAAAAAGTTGCTCGCGCTTATGTTATTTATCGTGAACAGCGCGCTTCTGCACGTCAGCAAACCAATGCGAACCACCATCCAACACTTCAAATCACAGATGCTCAAGGTCAGTTACAGCCTCTTGATTTAGCCGAACTTACTGCCAGCATTAGCACTGCGGCGGAAGGTCTTGAAGGCATTGACGTTCAGGCAATTGTTGAAGAAACCGTTAAAAACCTCTATAACGGCGTCAAAGCAAGCGACATCGCGACCACCATGATGATGGCAACGCGTACCCGTATTGAACAAGAACCAAACTATACTTATGTGACTGCACGTTTGTTGCGTAATGAACTGGTTGCAAAGGGCTTAGAGTTCCTCGGTCTTGCGGCAGATACGCTTGAAAATGATGCGCTTGAGACTTTCCTGAAAAAAGGGATTGAGCTTGAACTGCTTGACCCTGAACTATTGAACTTTGACTTGGCAAAATTGGCTGCGGCAATTCAGCCTGAGCGTTCAAACCAGTTTACTTATTTAGGTCTACAAACATTATTTGACCGTTACTTCATTCACTCTGACGGCATCCGTTACGAACTTCCTCAATTGTTCTTCATGCGTGTGTCGATGGGTCTTGCACTCAATGAAGACAACCGTGAAGACCGTGCGATTGAATTCTATAACCTGTTGTCAAGCTTCGATTACATGGCGTCAACACCGACGTTATTTAATGCAGGAACTTTACGTCCACAGTTGTCGAGCTGCTACTTGACCACGATTTCTGATGACCTATACAGCATTTACGGTGCAATCCGTGACAATGCGATGTTGTCTAAATGGGCTGGTGGTCTAGGAAATGACTGGACACCTGTACGTGCCTTGAACTCATACATCAAAGGTACAAACGGTAAATCACAAGGTGTTGTCCCGTTCCTGAAAGTTGCGAACGATACAGCGGTTGCAGTGAACCAAGGTGGTAAGCGTAAAGGTGCAGTCTGTGCCTACCTTGAAACTTGGCACTTGGACATCGAAGAATTCCTAGAGCTTCGTAAAAACACAGGTGATGACCGTCGCCGTACTCATGACATGAACACTGCAAACTGGGTTCCTGACCTATTTATGCAACGTGTGATTGAAGATGCTGAATGGACGATGTTCACGCCATCTGATGTACCCGACTTGCATGACTTAACAGGTACAGCATTTGCTGAGCGTTATACGCACTACGAAAACATTGCCAAAGAACAAAACTTGTTGCACAAAAAAATCCGTGCAAAAGACTTGTGGCGCAAAATGTTGTCAATGTTGTTTGAAACAGGCCATCCGTGGATTACGTTCAAGGACGTATGTAACTTGCGTTCACCACAACAACACGTCGGTGTCGTGCATTCATCAAACTTGTGTACCGAAATTACGTTGAACACCAGTGAAGATGAAATTGCAGTTTGTAACTTGGGTTCAATCAACCTTGTACAACACGTTCAAGGCGGTGTATTGAATCGCGAGAAACTGGCACGTACCATCAAAACTGCCGTTCGTATGCTCGACAACGTGATCGACATCAACTACTACGCAGTACCACAAGCGAAAAACTCAAACATGAAACACCGCCCAGTGGGTATGGGAATCATGGGCTTCCAAGACGCGCTTTATGAAATGGGCATGGCTTACGGTTCACAAGAAGCGGTTGATTTTGCTGATGAATCAATGGAAGTGATCAGCTACTACGCGATTCAAACCTCAAGTGATCTTGCAGTTGAACGTGGCGTGTACTCAACCTTTAAAGGTTCGCTATGGGATCAAGGCATTTTGCCAATCGACTCTTTAGAGATCGTGGCGAAATCACGTCCTGAGCGTATGTTTGAAGTCGACCGTACTCAACGTCTGGACTGGGACAGCTTACGTGCCAAAGTTCAAAAAGACGGTATGCGTAACTCAAATGTGATGGCGATTGCACCAACCGCAACTATTTCAAACATTTGTGGCGTGTCTCAATCGATTGAACCGACCTTCCAGAACTTGTATGTGAAATCAAACTTGTCTGGTGAATTCACTGTGATCAACCCTTACCTTGTTCGTGCATTAAAAGTACGCGGTTTGTGGGATAGCGTGATGGTGAACGACCTGAAACATTTTGAAGGTTCTGTACAAAAGATTGCACGTATTCCTGAAGACTTGAAAGCGATGTTCTCAACTGCGTTTGAAGTTGAACCACGCTGGATTGTAGATGCTGCATCACGTCGTCAGAAGTGGATTGACCAAGCGCAATCATTGAACCTGTACATTGCAGGTGCAAATGGTAAAAAACTGGACATCACTTACAAAATGGCATGGTTACGTGGCTTAAAAACCACTTATTACCTCCGTGCATTGGGTGCGACTTCGGCTGAGAAATCAACCATCAATACTGGTGCGTTGAATGCAGTGAAACCAACCACTGTTGCAGCGGCTGTAGCTGCGCCTGCTCCAGTTGTAGCGGAGAAAAAAGCACAAGTAGTTGCTGAAGAAGAAGGTTTTTCTCAAGCAGCACCAGTGCCACAAGCCTGTTCAATCGACAATCCAGATTGTGAAGCTTGTCAATAATCACCTCCTCTAACCCCTCCTCAAAGGAGGGGGAAAGTCCCTCTTTTTAAAGAGGGACTTAGGGAGATTAGGCATTTAAACCACAAAGGTAGAGACAATGTTTGAACATTTATCTAAAAACTATGAATTAGGTTTGCTCGCATACGTCTTAACCTACGTGGTGTTTTGCATTCCGATTGCATACGTGATTTACAAGGTTCGTAAAGAACAGCGTAATCAAAACAAGTGATATTTTAAGCGTATTACTTCTTTTGATTGTGTAGAAATACAAAATCAAACTTAAATTGAAAGTTATGTATGTGACTGAATATTTAAGATTTTGAGAAAAAAATGTTGGGGATATTGGCGTATCCCCTACATCAATCTCAGATAACCGAGAACACGGTTGACTGAAAGCTTTCCACTAAGAAAGTAAGCGAATCTTCGTTCACTTTGGGCTATGAGTCAACCGTTAGTTTTGATTTACCAACTAACCGTATGTTTTTAGGAGCATTAAAAATGCAATCAAAAAACCCTCTCAAACAGACCAAAGTTACAGGAGATTACTATGAGCCTATTGTGCTTAAGCTACGATCTTAGAAATAAATCAAGCTCTCATTATTCCAATATATATCAAAAACTTGGAAAGTATGATTGTGAAAGATTACAGCAATCTATTTGGATAATTAGAACATCCAAATCTATTGATGAAATCGTAAGTGATTTTAGGGATTGTGTTGATCAGAATGACCGCTTAGCAGTTTTTCCAGTTGACCAAAATTTGTTAAACATTCTAAAAGAATAAACACCCCGACTATTTATTAGCCATAATAAATGGTTTTGAAATAGTGAGAGGACTATAATCTTCTCACTATTTCTGGGGTTCATTACTTTAAGGTAGGAGAATCCCATGTCTATCCTTAGTTGGGACGATTTTGAAGATGATTCACAAAAACCGACTACACCAGAGTCCAAGTCTGCGCCCGTCCAACCGCAAGAAGCGCCTGATTCGCAAGTGGTATCTGATCCACAGCCATCGTCGCCGAGTTTGGCAGCTGCTGAACCCGTTGGAACCTATTCCTCAAGCACAACAGATTCAACCGATTCGTTGGCTCGAGCATCTGAATCCCTAAAAAATCTGGATGCATCAGCAGGCGTAGAAGAACTGGAAACAGGTGCAAGCCGCGTTCAAGTTGATGATAAAGCCATGATCAACTGCCGCGCTGACTTGAATCAGCTTGTTCCATTCAAATACGAATGGGCTTGGCAAAAATACCTAGATGGTTGTGCTAACCACTGGATGCCTCAAGAAATCAACATGACGCATGACGTTTCTCTTTGGAAGTCTGAAAATGGCTTAACTGAAGATGAGCGTATTATTGTCAAACGTAATCTTGGCTTCTTCTCGACTGCGGACTCATTGGTTGCAAACAACTTGGTCTTGGCGATTTACCGTCTGATTACCAACCCTGAATGCCGCCAGTACATTTTGCGTCAAGCCTTTGAAGAAGCGATTCATACCCATGCTTATCAATACTGTATTGAATCTTTGGGTATGGATGAAGGCGAAATCTTCAACATGTATCACGAGATTCCAAGTGTGGCGCGTAAAGCTGCTTGGGGCTTGAAATATACCCAGTCTTTAAGTGATCCAACATTCCAAACAGGTACACCTGAAACTGATCAGCAATTGCTACGCAACTTGATCGCATTTTACTGTGTCCTTGAAGGAATTTTCTTCTACTGTGGCTTTACTCAAATCTTGAGTATGGGTCGCCGTAACAAAATGAACGGTGTTGCTGAGCAGTTCCAGTACATTTTGCGTGATGAATCTATGCACGTGAACTTCGGTATCGACATGATCAACCAGATCAAGATCGAAAACCCACAATTGTGGACAGCCGAGTTCCAGCAAGAAGTGACTCAAATGTTGCTTGAAGGCACGATGCTTGAAATCGAATATGCACGTGACACTATGCCACGCGGTGTATTGGGTATGAACGCAGCGATGATGGAAGAATACTTGAAATTCATCTGTAACCGCCGTTTAACTCAGCTTGGTTTATCTGAACAATTCGTTGGTGTGACTAACCCATTCCAGTGGATGTCTGAAATGATGGACTTGCGTAAAGAGAAGAATTTCTTTGAAACGCGTGTGACTGATTACCAAACTGGCGGTGCGCTAAACTGGTAAGATATTGATTATATTGACTTATTTTTAATTTTAAACATATTCTTTTAAATAAGTCAATTAATGATCAGAAATAGAGCCTCAAAGGCTCTATTTTTTTATTTCAGAAGACCACAATTTTCAATAAAAATCGGATAAATCAAACTGCTTAAATCCAGTTGATGTTCTCGCACCAACTGGCGAATGACAGGGTTTTGTCTCAAGCGTCTAGGTCTTTGCATAACGAGTTCCCAAAGGTCGATCTTTAAAATTGGCGAGAATAAAAATGCCGATGGCGATCAGCACACCACCCAACAGTTCTTGGCTGCTCGGCTGAATGTCATACAGCACAAAGGAAATCAGCCCCGAAAAAAATGGACATAAAAACAGATAGCCACTGGTATGTACTGAGCCGCCCAGTTTTAGTGCCAAAAACCATAACCCGATAGCGCCTGTTGAGGCAGGAATCACCAACCACAACAACACCCACCAGTCCTGTGCAGTCACAGGCAAGGTCAGTGGCACATGTCGACACAACGCCACAAGCGCAATCATCAAGCTGCCGATCAGCATTTGATAAAAGGTCACCAGCCAATGAGAAATGTGCAGATTAAATTTCTTACTGAGAATAGTCGACAGCGCCCAACAGGTCGATGCTAGCATCACCAGAACTTCGCCTTTACCGAGTTGTAGATGCTGAAAATTCAATCCCAGACAAATCACCACCCCGACAAACGCAAGCAATAATCCGAATAAACCCAGTGCCGAGGTTTTCTCCCGAAACAGTACAAAGACCAGAATCACCACCAGTACAGGGTTACTGGCCATGATGATGGCGGACATGGAGGCTGAGCTATAAACCAGTCCCAAATTCAGAAAGATCATCACACCTGCGGTTTGCAGTGCCCCAATCATGCTGAGCGCTTTCCACGGCAGATCTCGCAGGCGAATCTGTTGCCGATGCTGCAAATACAGTACCCACGGCAATAAGCTCAAGGCAGCGAGAAAAAAACGGATGCTGGCTAACCATAACGGTTGCATACTGTGTAGCAAGATTTTGCTACTGACGAAGGATGACCCTTGCAGCAGGGTCGATGCCAGAATAATGGCAAAATATTTGAAATCAACTTTGCTAGACATGCTCAAGACTCTGGTGATATTGAATATTCACAGCCAGTAAATGGTCGTGATCATGCACCTAAGCATAGTGATTTGAGCAATCTGGTGTTTTGTGAAACAGTCAGCTTCTATTGCAAAAGTGACATCTTGCTATACTGGGTTGGGGTCATGCCCGTAACCCGTTTAAACATGACCGAAAAAGCGGACTGGGTGGCATAACCCAAATGACTGGCGATATAACTTAAGGATTTCCCCTCCACCAGCAATTGTACTGCATGCATGACTTTGAGCTGTTCTTTCCACAAGCTAAAACCAATCCCCAACTCTTTTTTAAACAGACGCATTAAAGTACGTGGGGATGCACCGACCTGTTCACTCCATTTTTCCAGTGAGCGTTCATCTTGCGGATGTTGCAGCAAGTATTGGCAAAGCTGCTGAATCCTTGGGTCTTGTCCGATTGGCAAATTCAGTACAGGTTTTTGGCAATGTAAAATTTCTTCCAACGTCAGTTGTAACAGACGCTGTTCAAACGAATTGTCGACATAGTTCAGTGGAATACTGGCAGCCCGAATCAATAGCTCTTTGAGTAAGGGTGAAACGGCGATGCCTGTCACCTGCTGCGGCAGTGGTAACGACTGAGGTTCGACATGAATATAGAGCGTTTTTAAATGTACATCGGTTTTTGCCAACATCTGATGCTGACAATAGGCAGGAATCCATAGCCCTTTCAGGGGTGGCAACAGCCAGTAACGCCCTTGCAGATACAGTTCCATCACCCCGACATCGGCATAGACCAGTTGCGCACGGCTATGCACATGGGTGTCGACCACATGTCCTGCTGTAAAAAAGCGGGGAATCGATACAATCGCCTGCTCTGCAAAGTATTGTTCATTACTATGCAAATCGGCTTCGGATCGTGTTGTTAAGCGAGCATTTAAACTCATGCCACACCTTGTGATTTCAACTCTTGCAAAAACAGATCCAAAATAAAATTAGCACGCCGTCCCTTGCGTGTTGCAATACAAATTTTGGAAAAATAATACATTTCCTCAGGCAGCACTGCACGCATCATACCTCGTTCAACCCAGTGCTTGGCATAGTGTTCGGGCAAAAACCCAATAAACTTGCCTGTTAAAATCAGAAAGGCAATGCCTTCACGGTCACTGGCATTGGCTTTGGCATTTAAGGCTTGCTGCATCTCGATTGCATTTTGAGAGAGTCGATAATTCGGCACGACCGCATCCCAGTTTTTCAGTTGCTCAGCACTATTCACCTGCCCCACATGATGAAACAAAGCATGCCCATGACTACAGTACAAATAACTGGCTTCTTCGTATAAATCGTTATATTCCAGACCTGAAAGCGGGCTGATCATCGGCAACGCCCCGACATGTAACTGTCCGTCCATCAACCCTTTTTCAATCTCAATCGGAGTACTCATGCTCAGATGAATTTGGATATTTGGCCCTTTTTGATACAGGCGCGATAAGGCATGGGTAATCTGCATTTGTGGCAAAGTTACAAGATTATTGATGATGCCAATTTTCAGCTCACCTTTGATTTCATGATGCAAACGATTGACATGCTGGCGAAAATCTTCAATCGAGGTCAGCAAGGCTTCGCTATAACTCAAGATATGTTTACCTTCATCGGTCAAGGCAAAACCTGAACGCCCACGCTGACACAAACGCATCCCCAAACGGTTTTCCAAGGTACTCATGTGCAAGCTAATCGCTGAACGGGTAATGCCCAAAGCACTTTCAGCCGCAGAGAAACTGCCACTTTCTGCGACTGCCCGAAAAACCTTTAACAATTTGATGTCGGAGTCCGTGACTTGATTCAGGATTTTGCTTTTCATTTAGGTGAGTATTTTTGAATCTAAACGTGAGTTAGCTTAAATTTATCTCATCTATTTACTCAATGTAAGCTGTATTTCTCACGAATTTTCAAGGAAGCTCACATGTCCGACGCTCACCACACTCAAGCTCAATATTCCGACGCGCACTGGATGCCATTCAGTGCCAACCGTAATTTCAAACAAGACCCGCGTTTTGTGGTGGCAGCCGAAGGTAATTACCTGATTGATGATCAAGGTCGTCGTATTTATGACTCATTGTCAGGTTTATGGACATGTGGTGCTGGGCATACCCGCAGCCAAATTCAGGATGCCGTTGCAAAACAGCTCGGCACACTGGACTATGCGCCTGCATTCCAGTTTGCGCATCCGCTATCATTCCAACTGGCTGAGCAAATTACTGCATTAACCCCAGATCCACTCAACCATGTATTTTTTACAGGTTCAGGTTCGGAGTCTGCCGATACGGCGGTCAAAATGGCCAAAGCCTACTGGCGCATTAAAGGTCAGCCAGCCAAAACCAAATTTATTGGTCGTGCCAAAGGCTATCACGGGGTGAACATTGCAGGCACAAGCTTGGGCGGCATTGGTGGTAACCGTAAAATGTTCGGACAGTTCATGGATGTCGACCATTTGCCACACACCTTGCAAACTGACTTGCCATTTACCCAAGGCATGGCAGAAACAGGTGGCGTGGCGCTTGCCAATGAAATGCTGAAACTGATTGAACTGCATGATGCATCGAATATTGCAGCGGTGATTGTTGAACCTGTATCGGGTTCAGCAGGTGCAATTATTCCTCCACAAGGTTATTTACAACGTCTGCGTGAAATCTGTGATCAACACAATATCCTATTGATTTTTGATGAAGTGATTACAGGTTTTGGTCGTATGGGCAAATGGACTGCTGCAGAATACTTTGGCGTTACCCCAGACATTCTGAACTTTGCTAAACAAGTCACCAACGGCGCTGTACCTTTGGGTGGTGTCATTGCTTCAGATGAAATTTTCAACACCTTCATGCAACAAGGCACACCTGAGCATTTTGTGGAATTTGCCCATGGTTATACCTATTCGGGTCATCCAGTCGCATGTGCCGCAGGTTTGGCAACGTTGGAACTGTTAAAACAAGAGCAACTGATTGAGCAATCGGCTGCGCTAGCACCACATTTCCAAAGCGTGATTCATGACCTGAAAACTGCAAAACACGTGGTTGATATCCGTAACTGCGGTTTAATTGGCGCGATCCAGTTGGCAGCGCGTGATGGCGACCCAAGCATTCGTCCATTTGAAGTGGGTACTGCGCTGTGGAAAGCGGGTTTCTATGTACGTTTCGGCGGTGACTGCTTACAGTTTGGGCCAATGTTCAACAGCAAACCTGAAGACTTAAGCCGTTTATTTGCAGCAATTGGCGATCATTTACAGAAAATTGACTAAAGCCTTTCGCCTTTGAACTAGCGTGATGAATCCACTTGCGATTATGCTGTGAGGACATCACGCTTTTTTCTGTCTAGGCGAATAATAATGATTGATAAAAATATCCCGCTCACCGATTTACACCGCCACCTCGATGGCAACATCCGCCCACAAACCATTTTAGAACTCGGGCAACAATTTCAAATTCAACTGCCTGCCAATACTTTGCCCGAACTGCTGCCGCATGTTCAGGTCATGGACAATCAGCCCGACCTGCTTAGTTTCTTAAGCAAACTGGACTGGGGCGTGAAAGTCTTGGGTGATTTGGAAGCCTGCCGCCGTGTGGCTTGGGAAAATATGCAGGATGCAGCGCAGCAAGGTTTGGACTATGTCGAACTGCGTTTCTCACCATTTTATATGGCGATGACCCATCAGCTCCCACTGGCGGGCGTGGTCGAAGCCGTGATTGATGGTGTTCGGCAAGGCAGCCGCGACTTTGACCTTCCTACCAAGCTGATTGGCATTATGAGTCGTACTTTTGGTCAGGTACGTTGCCAGCAAGAACTGGATGCCTTACTGACGCATCGTGACCAGATTACTGCACTGGATTTGGCGGGTGATGAACTGGGATTTCCAGGGGAACTGTTTATCGAACACTTCAAACAAGCTCGTGATGCAGGCTGGCAGATCAGCGTGCATGCAGGTGAAGCTGCGGGTGCAAGTAGTATCTGGCAGGCGATTCAAACCCTCGGTGCAACCCGTATTGGGCATGGCGTGAAAGCCGTGGAGGATGTGAAGTTACTGGATTATTTGGCTGAGCATCAGATCGGAATTGAGTCTTGCATTACCTCAAATCTGCAAACCAGTACGGTTGCCGATATTCGTCAGCATCCACTGAAAACCTTTCTCGAACATGGCATTTTAGCCACTATTAACAGCGACGACCCTGCGGTTGAAGGAATTGATATTCAACATGAATATTTACAGGCTGCGCCACAAGTAGGCTTGTCCGAAGCACAAATCCGACAAGCACAGCAAAATGGTTTAAGCATCGCTTTTTTATCGGCACAAGAAAAACAACAACTTCAACATAAAGTAGCACAGCGCAATGCTGCAATCACTACAAATTAAGTCACGCACTCGGCTGACTCAAAATTTATTCAGCCGAGTGCTTTTTTATTTTTGACCAAGACAATCATCATCGCCCCATTCACTCATTTTTACCCTCAGACCATTTAATTCACAGTACATTGCTGTCGAATATACGGCAGCACATAGTGCTCAGTTAGCGGCGCTAAAGCCAAGTGAATTGGTTCAAAGACATTGACCCATTGAATTTCTGCTAGCTCAGCAGACACTTGAGCTTTACCTAGCAATTCAACATGAAATAAATGAGCAAACAGACGATGATTGGCTTCATTCGCTGCAACGGTTTCCACTGTACCCAAATCTTTGATAATTCGTGCAGCTACACCAATTTCTTCCTGAATTTCACGCAGTAAGCCCTGCTCAGCCGATTCGTTGGCTTCAAGCTTCCCACCAACCTGCATAAAAAATTCGGTTTGACGTTTACGTGCTAAAAGCGCCTGTCCTTGAGCGTTAAAAATAATCGCGGCGGCAACAGTAATGATGGGCTGTAGAGATGAAGACATAAGACCTAAACGAGATAGATGACGAGAAAAGATAAGTGTAATTCATTCTATTCCCCTTGTGGACAGACCAATTACCCAAGCGTGAATACTACTTGGGCAAATGCATAAATCAAAGTAAAAGTCGAGTTCCCCCATTTCTACTCATGTACTTATTCTTACTCCAATGATTCTTCCACTTCCTGTATTTTTTCGCGCATCATACTCAATAATTTTAAATCTTCCTCCGAAACCACCACATGCTTTACAGGCAATTTTCCTGTATCTGCGACATATTGTAAGACCGATTTAAATAACTCAGATGGTGTAATTCCCAACTCTTTTAATACACTATATGACTTCTTTTTTAATGCATCATCAACACGGAAGTTTACATTCGACATTCATTTTTCTCCTAGTATTTCTTTCAATCATATTTAGAAAGTTCGATAAGATTACACTTCACTGAGCATTGAATAACATTAAATGTCGATTAAATTATCAATTTTTTTATAATAAACCACATAAAAACCAATATTAATTTATACTTGCTTTACACATTAATATACAAGTGCAAAACAAAATGCTTTACATTTATCAATATTTTATAAAGATTATTTTTAACTATTTTTTTATTTTAAAAAAATACATATTATTCAAAATATTACATCAAATATTTATTAAAAAAATCAAAAAAATCATATGCTATTGCATCAAAAAAATCTGATGCTTATAATAAAAATAGAGCATAAATGAGATTTTTTATTTTTAAGATTATTGCAAATTAAATTGAAAAATATGGTTGTTTATATATGATTTTACAAAAATATAAAATTGTTTTTGGTGGTTCTATGGGTTCAGGTAAATCATCTGCAATTCAGAGCCTATCGGATATTCCTGTGATTTCTACAGAAGCAATTAACACTGATCTTAAATCTCATCAGAAAGCTTTAACCACTGTAGGTATTGATTATGGTGAAGTGATTTTAGAAGATGAATCTACCATTGGTTTATATGGAACGCCTGGACAAGAACGCTTTAATTTTATGTGGCCTATTTTATGTCGTGGCGCAATCGGTAGTATAATTTTAATTGATCACTCAAAGCCTGATCGTTTAAAAGACTTAGAATTTTATATTCAAAACTTTAAAAACTATACTAATAATTTAGTCATTGGAATTAGTCATACAGATTTATATCAAGAGCAATTACTTAAAATTTATCGTGATTATATGCAACTTCATCATTGTTACTACCCTATTTTTATTGTAGATGCTCGTGAAAAAACAGATATTCTCATGCTTGTTGAAACACTGATTGCGAATATTGAAATAGAATTAATTGCATAAGGTTGTCACACTATGAATTTCAATCAATCGACTATTTCTTCTGATTTTATTGATTTTTCTCAAAAAGAAATTTCTAATTTGTTAAACCGAGTCAATCATATTCAGTTTTGTATGCTCTGCACAACAGATGGTCTAGAAATTGCTACAGCCAGTAAAACTAACTGGAATAACATGAGTAAAATTGCAGCAGTCAGTAGTTCAATTATGGCACTAATTTCTGCCTTTATTACTGAAATGCATTTAGATGAATGTCAAACGATTATGCTCGATACTGCAAATGGAAAAGCACTATTAACTACAATTACACATCAACAATTTCCAAGTGTTCTTGTTGTTCTCACTCAGAAACAAGTATTACTGGGTGAAATGTTCTATGAATTGAAAAATACATGTGAGCACTTCCTCTCCTTTAGATCAGTGGCTGCCTGATGAAGAAGGTATTATATGAATAAAGTTCTACATGCAAGTATGGTCGGTCTCAACAATGATGCATCTATTGCACTCAAACAAGCCATTGAAAACAGTTTACCCAATGGCATTGAGTTAAAGTGGAATAGTGCTATTCAAGCTCATATTGATATTTTATTTATTAACCATTATTTCTTAGATACAAATACAATTCAAAACTATTTATTAGAACACCCAACAACACAATACTTATGTATTGAATATAATGCTGCATATTCGGGTAAAATGGTCAGCAACAAACTATTTTATCCTTTTGAAAAGTCCTATGATCTTCAACACTGGTTTAGTCTAAATTTTACACAAATAGTATTACCAACCATAGTAGCCGATAAATCAAAATTTTTGACTAAAAATATTCAAGAGATGTTTATTGCAAGAAATGGTTTTTTACGTATTTGTCATAATCATGACGATATTGCAATTATTGATACTCGTACTGAGCGTGTCTATATTAATCCTAATACAACTGATATTAACTTTTTTACACATGCTTGGTTACAGACATATGCAAAAAATTCATTAGTGAATATGATCCAAGATCAATTTAAAATTGAAGATCTGAAAATTTGGCTATGGAATCATTTATATCCTTATTATCAATATATTTCTATTGATCATATTTCTGCTCAATCATGCTATCGTTTATTGCAGTGGCCTCAAATTCAAAATAATGAGCAACAAAAAATAATGCTTAAAATTTCTGCGTTATTTTCACGTGGTGCTGAGGTGAATTATGTTGCAAATTATCTAAATTGCTCATTACAACAAATTCAGGCTTTTATTGTTTTAACGCAGTTATTAGGTATGAGTGAAGAAATATCATCTCAATCTGCACATTTTTCTGCCAAACATCAAATTATATCTTCGAAATCTACAGGGGTATTTCAAGGTTTTATTCGTAAATTACGCAATAAACTTGGGATTTAAAGCAAAGAGCATTTTGCTCATTTTTATGTATATTGGGAGTACGCCATGGCGCGTTTACAACTTGATCCTTTAGCAAGTATTGATGGCTTTTTTGCAGCGGCATTGGTCGATAGCGAAAGTGGTTTAGCCTTAGCAACACTTGGAAATGGTTTAGATTTAGAATTGGCGGCAGCAGGGAATACCGAAGTATTTCGTGCCAAACGTAAAATCGCTAAAGCACTCAATCTAAATGATACGATTGAAGATATGTTGATTACTTTGGGACGCCAATACCATTTAATTCGTCCTTTAGAAAAAAATCCAAATCTGTTCTTATATTTGGTACTTGAACGTAGTAAATCAAACTTGGCAATGGCACGTCATGAATTGCGTAGCTTTGAAAAAGAGCTTGATTTCTCATAAGGGGTTCAATGCATATTGCTCGCTGGGGGGTGGGCAATATGCATTGTCTTAAATTTAGCAATCCCAGCTTAACGCTGATCTTGTGAAACTCGTGTATAACGATCCACCACCACACTCACCATCATATCGCCCTGCACATTGACCACCGTTCTGACGGTATCCAAAATACGGTCTATGGGGAGCAAAATCGCAATCGCTTCGGCAGGCAGTCCCACCGACTGTAACACCATAATCATAGTCACCATGCCCGCACTTGGAATACCAGGCGCACCCAAAGATGCGATCATCGCGGTTAGACAGACAATAATCTGTTGCCCTAAATGCAAGTCCAAACCCATTAAATTGGCAACAAACAAGGCAGCAGCCGCTTCATACAACGCTGTACCATCCATATTCAGATGCGAACCAAGCGGAATGACAAAACCTGCGATTTGTGGACGTACCCCTAAATTTTCCTGCGCGCATTTCATACTCAGTGGCATGGTTGCAGAACTGGAACTGGTCGCAAAGGCGGTCACTAAGGCTAAACGTGTGCCCTTAAAAAATTTCCACGGTGACATTTTGCCAAAAATCCACAACAGCAAAGGTAAAACCACAATTCCATGAAATAAAGTCGTTCCTGTCACCACTGCGGCAAACTCTGCCAAACGACTGAGAACCGATAAATCTTCTTTAGCAATTAGTTTGGCAAGCAGCGCTAAAATTCCAATGGGTGCAAGTTTCATGACCCAAGTCACCAACAGCATAACCAACTCAAAGAATTCCTGACTAAGACGGCGAATACCCGAAAAGCGCTCTCCGCCATAAACCAGTGCCAGACCAATCAGCATTGAGAAAATCACCACAGACAGCACATTGCCATCACTAAAGGCTTTAAATGGATTGATCAGGGTATTTTGCACAAAGTTCATCAGGAATGATGAGGCATCTAAATTTTGTGCTGCGGGTTGATGTTGCTGCATGGCACTTTGGAACATCGCAACATCTAGACCTTTACCCACTTCAAAAAGATGTGCACCCAACAGCCCTAAAAATAATGACAGGCTCATGGTGGTTAGGCTACACAACAAAGTAACTTTCCAAACCTTACCCAATTGATGACCCGATTCCAAACTGGCAACCCCAATCACAATCGAGGAAAAAACCAAAGGCACCAGTAACATTTTTAAAAAACCAATAAAAATGCCACTTACAATACTCAGTACATACAGGCTGTCATTAAAAAAAGAGGTATTCGGATAAAGTCGCAGCAATAAGCCGTAGGCAATGCCAATCAGTGCTGCAATAAAGATTTTGGTATTTAAGCTCATCTGATCTCGATTTGTTGTTTTATGCAGTTTGCATACTATGGCATGGCAAACCAACTGAATCGAGCGCTATTTTGAATATACAAATTCAGTTAATGGCAAAAGGCTAAGACCTGCATTTGTCTTAGCCCAATCCGTTTTATTGCGCTTCAATTTCGCGTAAACGCATTAAGCCTTCTTGCACGGTGCTACACACCAACTCGCCATTTTGCCACATATAGCCATAGTTTAAACCACGTGAACCTGCACTTACGGTTGCTTCCATGTCATACAACATCCAGTCATCAGCACGCAGCGGCTTATGGAAATAAATCGCATGGTCAATGCTGGCACATTGCAAACTTGGTGATAAATAGTTCAGACCATGCGGGCGTAATGCCGTGGTCATGAGCGTAAAGTCCGAATAAAACGCCACAATCGATTGATGCAAGGCAATACTGTCCTGCTCTGCCTGAATCTGCTCATGCGTTCTAACATAGTGCGCATAATAAGGCGGCTCAGGTTGCGGGCGAAACGGATTTTGAATTTCAGCTACAGGACGCAGTTCAACATGTCGGTCACGCATAAAACTGGTGCGGACATTTTCAGGCACAAATTCGAGTAAACCTTCTTTGATCTGTTTTTCATTTTTGAGGTTTTCAGGAGCTGGGACATCTGGAGCATGACGCTGATAATTTAGCCCTTCTTCTGCTGCTGCAAAAGATACCATCGCTGTGAAAATCGTTCGCCCATGTTGAATCGCACGCACTTGACGGCTCACAAAACTTTTGCCATCTCGCAGACGATCGACTTCATAAATGATGGGTGCTGAAATATCCCCCCCAAATAAAAAGTAAGCATGTAAGGAGTGTGCAGGACGATCTGTAGTATACGATGCTGCACGCAGTGCTTGCCCTAAGACTTGCCCACCAAAAACACGCTTGCCCACTAAATTGCGGCTTTGTCCACGGTAAATATTTTCTTCCAGTTTTTCCAAACTGAGCAAGTCGATTAATTCTTGGGTGAGTGTCATCATCAATTACCTAATCTAAACGGTTTTCAAGACCATAAAACAGAAGCTTTATTGTGCCACAACATCTGATCTGGACAAAAAACCCGATGTGATTTCAAGGTTTTTTATGCCAAATGGATCAGCTAAAAACCTGTAAGATCTGATTTTTCTGATTTCAATGACTTGAAACTACGTTTTTTCAACGCAATTTGTGCGCAAAGCCCCACATTTTGGTTAAAATTGGCAAAAGCTTGGGTCTGTCATCTCTCACCTAGCTTTATCCTGTTTGTTTTTATCACTTTGCCATTGTGTTGAAGTAGGAGTTTTTATGTCCAAGAATAGTTTTGGTCAAATGTACCGTAGACTATCAAGCAAAATTCTTGACCTTGTGGTGACTCCACACGTTCTTGGCGATGTTCCACCTACTTCTGCACCCAGCACAGAAAACAGCGAAGTGGCACATCCATCACAAAAAATGATTTGTTATGTACTGCAAAATTATTCACGCAGTAATGCCTTGGTGGTCGATGGTGAAACTCGCCGTCTTAAATTGCCACCAGCATTGGAGCCTTTACAGCTCGGCAATCGCAGTGAAAAAAGTTCGGTGTTTTTTTTACAACAACCCGACCATAACTATTTATTGAATGCCAGTGCACCAACCTTACCCCCGCGTCTATTACGTTTAATCGAAATTTTACAGCAACAACCCGAACTTGACATTCAGCTTGTGCCTGTCACCATCTTGTGGGGACGTTCGCCAGACAAAGAAGATTCTTTATTTAAACTGTTGTTTACGGACACTTGGGCAACCCCAAGCACACTCAAACAGCTCATTAATATCGGGATGCATGGTCGTCAGTCATTTATTGAATTCCATCCTGAGCAGTCGTTACGTGAGTTAGTGAATTTTGCCAAAGAGCAACATCCAAACTTATCGCCTGCCACCTATATTATTAATCAGCTCAATCAATATCTGGATCGTCAGCGTGAAGCCGTCTTAGGCCCCGATTTATCGGATCGCCGTAACGTGATGCAGTCTTTGGTGAAAGCACCCGATGTGCAAGAAGCCATTCGCCGTGAAAGTATCCGTAGCAAAATCAGCCTGTTTGAAGCTGAACGCCGCGCAGTTGGCTATGTCAATGAAATCGTATCAGACTATTCTTACTCGACTGTACGCTTTGCCGATATGGCACTGACCCGCTTATGGACACAACTGTATGACGGCGTTGAAGTACATAACTTCAATACGGTTCGTGAATTGGCGAAAGACTACGAAGTGGTGTATACCCCATGTCACCGCAGTCATATCGACTATCTATTGTTGTCTTATATTATTCACCGTCGTGGTTTAATGGTGCCGTATATTGCTGCGGGCGATAACCTGAATTTGCCATTTGTCGGGCAAATGCTACGCGGTGGCGGTGCGTTCTTTATTCGCCGTTCATTCCGTGGAAATGGTTTATATACAACAGTTTTTAAAGAATATTTATACAGCATCGTGTCACGTAACACGCCATTAGAATACTTCATTGAGGGTGGTCGTTCGCGTACAGGACGCTTGCTCCCACCGAAAACAGGCATGCTTGCTATGACTGTACATAGTCATTTGCGTAGCGCCAACAACAAGCCGATTGTGTTTATTCCAACCTATATTGGTTATGAACGTCTGATGGAAGGTTCAACCTATATTGGTGAAATGCAAGGCAATCCAAAAGAAGCCGAGTCATTGTTTGGCATTGCCAAAACTTTGCGTAAAATCGAGCGTATTTTTGGCAAAGTACACGTCAACTTTGGCGAGCCTGTTTTCCTCAATGACCTGCTTAAAGCGCACCATGCTGACAACATTCGCATTGAAAAGAATGATGATCCAATTCCTTCAGTGGTTTCCGATGCAGTGACCAGCTCAGCACATGCCATCTTGGAAAAAATTAATAATGCAGTAGTCATCAACCCTGTTTCATTATTGTCACTGATCTTGTTGGCTACGGATAAACACACACTCGATGAAGAACTGTTTATTAAACAGCTCGATACCTATCGCAATTTAGCCACTTTCCTGCCATATGATACCCGTAGTGAAGTGACGGCGCTTTCAGGCAAGGAAATGATCAGCTATGGCTTGAAGCTTAAACTGCTAAAACGTGTACAACATGCACTTGGCGACATTATCACGGTTGAGGACAACCAAGCGGTATTGCTCACTTACTTCCGTAATAACATTTTACATGCGTTTGTTTTGCCATCTTTGATCGCATCTTTGGTTGAGTTAAATGGCAAAATTAGCCGTGAAGACTTGGGCAATGTGATTTGTACCCTGTACCCATTCTTAAAAGCAGAATTGTTTATGAAATGGGGTGTGTCTGAGTTGAATCAGCCGATTCAAGCCTATACCGATGCCATGATTCAAGCAGGTCTGATTTCAAGCGACAATCAAGGTGACTTACATAGCCCAACGCCAAATTCAGAAGCACATAATCAGCTCGTGCTGATGATGGCACCTGTCAAACAAAGTCTGGAACGCTATTACATCACGTTGGCGCTCATTACTCAGCGTGGTTCTGGCAATATTTCAGCCAAACAGGTGGAAGACTTGAGCCATTTACTCGGTCAGCGTTTGTCTGTGTTGTATGAATTTAATTCACCAGAATTCTTTGATAAAGCCTTGTTCCAAAGCTTCCTGAAAGTCTTAACACAGCAAAACTACATTAAGACCAACGAACATGGCTTCTTGGAATATGACGAAAACTTTAGCCGTGTTGCTCAATATGCCAACTTAGTTCTAGACGACACCACGCGTCAAATGCTGCGTCATATCACCACTTTTAGCGATGATGAGTTACAACAAGCCTTGGCAGCAATGGCAGAACACAATGCCAAACGCCGTTCAAAACGTAAGAAAAAATAAGTGATCTAAATATAAAAAACCGCATCTTTGAATGCGGTTTTTTATTTCATATCTTAAATCGACCACTTTAATCTGACTGCTGCGCCAATAACGCTACATAATCCTGAAAACAATCGGTATGCTGCAACTGGAAACCACTTTGCTGTAAATGCGTCGCATACAGACGTTTTCCCGAAACCTGTTCAGGATGTGCCACCGTTAACTGTGGTAAAGCCAATTGCTGCTGAAACCACTCAAGCACTTCATGCAGCAAGGTCGGCTGAGCATTGCTCACAATATAACTAGGCTGATGTTGTGGTAACGCTGTTAAATACGCCAGAAAACCTGCCAGATCATCGACATGAATACGGTTACTCCAGTGCGTATTGGGATAAATACTGGTGTTTTTTGCTAGCTTGCACATTCTCGCGACACTGTCGCCATAAATCCCGCTTGGACGAATGATGATACTTTGTTCAGGATAAGCCTGCTGCCAAAGTCGCTCCATTTCCCACAGCAAATGCCCCTGCTCGTCTATCGGTTGCACGGGGTGATCATCATCAATCTTCTGTCCTGCATTTTCGCCATACACCCGTGTTGACGACACGACGACGACCTTTTTCACAGGATGTGAAGCCAATGCCGCCACAATCGGGGCAACCGAATCCACATAAGTCTGCTGATAACCTTCGACACTGCTCTGATCTGGACTGAGCAAAACATAGACCCAATCAATCGGTGCAAGTTGGCTTAAATCCAAAGCATGAATATCTTGCGTATAATGCTGGGCGAAGCGATCTGTTTTCGGGCTGCGACTAATTGTGCTAATCTGGTGTCCTTGTGCAAATAGCTGTTTTGCAACACGTTGAGATGTTTTACCATAACCAATAAATACAATATGCATGACATGACCTAAGCTGGAGGGACATGGCTTTAATTCATCAATTACAAGGCGTGGGTCAAGCAACTGCCGCGCTCTTAGAAAAACTGAATCTTTTCACCACCGATGATTTGCTATTTCACTTACCACGTGACTATGAAGATCGTAGCAGCATTATTGCTATGAACCAACTGCAAGTTGGGCGCAGTTATTTGCTCGAAGGTATGGTGCAATCGGTCGATTTTCCTGCGGGAAAACGTAAATCGATGGCGGTGGCGCTGCAAGATGATTTTGGCAAAGTCACCTTGCGTTTTTACCATATCTATAAAAACCTGACCAATACCTTACAGGTCGGACATCGGGTGCGCGTGTTTGGGGAAATTCGTGTCGGTGCACGCGGCTTAGAGTTATATCACCCTGAAATTCAGGCAATTCATGCCCATACGCCCTTACCCAAAACCCAGCTGACCGCGATTTACCCCAGTACCGAGGGCTTAACCCAAGCCAAACTGCGTGAATATGTCAAGCAAGCCTTACAGCAACACAGTGATGACTTGCCTGAACTGATACCAAGCCAGTTTTGTAATGGCTATGCCCTTAAAGATGCACTGTTTTATATTCACGAGCCACCGCTCAGTGCCAACATGCTACAACTGGCACAAGGTTCACATCCTGCACAGCAACGCCTGATTTTTGAAGAACTGGTGGCGCATCAACTCAGTTTACTCACCCGTCGTGCCTATATTCAGCAAATCCAAGCTCCTGTTTTGTCCAGTAGCAAAGTGCTCGCCAAACAGCTTTTGGCTGGACTCCCCTTTAAAATGACCAACGCACAAAAACGGGTGTCCAAAGAAATCGCAGATGACCTGAAGCAGAACAAACCCATGCTGCGCTTAGTTCAGGGTGATGTCGGCGCAGGAAAAACTTTGGTTGCAGGCATTGCAGCCTGTCATGCCCTAGAAGCCGACTGGCAAGTCGCCCTGATGGCACCGACCGAGATTTTGGCAGAGCAGCATTATCTGAACTTTAAACGCTGGTTTGAGCCTTTGGGTTTAAGCGTGGCATGGCTCTCAGGCAAACAAAAAGGTAAAGCGCGTGCCGCAGCCGAGAACCTAATTGCAACAGGCGCAGCACAACTGGTGATTGGCACACATGCCTTGTTTCAGGAAAATGTGAAATTCGCCAAACTCGGTTTAGTCATCATTGATGAACAGCACCGCTTCGGGGTCGATCAACGCTTGGCACTACGCAATAAAGGTGATGCCCAATACACACCGCATCAACTGGTGATGACCGCCACCCCGATCCCTCGTACCCTCGCCATGAGTGCCTATGGGGATTTGGATACCTCAATTATTGACGAACTTCCCCCTGGACGTACACCCATTCAAACCGTTGCCATTCCGATTGACCGCCGTGAAGAAGTGCTGCAACGCATTGCCAATAACTGTACCGAAGGCAAGCAAGCCTACTGGGTCTGCACACTGGTCGAACAATCCGAAACCCTTGACGCTCAAGCCGCTGAAGCCACTTATCAGGAAATTCAACAGCGTTTCCCTGAGCTAAAAATCGGTCTAGTCCACGGTAAAATGAAAGCCGAAGACAAGCAACGTGTCATGCAGCAATTTAAAGACAATCAACTACAACTATTGATCGCCACTACGGTAATCGAGGTCGGAGTCGATGTTCCCAATGCCAGCCTGATGATTATTGAAAATGCTGAACGGCTCGGTTTATCTCAGTTACACCAGTTACGTGGGCGAGTTGGACGTGGCGCTCTCGCCAGTTTTTGCGTGTTGCTGTATAAAACCCCACTATCGCAAAATGGACATGAGCGCCTATCGATTTTAAGAGAAAGTAATGATGGCTTTGTGATTGCCGAAAAAGATTTGGAACTGCGTGGTCCTGGTGAGCTGCTCGGCACTAAACAAACGGGGGATTTGGGTTTTCGGGTGGCTAAACTGGAACGTGACGATCACTTGCTAAATCAAGCGCATTATGTGGCACAGCAAATCATGCAAAAGCATCCGCAACTGGTTGAACCGCTACTCAAACGATGGCTTCCCGAGGCACCTCGCTATGCTTATGTCTAGATTTTCGCAACTGCTACAGCCCTTACTGAGTTGTAGCCTATGCCAAAGTGATCGGGCAACCCAAGCGTCTGTGTGTCAGGATTGCTGGCAGCAATTGCCGTGGCTCAAGCAAACCATTTACCGTCAGGAAATTCCGATTCAGGTGGCGGCTTATTATCAATATCCTCTGGATCGAATGATTCAACAGTTTAAATATGAGCAGCAACTGCATTATTTGCCGCTATTTTCTCACATGCTGAACCAGTTAAAATTTCCAAAAGTTCAAGCGATTGTGCCGATGCCGATCTCACAGCAACGCCTAATTGAGCGAGGTTATAACCAAGCTCTGCTGTTGGCAGAACATTTAGCCAAACAACTCAATGTCCCGATTTGGCAGCCGATCCTTCGGCAAGAGCAACAGCATCAAAAGGGTCTGAATCGACTAGAACGCCTCAGTAATATTGAACAGCAATTTGTGGTGCAAGCGCCAAGTAAAGTGCGTTATCGACGCGTGCTGATTGTGGATGATGTGGTCACAACAGGCAGCTCCATTCAGGCGCTTTCACTCAAATTACAACAGCTTGGTTGTCAGCAGATTTATGCTGCCTGTTTAGCAAGTCCGAAAGCTTAAGGTGTAATATCGCTTGCACCCCATTTTGGCTGTGGTGGCTGATACTGTTCAAATTGCTCCAATAAAGTTTCAATCTGATCAGATACAAGCAGCGTATCGGCAAAACGAGAATGCGTAAATCCTTGACGTACAGTCATATCAATCATGCTGAGCAAGGCATCATAAAAACCTGAAACATTTAAAAAAGCACACGGTTTTAAATGAATGCCCAATTGTGCCCATGTCCACTGTTCAAAAATTTCTTCTAAAGTCCCCGCACCACCCGGTAGAGCAATAAAACCATCTGCCAGCTCAGACATTTTGGTTTTACGTTCATGCATATTTTTCACAACATATAATTCTGTCAAATTCGGATGTGCCAATTCACGGTTAACCAAAGCTTCAGGAATCACGCCTATCACTTTTCCTCCTGCCTGCAATGCACTATCGGCAACCACACCCATCAGACCTGAACGTCCACCACCATAAACCAAGGTCTTACCCTGTCGTGCGATTTTCTCACCCACCTGTTGCGCAGTATGCACAAAAATCGTGTCATTTCCTGCTTTAGAACCACAGAAGATTGCAATTGAATTCATAAAATTGGCCTGTTATTGATCTGTCATGTATTAAAAATAAACTAAAGCAACTTTTTTTGAGCAAAATAACAAAGTGATCAGTGTTTTTCCCTAAGTCCTTGTCTAAAATACACCCACCATTTCACCCCCAGTCCAACCCAAGGGAGAATGACGCCTATGCTTGAAGCTTTTTACGCCACAGAGCGTGGTAGTCTCGAAGATGCGACCATTAATGGTGGATTCGACTTACACCCAGAATTAGTGTGGATTGATCTGATTGCGCCTTCACAAGAGGAGCAACAATGGGTTACTGATGCCTATGAGCAAAATCTACCAACACTGAAATCACTAGAAGACATTTCATCCTCTGCCCGATTCTATCGCGATGACGATGGCGTTTTACATATCAGCACCTATTTTTTAACGAAAAATAAAAACTATCAGGTCGATAATGAAAATGACGAGTCAGCCAATATGCTGGCAACGGTACAAACGGTTGCATTCATTTTAAATAAAGAGCGCTTACTGACCCTGCGCGGTGAAAAACTGGTGGCGTTTCGTGCCTTTCGGGCACGTGCCCGTCGTAATGACTATGATGTCGAGTATAAAGATCCAATCTGGATTTTATTGGGTTTATTTGAAGCCAAACTTGATGAGCTTGCCGACATTTTGGAAGATATTCATAAAGATTTGGAAAAATACTCAACCGAAGTACTCAATAACCATCATCGAGAACAAGTGCTTGATTTAGATGACATGATTACGCGCTTGGCTCAGCAAGAAGATATGCTCGGAAAAGCACAATTGTGTCTGATTGATTTACGCCGTATTTTGACCTTTCTATCGCGCCCACGCGCCCTAGGGAGTCATATTTATGATGGTGAAATTCGAGAAATGAGTGAAGATGTCCGTTCCTTGGTTGAACATAATGCCTTTTTATTTCAAAAAGTCCGCTTCTTACTCGACACCACCTCTGGATTTATTAACGCCGAACAAAACGATACCATTCGTCGATTCTCGATTTTACCGAGTATGCTCACTCCCCCAATGCTCGTGACCAGCTTATATGGAATGAACACCACAGTGCTGCCTTTTGCACATGGCAGTTTTAGCTTTACTGCGGTCTCAATTATTATTGTTGGTTCATTTATTGGGCCAATTTTATTCTTCCGCTGGAAAAAATGGATATAAAAAAAGCATCCCTATGGATGCTTTCTTTATGCTGCAATTAACTCAAAAAGATCAGGTCATCTTGCAAATGGCAGGCTTCAATAATTTTCAGCATTTTAGCGGGAACAGCCTGAAAGTGCAGACCTTTTTGCTCAGGTGTCTGACGTAACCACTGTACCAAAACAGCAAGTGCCAAGGTATTACCATGTTGCAACTCTGCCAAATTCACCACAAGTGGTAAAGGCTGCTGTCGAATCAATGCCAAACCTTGTTGGTAAACTTGCTCTGCATTTTGAAAATTAATCGTTCCTGATAAGCACAATTGCTGATCTTTAAGTTCAATCACAGTACACCTATGTTATTTCTTCACTGCATTGTCAGCATCAGGTTTAAAGGTTGCAATCGCTTTATCGATATTGCCACCATTACGTTTTACTGTCGCAGCAAACTGATTACGGAATTGTAGACCTAAGTCAATCCCTGCCACATTAATGTTGCGGATTTTCCATTGGCTGTTGTTATCCGTCAACTGGAAAGAAACAGGGGTTTTCTGACCTTGGTTAATAAAGTCAATGGTTACTACAGGGAAAGCACCGCCTGTTGGTTTGTAAGGACGAAGGCTATAGCTTTGGTTACTATATTTTGCCAAAGCTGAGCCATAATTCTGAATAAGGCTTTGACGCAAGTTATGCTCAAATGCTGCACGTTGCTGTGGGGTACTGCTTTGCGGTGTCGCATATGTACCCATCACAATACGAGTAAATGATTGAGCATCAACATACGGTTCAAGGTTCTGTTTTACAATGGCATTCACTGCCGCAGGATTACCTTGTAATTTCGCATGGTCTGCTTTTAAACGACCAATTAAATTATCAGCAATACGTTTAACAAATGCAGGCGGTGCTTCAGCAGGCGCTGCAAAGGCTGTACCGACAATCATGCTTGATAAAATGCTTGCTGTAAGGGTTTGTTTAATTAAAGTATTCAACGTCTTACTCCTCTAAATTCTATTATTCAGCAAAAGATGTTTGTGGATCGGCAGTTTTACTTGGCTCAGAAGCTGCTTTTTCTTTACTGTCAGCAGTATCTGATGATTTACCTGACATGCCTGTCACAAATTTGCTGATCAGATCTTCAAGATCCATCGTACCTTGTGTATTACCAATCACACCATCACGTTTGATATAGTTCAAACCACCGCCTGGAACAATTTTGAGATATTTCTCGCCGAGTAGACCATTGGTTGCCACCATAATATAAGCATCTTCATCAATATTGGTGATGGACTTCATGTTACCCAATAGTTGTTGTTCCATTGCTTTTTGTTTGGTAGGGTTAGCTTGTTGATAGTCATCACTATAACGCAACTCTTCAAGCGCATTTTTTTCAACGGTTTGCAATTGCGCTGCATTAAAGGTGGTTTTATCTGCTTCTAGATCAAAAGTGACTTTAGCAAGACGTGTCACTGGATCAAGCTCAATCCGCTCAACTCGTCCAATCGTGACACCACTCATCGTCACTTTTGCACGGGTTTTCAAACCATTCACGTTGTCAAAAGTTGCAGACATTTCATAGCTATTACCCAAGCTACCTGTAGATAAACCACTGACTTTCATTGCCAAGAAGAATAATGCTAAGCCGAACAGAATAACAAATACACCTACGGCCAGCTCACTTGAACGGGACTTCATTACACTCCTCCAAACATGACCGCAGTCAACACAAAGTCACAACCTAAAATACATAAAGATGAGTACACCACAGTACGCGTGGTCGCAGTCGAAATACCTTCCGATGTCGGGGCACAGAAATAACCTTGATAGACAGCAATCCATGTACAAATCACAGCAAAGACCACACTTTTGATGATGCCATTAACAATATCATGTTGAAATTGCACAGAACTTTGCATACCACTCCAAAAGGAACCTTCATCTACACCTAAAAAATCGACTCCAACCATCTTGCCACCAAAGATCCCGATGGCAGAAAAAATAACGGTCAACATCGGTAGACTCACGATACCTGCCCAAAGACGTGGTGAAACAATACGTTTCAGTGGATCAACCCCGATCATCTCCATGCTAGATAGCTGCTCAGTGGCTTTCATGAGACCAATTTCAGCTGTCAATGCAGAACCTGCTCGACCTGCAAAAAGCAGAGCCGCAACAACAGGAGATAATTCACGAAGTAAGGTCAAAGCCACCATTGTGCCCAACATCGACTCACTGCCGACATTGACCAAAATATTGTAGCCTTGTAAGCCAAGAACCAAACCAATGAATAGACCTGAAACGGAAATAATCAGTAAAGACATGACCCCGACACGGTACATTTGATATATAAACAAACGTATGCCAAGTAACGTTGGCATCGATATGATGATCTGCAATAGCATCAATGTCGCAACACCAATGCCATGTATACGTTCAATCACGCGCCGACCCAATAAGGCTATAGCATTCATGAACCCACCTCTTGGCTTAAATATGCCTGATGACTAAACTGAAAATCGACAGGACCTTCAGCCTGTCCATTAAGAAACTGTTGTACAAAAGCAGAAGGATGCTGGCGTAACTCATCTGGCGTACCTTCACCCTGAATTTTGCCTTCAGCAACAATATAGATATAGTCTGCAATCGACATGGTTTCATCCACATCGTGCGACACAATAATTGTCGTTAAATCCAATGCTTCACGCAGCGAACGAATCAAACGCGTCAACACCCCCATGACAATTGGGTCTTGTCCAGCAAATGGTTCGTCATACATGATGAGTTCAGGGTCTAATGCAATTGCACGTGCCAAAGCAACACGACGATTCATCCCACCCGAAAGTTCAGATGGCATTAATTTTTCTGTACCACGCAGACCCACAGACTCAAGCTTCAGTGCAACTAGCTCTGCAATTAAATGTTCTGCTAATCGGGTATGTGCACGAATAGGAAAAGCCACATTCTCATACACGGTCATATCTGTGAACAACGCACCACTTTGAAACAGCATTCCCATACGGGCACGTGCTGCAAATAACTCTTGGCGTGACATGTTCGCTAGATCTTTACCATCAAGCAGTACATGCCCTTGATCTGGAGTTAATTGTCCACCAATCAGACGGAGTAAGGTGGTTTTACCTGTGCCCGAAGGACCCATAATGGCAGTAATTTGCCCACGGCGAATGCAAAGACTCACATTGTCATAAATGACACGCTCGCCTCGCTTAAAGCTCAGATTCTTGATCTCAATCAATGACTGCGCAGGCATAGCTAATGTATTTTTCATAATAGACCAAATTCCTGCTCGGTTTTCGCAGCAAGTGAACTCTTCCTAGAATAGAAGATTTTACAAATTTACCTATAGATTTTACGTGACGTAGCTTACCATTTTCAGGACGAAAAAAGTTGAAGATTTTATCAACGAAATATATGAAACTTGTACAAAACGCATATCTT
This sequence comes from Acinetobacter sp. ME22, assembly GCF_022012315.1. Lineage (NCBI taxonomy): Bacteria > Pseudomonadati > Pseudomonadota > Gammaproteobacteria > Moraxellales > Moraxellaceae > Acinetobacter > Acinetobacter sp. ME22. The sequence goes on from NZ_JAKLTL010000003.1 coordinate 396,490, forward strand.
TGTGGTGTTTATGTAGATTTTAAAAAAACATAAATACATGATAAAAAATAGTTTTATAAGAAATAAAGCAAGATCACTTCAGTTTTTTTGAATTTAAAATATTTATATCTATAGATAAAAAAAGCCAGTTAAAAAACTGGCTTTTTACAGTAAAGTTTAACGAGAATTAGTCGTTAAATTTACGGCGACGGTCACCATCTTCACGACGTGGACGGTCTGAATTGAACTCGCGGCGTGGACGGTCTTCACCACCAAAAGAACGTTTTGGACGATCATCGAAAGAACGTTGTGGACGATCACCAAAGCCACCTTCACGACGTGGGCGGTCTGAGTTGAACTCACGACGTGGACGGTCTGAATTGAACTCACGACGTGGACGATCAGCACCTTCACGAGCTGGTTTATAATCTACACGATTACCACGGTTGTCATCGTTAGAACGCGGTTTATCACCAAAGCTACGTTGCGGACGATCACCGAAATCACGTTTTGGACGATCACCAAAGCCACCTTCACGACGTGGGCGATCTGAATTAAACTCGCGACGTGGACGATCTTCACCACCAAATGCTGGACGCTCGCCACGTGGTTTATCATCAAAGCTACGGCGTGGACGGTCAGCGTTAAACTCGCGACGTGGACGGTCTTCACCACCAAATGCAGGGCGTTCACCACGTGGTTTGTCATCGAAGCTACGACGTGGACGATCTTCACTACGACCACCTTCACGACGTTTGAAGTTGCTTTCGCCTTCAAAACGACGACCACCACCAAAACCACCGCGACCACCGTCACGACGACCATTACCACCGCGACCACCACCATCACGACGACCAGTACGTGCAGGAGGTGGAGATGGCTCTAGACCTTCAATTTCAGATACGTCTAAACGCGCTTCCAAATAGTCTTCCAACGCACGGATTTTACCGCGTTCACGGTAAGTCGCTAATGTGATTGCTTGACCTGTACGACCCGCACGACCTGTACGACCAATACGGTGTACATAATCTTCGTGTTTCATTGGCAAGCCAAAGTTAATCACGTGAGAAATGGTTGGGACGTCTAGACCACGTGCTGCAACGTCAGTTGCAACCAAGATTTTTGCACGACCTTCACGGATGCTACGTAAACGACGGTTACGCACGGTTTGTGGCATCGCACCGTGTAATGCAACAACAGAATGACCTGCTTCTGCTAGCTCTTCAGCCAACATGTCAGTATCTTCTTGAGTTGAAGCAAATACAACTGCTTGGTCTAAAGACTCATCTGCTAACCAGTGGCTAAGCAATTTTTTCTTGTGCTCGAAACCATCAGTCCAGTGTAAAGTCTGAGTAATGTCTGTATTGGTTGAATGACCAGTTTCGATCGCAATACGCTCAGGGTCATTCATCATACGTTCAGCAAGGCTGATAATACGATCTGCAAATGTTGCAGAGAACATCAATGTTTGTTCGCGGTTTGCAGCCAAATCGCTGATTGCTTCTAGATCTTCAGAGAAACCTAAGTCAAGCATACGGTCAGCTTCGTCAACAATTAACGCTTCAACTTTGTCGAGTTTAATTTGACGACGGTTCACAAGGTCAAGTAAACGACCTGGAGTCGCCACAACCACTTGTGCACCTTTAAGCTGTTGAATTTGTTTACCAAAAGGCATACCACCCATGATTGCAGCAATACGAACACCTTTCATGTGACGTACAAATGCAATTGCGTCTTGGCTCACTTGTTGTGCCAATTCACGTGTTGGACATAACACTAAAATACGTGGTTGTGTAATCGCACGCATACGTTCTTTAAATGGAACGAAAACATCATTTTCTGCAAGTTTATGCAAAGTTGGCAATAAAAATGCAGCAGTCTTACCAGAACCTGTTTGGCTTGAAACCAACAAGTCTTTACCTTCCAAAGCAGCAGGAACAGCTTGCTCTTGAACAGGTGTAGGGCTTGTGAAGCCTAAATCTTCTAACGCTTGTTGAAGAGATGCGTGTAAAGAAAAATCAGCAAAAGTTTTGCTCATAGAGAGATTCACCCTGATTTGGGTGCTCCAAATAATAAAGTCTATTGGACATCGGCAAAAAGCGGCACAGCAATAATCGCTGAAAATATAGAATCAGCGGCGATCCGAAAACGACGATGCGTATGTGACGCACACATGTTTATAGCCGCAACCTGAAAGAATCGCTTAAGCGATTGGGTGGGGCGCGAAGTATTGTCCTCTCATTGGACCGAACGCGCATACACAATAATAGAAGAGAAATGTTCAGGTAATGAACGGAATGAAGTGCGTTCGGCGATTATAGCAGAAAGTTTTAGAAAGTCACCCTTTTTCATTGGTTTTTATCTTTTTTAATAAAAGTATCTGAATTTACTTAGTTTTTATTCAAAATTTAATGTCTTAAACAACAATATTCTAAGCAGAAGAATATAGCTCAATGCACATTTAAATCACTTAAGCCCATCATAATTCAAAATAATTATCCAAATTTAGTCAATACTTTCTATCCAAAGTACATCACATTTTTATACACAACATGACAAATTAAAGCTTTGTAAAGCGCTTAAACTTCTGTGCATTCAAAAAATCAACAGATATTTCTACAATAACAACGTGACCTTTTATGAACAACTCTAACAAGCAGCATTTTATGATTTGAAACATGATCAATAAAAAAGTGACTCCGAAGAGTCACTTTTCAAATTTGAATCAGAGCGAAAAGAATTATTTAGCAGCATCTGCCCAAGCAGGAACAACCGCTTGCATCAATGGTTTCAACATTTTCATTGAACATGCCAACACTTGACCATTGTCCATAGATTCTGTGCCACCACGAGCATCAACCACTGTACCGCCAGCTTCTTTCACAATCAGTTCGCCTGCAGCGATATCCCATGGTTTTAAACCAAGTTCAAAGAAACCATCAAAACGACCTGCAGCAACATAAGCTAAGTCAAGTGCAGCTGAACCTGTACGGCGGAATTGAGCGCCTGCTTCAGTCACTGCAAGCAAAGCATCAAAGTGTTGTTTTGCATAAGAAATAACTTGACCGTTACGTTTTGCACGGTAAGCATGACCAACTGAAATAAAAGTATTTTCAAGGCTATCGCGAACATTCACACGAATACGGCGTTGGTTCATCATTGCACCACGACCACGGCTTGCAGAGAATAATTCATCACGCACTGGATCGTAAATTACACCGTGTTGAGTCACGCCTTTGTGCTGTACTGCAATCGAGATACAGAAATGTGGAACACCATTAACGAAGTTTAATGTGCCATCGAGAGGATCAATCACCCAGCACCAGTCAGCATCGTGACCTTTGCCTTCTTGCATGCCAAACTCTTCGCCAAGGAAGCTGTGGTTTTTATAGCTTTTACGCAGGGTATCAATCGTGAGTTGTTCGAGGTAACGGTCAACACGTGTTACAGGACCGTCGATGCCTTTTTCTTCAACTTGTAAATCGAGTTTATGACGATTTTGATGCGCTTTTAAAAGCTCTTGACCAACTGTTTGAGCCGCACGCGCAGCCATCACCACCATAGGTTCCATTGAACACCCACTACAAATACAAATTAAAGATTTTGACAAAGAATAATGCATAAAAGCGCAGGCATTTTAACAAATCTCTGCGCTTTTTGCTAAAAAATATTTCGAAATGTGTAACCAGACAAAACTATGCGATTTGCAAGGCTTTTTTCCATGCTTGTACAATTGACTGCTCAATGCCTTCTGCATCGAGTCCACAATCATGCAACATTTGTGCGTGATCTGCCTGATGCAAGAAGCTGTCTGGCAAACCTAAATTGAGTACAGGTTTCACGATCTGTGCTTGCGCCAAATATTCATTGACTGCACTCCCCGCACCCGCCATCACCGCATGTTCTTCCACAGTCACGAATAAGCTGGTCGTTGCTGCTAACTGCTGAATGATATTTTCATCAAGCGGTTTAACAAAGCGCATGTTGACCACAGTCACGGCAACCTCAAGCTGTTTGGCTAGACTTTCAGCGACCTGCAACGCAGGCATCACACGGCTGCCAAATGCCAAAATACTGATTTTATCTTCATACTGACTATTGAGTTCCGCCACAATTTCCGCCTGACCCATCGGTAAAGCTGTAAATTGTTGTTCGATTTCAACGCCCACACCCGCGCCACGTGGATAACGTACCGCAGCAGGCCCGTTATAAGCATAAGCTGTGTGCAACATTTGACGGCATTCATTTTCGTCTTTTGGTGCCATAATCACCAAATTCGGAATGGTTCGCATATAGGCATAATCGTATGCGCCCGCATGGGTTGGGCCATCTTCACCCACCAAACCTGCACGATCGATCCCAAAAGTCACATCTAGATTTTGCAAAGCGACATCATGAACCAATTGGTCATAACCCCGTTGCAAGAATGTCGAGTAAATCGCAACCACAGGTTTTAAACCTTCACAGGCCATACCTGCGGCAAGGGTCACCGCATGTTGTTCAGCAATGGCAACATCAAAGAAACGCTCAGGATACTGTTTGGCAAATTTTACCATACCTGAGCCTTCGCACATCGCTGGGGTAATCGCAAGCAAACGTGAATCTTGTGCCGCTTGGTCACAGAGCCATTGACCAAAAACATCGGAATATTTCGGTGCTGATTTTTTCTTGACTGGTGTAGGCGCAACCATCACCGCTTGTTTTGCAATTGCATGATAGCCAATCGGATCGGCTTCCGCAGGTTTAAAACCTTTGCCTTTTTTAGTATAGACATGAATCAGACGTGGCCCTTTGCGCTGTTTGATCGCATTCAGCACATGAACGAGCTGTTTAACATCATGCCCATCGAATGGGCCAAAATATTCAAATCCAATCGCTTTAAATAAGTTATCAGCTTCTTGAGTCGCGGATTGATGCAAACGTGAGGTATACGCCCACTCAGGATGCGGTTCAATCACGGCATCGCCATCCGCATTAATATTGACGGACTGCCCTTGCTCCCAAATTGCTGCCAAATGTTTAGCAAAGCCACCTGTACTGCAAGAAATCGACATGTCATTGTCATTTAAAATGACGATTAAATCGGCCTGATGTGCCACCGCATCATTCATGGCTTCAAACGCCATCCCCGCAGTCATGGCACCATCACCAACAATCGCAACGACATCACACGGATCATTTTGATAGCGACGTGCCAAAGACATGCCTAAGCCCGCAGAAATCGCAGTTGATGAATGTCCCACACCAAAGGTATCAAACTCTGATTCTTCACGTGTCGGGAATGCTGCTAAACCATCTTTAGAGCGAATGGTTGTCAGTTGTTCACGACGACCTGTTAAGACTTTATGCGGATAAGCCTGATGACCTACATCCCAAATCAGGCGATCATGTGGCGTGTTAAAGCAATAATGTAGTGCAACGGTGAGTTCAATCACTCCAAGATTTGCACCAAAATGTCCACCACTTTGTCCTGCGGCATACAAGATATATTGACGTAACTCATCCGCCACTTGTTCGAGCTGGCTTTGATCTAGCTGACGTAATTGCTGTGGATGGTCAATCGCATCCAACAATGGCGTAACAGGACGCTGAGTTGGTATTTCTGTATACAACATATGTGGCAAAGCCTTCTAGAGCCTGGCAAATCCTAAGCTAGGTATATTGCGTTAAATCGATAATTCTACCTTATCGAACGTTGTTTTCAATGAGCCACATATCTTTTGATGTAGTCTTGCACATTGCTTTTGTCCTAGACAAGGCTGTGATTATCCTGAAAAATGATAGCGATATTCAACTATTATTATTTGCTTTCTACAAAAAAATAAATTGATTGGCGTAATTTTTGTATGCGCAAGCTATCAATAGTTGAGCATTGCGCTATACTTTGGTCGACTATTCATGACGAAAGAGCTGAACTGTGCCGATTGCTTTTGTTGCTACCTCCAAACTTCCGACCGCCTTTGGCGATTTTCATATTAGTGTTTTTCAAGATCCTGAAACAGGTGAAGAACATGTGGCCTTATGGAAAGGTTTGGACATGCCAGCAACTGCACCCGTTTTAGTGCGCATTCACTCTGAGTGCCTCACTGGCGATGCATTTTCATCCTTAAAATGTGACTGTGGCCCGCAGCTTAAAGCCACTCAAAAAATGATTAATGACGCAGGTCAAGGCGTGATTTTATACTTACGCCAAGAAGGTCGCGGCATTGGTTTAACCAATAAAATCCGTGCCTATGCCTTACAAGATCAAGGACATGATACGGTCGATGCCAATTTAATGCTCAACTTGCCTGCCGATGCACGTCGCTATGACATGTGTAAAATCATGCTCGATCATTTACAAGTTCATCAAGTTAAACTGATCACCAACAATCCACTTAAGCTGATTGCCCTGCGTGATTTAGGCATTGATGTGGTGGATCGTGTTCCTTTGACGGTCGGATTAAATCCGTTTAATCAACAATACCTAAAAACCAAACATGACCGCATGTCGCACATGTATAAGGAAGATGATTTTTAAGTCATCGTCTTCTTAATCAACCAGTTCAGGCAAATAAAAAGGGCATTTAAAATGCCCTTTTCGTTTTTTAGCAAATTAAATGTTAAATGGTCATTGAGAAAATTCGGGTTTGAGGCATTTTTCGTTTTAGATGCAAATCGAACGCCATACAGATATTGCGAATAAACGGCTTGCCCTGTTCAGTAATCTGAATGCCTTGTGGCTGAAGCACGAGTAACCCATCTTGCTGCATTTCCTCTAACTGACTCAGCACTTCAGGCAACTCAGGAAATGCCATACTTGGCTCTGCCCACGAGGTTTTAAAGGTACACATTAAGTTCAAGATATGCTGACGAATGATTAAATCTTCCTGTGACAGGATATGCCCTTTAAACACAGGAATTTCATTCTGCTCTAAGCGTGCGTAGTAATCTTCTAAAGTCTTTTCATTTTGGGCAAAGCTGTACCAGCTATCACTGATTGAAGAGAGTCCCAAACCGATCATGACTTTGGTTTTGGATGAGGTATAACCCATAAAATTACGGTGCAAACTGCCCTGCTGAAAGGACTGATACATGCTGTCATGTTCGAGCGCAAAATGATCCATGCCAATTTCATGATAACCATGTGCCAGCAAACGTTTTTTACCTTCTTCATATAAGGTGCGTTTCACATCGTCTTTCGGCACATCCTGATCTTTAAAACCACGCTGACCATTGCCCTTAATCCAAGGCACATGCGCATAACTATAAAATGCCAAACGGTCAGGACTGAGGCTGTTGGTTTTTTCAATCGTGTTCAGCACATCTTCCAGACTTTGAAATGGCAGACCAAATACTAAGTCATGCGAAATGGATTCATAGCCAATTTCACGCGCCCAACGTGTGACCTGTTCAACATGCTCAAAGGGTTGAATACGGTGAATGGCTTTTTGCACGGTTAAATTATAATCCTGCACCCCATAGCTGACACGGCGAAAGCCCACGTCATACAACGCCTGTAACTGCTCACGCGTGGTGTTGTTCGGATGCCCTTCAAAACTAAATTCGTGCTGTGGTGCAATCTCGGCTTTGGCTAAAATACCGTGAATCAACTCCACCAAATGTTCTGCCGAGAAAAAAGTTGGCGTCCCGCCACCCAAATGAATTTCTTTAATCATCGGGCGATCTTGCAAAAGCTGACAATACAATGCCCACTCTTTCAGAACCGCCTGAATATAAGGCTGCTCCATCTCATGGCGTTTGGTCACACGTTTGTGGCAACCGCAAAACGTACATAAACTTTCACAAAATGGCAGATGAATATATAAGCTAATCCCTTCACTGTGATTCGTTTCATCAAAAGCACGTTTTAAAGTCTGCTGCCAAAGCTCAACTGAAAAATGCTGACTTTCCCAATACGGTACCGTTGGATAACTGGTATAGCGTGGTCCTGGAACATTATATTTTTGAATTAGCGAGGTTGTACGCATAGTGACTCAACTCTGGATGATGTTGCTGACCACAACAGGCAAAACGTGTAAAGATTGATCTCAAATACAGCTTCATTTTGATGGGCGATGCAGAATATTTCAAGCCATAAACGCCCCATAGTTATGTAATTTCCTCAAGAAAACACCCAAATTATCCCGAGTGAAAAGCTTTGATTTTTATCAATAAAATTAAAAACTCTTAATTTTTCAAGATTTCTATGTTTTGATGTAGCCCATCTTTGCTTTTTTGATCTGAGTCAATCCATGCAACACCCAATCTCTGCCGACATCCAACGTGTCCGAGAATTCCTCCTCGACTTGCAAGCCAGAATCTGTGAACGTCTTGAGCAACAGGAACATACAGGTGGCGGAACTACCGAGTTTGTGATCGATGACTGGCAACGTCCTGAAGGTGGTGGGGGACGCTCTCGTGTCTTGCAAAACGGCACGGTGATTGAAAAAGGTGGGGTGATGTTTTCCCACATCAATATCAGCAAGCTGCCCGAATCTGCCACAGCACGCCATCCTGAAATTGCAGGGGCAAAAGCGCAAGCACTGGGTGTTTCACTGGTGATTCATCCCAAAAATCCACACATTCCCACTTCACATGCCAATGTTCGCCTGTTTGTGGCAGAACCTGAAGGTCGTGATCCTGTATGGTGGTTTGGTGGCGGCTATGACCTGACGCCATTTTACCCAGATGATACTGACATTAAAGCATGGCATCAGGCTGCACATGACCTGTGTCAGCCTTTTGGTGAAGATGTCTATGCCAAACACAAACAATGGTGCGACGACTATTTCTATTTAAAACATCGTGACGAACAGCGCGGTGTCGGTGGTTTATTTTTTGATGATCTGAATTGCTGGGACTTTGAAACCTGCTTTGAATATATGCAGGCGGTGGGCAATGGCTACCTAAATGCGATTTTACCGATGTTTGAAAAGCATCGTGATCAGCCCTATAGCGAAGCTCAGCGTGAATTTCAACTCTACCGTCGTGGGCGTTATGTCGAATTTAATTTGGTCTATGACCGCGGTACGCTGTTCGGTTTACAAACGGGCGGACGGATTGAATCAATTTTGGTTAGCCTACCCAATTTGGTGGCGTGGTCATATCGCCCAGAATGGGAGCAAGACTCTCCTGAACGGCGTTTAACCGAATATTATTTAAAACCGCATGACTGGCTGAATGAGCTTTAACCCAAATATTGACAGATATTTTTGAATCTTTAGGTCTGCATGAATATATCTCAAGTGAAGATCAAAAGAAAAAATAATGCGTTATCAATATGCTAGTCGTCAACAATCGCGACTAGCATAAATGATAATTATTCTTACAAAACATTTGGGACTTTTCTGTCATATCGGTTTAAAATTTTGCTGTTGTAATACACGCTCATCGAGGAATGAGATCACTCATGTTTAATTTACTCCACAATCATAAAGGCAGTTTTTTCGCGCTGACTTGTGCGCTACTGATTTGCTCAGTCAGCACTACTTTAGCCTTTAACAACAACATCTCCGACAGTATTTCAATTGTATTTAGTATTTTGCTGAGCTTGGTTTTATTCGGCTTAGTGCTCGCGTTGTTATGGGAAAAAATTGAGGATATCTGCAATCCTTAAGTGTACTGTACTGGTTTTTTCAGACTGAAAATTCACGTATATTGAGGGCAATTTTTTCACCGCATAGATACATGACATGAGCAAACAATTTGCTGTGGTTGGCAATCCAATAGAACACTCTCGCTCTCCTGAATTACATCATGCATTCGCACAAAAACTCGGTATCGATTTAACCTATAGCAAACGTCTTGCTCCTCTCGATGGTTTTGAAACCAATATTGAAGAATTTTTCCAAGCAGGTGGTATTGGACTCAACGTGACCGTTCCCTTTAAAGAACAAGCTTTTGCTCGCTGTAACCAACTGACTGAACGTGCCAAAATTGCCAAAGCCGTCAACACTTTATGGATGCAAGATGGACAACTGTTTGGGGACAACACCGATGGTCAAGGTCTGGTGAATGCGATTTTGGCACTCGGATGGTCACTCGAAAACAGTAAAATCCTGATCTTAGGTGCAGGTGGAGCAACGCGTGGCGTGATTTATCCACTGGCTCAGGCAGGCGCAAAACACATCGTGATTGCCAACCGTACCCTCGCTCGTGCGGAACAATTGGTTGCCGATTTAAAACAAGCTGTGCCTGACACCGAACTTTCTGCAACAGGTCTAGATGACTTAAGTGGTGAATTTGATTTGGTCATCAATGCCACATCGGCCAGTTTATCAGGCGATGCCTTGCAACTTCCTGAGCAGCTTCAATTCAGCCATGCCTATGAAATGGCTTATGGCAAAGCTTCTAGTTTTCTGGATCAGGCAGCACAGCGCCAAGTACCCTATAGCGATGGTTTTGGCATGTTGGTCAGTCAAGCTGTGGAAGCCTTTGAAATTTGGAATGGCGTAAAACCTGAACTCCGTGATTTTCTATAAAATAATCATCTGATGAAAGCAGTCTAATAAAAACAGGCAACCCGAAAGTTGCCTGTTCATTTTTAGATTTGAAAAACTACTCTATTTGGCTTGAGTGCTTTTTAGCATCTGTAAATATGTCGATTTAAATGTATCTGCATCAAGATATTCATGTTCAGGTGAGCTTGCCTGTTCAATCACTTTGAAATTCGGTGATTTTTTGCGAGATTCAACATAGAACTGTCCCAAACGATTAGACAAATGAGTTAAATCAGAATTTGCCTGATCATCACGATGCTCAGCCAAATACGTGACTTCATACAAACGCGCAAAACGTGTCGCTGGGTTGGTTGAGGATTTCTGAATCGCAGCCCATTGGGTTTGAGTGCTGACATGTGCTTGGGCTTTTTTCACCACGGATGCCGCATCTACTTTATAAAACATCGATGAACTCAATTGACGCTTCTCAATCAATTGTTTGATTTTCACCAATTGCTGCCCTTTCGGCACAAAACTCTGATCATCACGCCCATCATAATATGCCATCACCAAGGCAATCTCTTGAATGTCCTGTGCCGAGTAATGCTGCATAATTTGTGGGTAATTCAATGACAGTAATAAACCATAAACCAACTGATAAGTTTTTAGATAAGAATGGTTTTGGGCATAGGACTGATTCGCCAACGCCTGAATCTGCTCATCCCAATTGGCTTGTCCAAATAGACGCTTAAACTTCAGCACTTTGTCTTGTAGCACTGTTCCTTGAGCAGCTTCATCAAAAGATTTAGCTTTACGCATGCCTTCACGGTCAATATTTTTTGGATGACCGTAGTTACTCCACTGGTTATCTGAATGGATCACCAATTTCTTTCCGACAGAATCTGCTGTTAATTCCAACTGATAATTGGTGGTAATGGCATTTCCCTGACGGTCAATCCCAATTTCAACAATCAATGGATTGCGCTCAGCAGGTTTGGCTAACAATTGCTGAATTTGAGGCTGTTTGGCTTGCCAAAGAGTTTTAAATTCATCGGCCGTTTTAAATTGTGGACTTGAATCTGCTTTAAACAGCTCGACGACTTTAAAAATCCCTTGGGATTTCTCAACCATCTGCTTTTCTAGTTGAGCATCACTACCTTGAGACTGCACTGCGAACAGATCAACTTTTTCATCTAAACACGCTTTGTATTGCCCAATACTGGCCGTTTTCGGCTGTTTTTGCAGGTCTTGGCATTGCGCTTCTGATAGCTCAGGGGCACTTGGACTCAATAATTCGTCCTGCTCAGAACTTTCTTCATCATCTTCAGAATTTGCCGCTGACAACGCATCGCTATCTTCAGCAGATTCAGTATTTTCATCTTCAGATGCAGCCAGTTCGTCTTCTGCACTCACTTCTGTTGCATCAGCTTTCGTTGTATCTTCTGGGTCTGCTGCTTCTTGCTCTTCATCCTCAATCGTATCGGATGCAATATGGTCTTTGACCAGATCATAAGCCCAGTCTGCCTGCTGTTCAGGGCTCATACTTTTCAAATCGACCGTTTCAGTTTTGGCTTGCTCTGCTTTTTTCATGTGCTCAGCCAAATACGGCAGGTTCACTGTGTTATAGCTAAAACTTTGAGCTAGATATTCCTCAAGAGAGTTTTTTAACTGAATCTTTTCAACAATGCCCTGCTGACGATCTGCTGCGGTGAGGCTGGCATGGGTTAACTGTTCAGGTGTCGCCAAAATATAAGGTAAGGCATTATTTTGCTTGATATAAGCGATGAGTGTCTTGAGGTCTAATTCACCCAGCTGTTTTTTATATTTGGAAAAATCAAGATACATCAACTGATCACGCTGCTCAGTCGGGGCAAGAAATGGAAACAAGGCAAAGCCATTGCTATAAAATTTGGCTTGCTTCAAGTCGACCAACATCGGGTAGGTCATTTGCATTTGCAATGTTGGGGTATGGTATGCCGCTGTTAGATTGATCGCTCCCACCTGATCACGATAATCCACCCCGCCCTGATATTTCACCTGAAAATCTTGTAAGAAATTGAAACCTGTTGTAAGCATACGTGACCATTTTTGCTCACCATTTTCAACCTGTTGTTGCAATAAAGCGTGTTCAAGTTGCTGACGTTGCTCAGTCGACAAGCTGATTTTCTGTGAACTGAGGTAACGATTGAGTTTATCCTTTAGATCTTGATTTAATTCAGGATTTTTCTTACTGAGCTGATGCTGCTTCTGCACATCAAATTTGATATTTCCTTGAAAGTCAAAACCCGTATTTTCATAGATTGCATTGACTGCATGTACAGTACGCTGCTGTATTTGTTCTGATTTTTGAGGAGACTGAACAAAATGTTGCGAACAACCTGCTGCACTTAACCCCAATAAACAACAGGTTAAATAGTGTAATTTCATCATCATGTTTTCCGTTTTGTTATTTCAATTTATCGCTATAGTGCGATTTAGCGGGCATACCTTAACAAAAAAAACAATATACAAATAATCAATTTATGTAATTTAAACTGGCGGATTGACCTTATTGACAGCACTTGCAAGTCACGTTATCAATGTAATTCGTACACGGTTATGAATAATGAAATCCATCAGAACGCAATAAAAATTAGGATATTTGCCTTATGACCACTTATAAAGCGCCCCTACGTGATATACGTTTCCTCATGAACGAGGTGTTTAACTATCCTGAGCACTATAAAACCCTCTCCAACGCTGAAAATATTGACCAAGACACGGTGGATATGATTTTGGAAGGGGCGGCAGATTATTGTGAAAATGTCCTCGCGCCACTGTATCAAAGTGGTGATGATGAAGGCTGTCATTTTAAAGATGGTGTCGTCACCACGCCTAAAGGTTATAAAGAAGCTTACGATCAGTTCGTACAAGGTGGTTGGCAAGGTCTGTCTTATCCAGAAGAATTTGGCGGACAAGATCTGCCGATGTCACTCAACCTGATTAAATCGGAAATGATGGGAACCGCTAACTGGTCATTTACCATGTATCCCGGTTTAAGTATGGGCTGTATGAACACCATTATGCAGTTTGGTACGCCTGAACAAAAAAATAGTTATATGCCCCATCTGGTTGCAGGCACATGGAGTGGCACAATGTGTCTCACCGAACCGCAATGTGGTACCGACTTGGGGCAGGTAAAAACCAAAGCTGAACCCAATGCCGATGGCAGCTATGACATTACAGGTACCAAAATCTTTATTTCGGCAGGCGAACATGACCTGACCGAAAATATTATTCATATTGTCTTGGCACGTTTGCCGAATGCCCCTCTTGGCACCAAAGGCATTTCACTGTTTATCGTGCCGAAATTCTTGCCAACCGATGATGGTAGCATTGGTGAACGCAATGCGGTGAACTGTGGCTCGATTGAACATAAAATGGGGATTAAATCCTCGGCTACAGCCGTGCTGAATTTTGACCAAGCCAAAGGTTTCTTGATCGGTGAACCGAATAAAGGTTTACACGCCATGTTTACCTTTATGAACACGGCACGTATTGGTACAGCGGTACAAGGCATTGCCCATGCAGAATTGTCTTATCAAGGTTCACTGCCTTATGCCAAACAACGTATGTCAATGCGTGCGCTATCAGGTAAAAAAGACCCTGATAAACCAGCCGATGCGATTATTCACCATGCCGATGTCCGTCGCATGTTGCTGACTCAAAAAGCCATTGCTGAAGGGGGTCGTGCCATGATTTACCATGCAGCACAACTTGCCGATAAAATGAATGATGCCTTGAAACGTGGCGATCAGGCAGAGTTTGAAGCTTATGATGACAAACTTGGTTTTTACACCCCGATTCTCAAAGGCTTCTTAACCGAACTTGGCTTGGAAGCCGCCAACCACGGGATGCAAGTCTTTGGTGGACATGGCTATATTAAAGAATGGGGTATGGAACAAATCGTGCGTGATGCCCGTATTGCCACCTTATATGAAGGGACGACAGGCGTTCAAGCTCTCGACTTGATTGGTCGTAAAGTCCTGCTCTCTTCCAAAGGTAAAATCATTCGGGATTACACTGCGGAAATTTTAAAATTCTGTGGTCGTCATGCGCGTAATAAATACTTACGTCGCTTTGTTTGGGACCTAACTAAGCTTTGCGCCCAGTGGAATGCGATTACAGTACGGATTTTCTTGGCAGCACGTAAAGACCGTGACGTGGTTTCCTCCGCTTCTGTCGATTTCTTGATGTTCTCAGGTTATGTGATGATGGCGTATTTCTGGGCACAACAGGCAGCAATCGCGTCTGAGAAAATTGAAGCAGGCGATGGCAAAGAAACCATTGAGTTTTATAAAGCAAAAATCAAAGTCGCAGATTTCTACTTCGACCGTATTTTGCCACGTACTCAAGGACATGCCGAATCAGCAGTCACGCCATCTAAAACCCTGATTGGCTTACCTGCTGAGCACTTTAGTTTCGATTACTAATACATTTTCCAGCATAAAAAAGAGCGCATCATGCGCTCTTTTTTATTGGACTAAAGCAATACGCTTAATCATCAAGATCAAGGACGTGTTCAAGTAGACGTTCTGACGGTGCAAAATAATACGCGCCATCCACCGCAGTCACGAAGTGCAGTAAGCGGTCATGAATTCCATCGCCACTGGTACCAAACATACGTTGCAACATGCGGTCAATACGGGTCAAATCTTTGGTGTAAGCAATAAAGAATAGCCCTTGATCGCCATGTCCATCGCCATAAGGTAGGCTATGACGCAAGATTTCCAGTTCTTCACCTTCTTCATCTTCAACTACTGTACGGGCAATATGTGCATTTTCAGGTTTGACATCATCATCCAGTTCAATTGACTCAAGCTTGGTGCGTCCAATCACATGCTCTTGAGCATCGACTTTTAAACGGCGCCATTTGTCCAAGTCATGCACATAACGCTGCGCAAACACAAAACTGCCCCCAGCAAACTCGCCTGCTTCAGCGCCTAAAAGTGCAGTTTCTTCACGATCATCTTTAAATTGCGGATTTTCCGTGCCATCAATAAAGCCTGTGAGATCTCGTCCATCCAAATAACGGAAGCATGCACGTTCATCAAGAACTTCAACTTTGTCCTGAATGCCGTTAAAGAAGGTCTGACTGAGTGCAAAGCAAATGTCGGTACGCTGGCTGGCAATATGAATCAACACATCGGCAGGCTGTACAGGCATGTCAAATGCCCCTGCTTGTGGATCGAGTTGCTTAAATCCTGCTGGCGTCGTGCTATACAGTTGACTCCACAAATCAGGACCAAAAGCCACAGCGGTTTTGATTTGTTCATTGGGATGCTGAGTGATCAGACGGTCTCGTTCCGAGAAAAACTTCTCAAGCTGTTTTTTTAAATCATGAAGACTGAGCTGATTCAAACGAACTACAAGAAAACGCGCATGATCTGAGGGTAATGGCAAAATCACAGATTGAGCAGTCATGAAAAGCTCCTAAACATTGTTATCATTTATCGCTCGAACCATTCTGCCTCAAGCCAACCCTGCTTAATAGCCTATTTTTGATAATATTTTTGTTTCAGTTTGATGATTTTATAGATGATATAAACTGATTGTGATTTGTCCACTTCAAGTTAAAATCAAAGCGCCTGCGATTTTTCTCTAAAGGATACACCCTTGTGACAACCCTCATGATTTCCTATTTGATTGCCATTGCTTTACTGACCATTACACCTGGCTTAGATACCACGCTGATTTTGCGTACAGCAACGGTGGAAGGTCGTCAAAAAGCCTTACAAGCAGCCATTGGCATTAATCTGGGGTGTTTGGTCTGGGGACTGATTGTGGCCTGTGGACTCGGGGCATTACTGAGTAGTTCGGTGTTTGCCTTTACTCTGCTGAAATGGACAGGCGCAATCTATCTGGCTTGGCTCGGTCTGCAAATGTTGCGCCATCCACGTCAGCACTTGGGCAATTTAGAGCAAGACACAACCACTCAGCAAAACTGGTTATTGAAAGGCTGTTTGAGTAATTTGCTGAATCCTAAAGTCGGGATTTTCTATATTTCGTTTTTGCCTCAGTTTGTCCCTGATCAACAGGCAGCAACCGCTTGGATTATGTTGCTGGTGCTGATTCATATTGTACTGACACTGATCTGGTCAGCTTTCCTGATTATCGGTTCACAGCCGTTTGCCAAATATCTGAAACAGCCGAAAATCGTGCAAAGTATCGACCGTATTACAGGTGCTGTTTTTGTGTTGTTTGCACTGAAATTGGCATTCAGTAAACGCTAAAAACTAGATGATGATCAAATTGAAGGTCATCATCTTCACCTTGGACTTATACAGAAAAATAATTTCAAAGATTGAGGATGAAAGAATGATTACTTATGGTATCTACGGATATGAAATTACAAAAATTGCTGAATTAGAAGGCTTCAAACTGATTCCACGTTCTCAAAACGATAACGAAATTCGACAATTAGCATCAGATCAGAATTATTATCATTTAACAGGGTTTCTTGAAATAGATGAAAATCAGATTCCAATTCCAAATCAACGTGGTCTAATATTTGATTTGCAAGGAATCTTATCTTTTATTGAGCAAAAGAATGTGATTATTACCCATCCTTTACGCCCGCATGAAACTTATCAAAAATTAAATCAAGATTACCCCTTAAAAATTACATTTCTCAGACGACTCAATGGTGGTGGCTCTTTCATCTTAAGTGATACATATAGCACTGAATCTAGAAAAATTTGTATAGAAAAAGCACTCCATAAATTAAAAGAATCCGACCAAAACCAAGGAGTATTTCGCAGCGCCTTTTTTAAATCGATAGAACCGTTTAAAGGCAGTGAAAGCTTTAGGGATGTAAATTATTATCTGCTGTTCTCTGCATTAGAATCCTTGAGTCGATACCACTTAAATCATTATTCAAGAGGAGCTGTCAAACCTATAGCAAAATTTCTTCAACTATATGAATTCGATATAAAAGATGGAAATAATTTAGATCAATACCAAATATCTGACTTCATAAAAGCTGTTGCCACCTATACCAATTTACGCAATGCCCTCTTTCATAATGGACAGCTAGAGTGGACGAATAAAGAAAAGACGATAACTCTCAAACTTGCAGATTATTACCCTAACTTTAGACTACTCATTCCACTGGTAATGTTGAAATATATCGGCTTCGATGACGGTCATATCAACTGGAATTCTTGGTTGGATCTAACACCATTTAAATAGTTATCTAATAAGTAAAATGTTTGGCTTGGGAGATTCACTCAAGCCAAAATATCAATTGACAGCAGCAATGCATAATCGCTCTTTCAGGGCTATGCAAATCTATAAAAACTCTTCCAACACACTATTTAAAAATAAATGCCCTTTCTCGGTACACGCCAGTCGCTCAGGATCTTCGATCAAAAGTTGCTGTTGCTGTAACTTTTCAACCGTTGCAGCAATACTGGACAATGGTAGACCTGTACGCTGCTGATAAAACTCACTTGGTACACCTTCATTTAAACGCAGTGCATTCATCATAAATTCAAAAGGCATATCTTCATCGTCAATGCGTTGCCACTGCAAGGCAGGCGCAGGTACTTTAGCAAGATAATCCTTCGGCATACGGCTTTTCTGGAAACGGTAAATGCCATCAGACTGGCTGACTTTACCGTGTGCCCCTGCTCCAATCGCCAAATAATCACCAAACTGCCAGTAATTCAGGTTATGTCGTGAAGGCAATTCTTTACGCCATGCCGACACTTCATAATTGATAAAACCCTGTGCTTTTAAATACGCTTCACCTTGTTGCTGAATCTCAAGCAGCAAATCTTCCTCAGGTAGAATCGGCTGAGTACGGAAAAATACCGTATTTGGTTCGATAGTGAGTTGATACCAAGACACATGCGTTGCGCCACATTCCACCGCCAAACGTAAATCTAACAAAGCTTGTTCAAGAGTTTGCTGTGGCAAGCCATGCATCAGGTCGACATTGACCCGTTCAAAACCTGCCTGCCGTGCCTGTTGAATGGCTTTTTTGGCATTGTCACTGCTATGAATCCGCCCTAAACGCTGCAAATGTTCGTTGTCAAAACTCTGTACACCAATCGACAGACGGTTAATCCCTGCCTGTAAGTAATCGGCAAATGGCTGATGTTCCAATGTGCCGGGATTGGCTTCCAAGGTAATTTCACAATCCGCAGTAAAATTCAGACGCTGTTTTAATTCAGTAAATAACCACTGATAGCCTGCTGCCGAAATCAGGGACGGCGTTCCGCCACCAATAAACACACTCTGAATTTCACGCCCCTGCGCCCATTCAATCTGCGTATCAAAATCTGCAACCAGCGCCTGTAAATATTCCTGTTCCAAATCCAGTGACAATTTGCCATCGGGGACAGCATGCGAATTGAAGTCACAATATGGACATTTACGCACACACCACGGCATATGAATGTAAAGCGACAACGGAATATTTTGCGGATTAAACAAGCTCAAGAACTCAGCCTAAAATGAGAAAAACCATCGCGGATTTTAGCATGTCTGACGCATAAAAGCCGCTCGGCAATGCTACACTGAACTGAAAATAACAACAGTAAGGATCAACCATGAAACTTACAGTCCACCTGTTATGGTTGTGTCCGCTCGCCTTTGGCATTGGCATTGCTATGACCTTTCAAACAGCAATTAACAGCGCCTTACGCGAACACTTGGAGTCAGCGCTACATGCCGCACTGATTTCATTTAGTGTTGGTACACTGACTTTATTACTGTTGGTTCTATTTTTTACCAAAAGTTTTCCGCACTGGCAGACCTTGAGCCTGTTGCCGTGGTATTTGTGGTTCGGTGGCTGTTTGGGGGTTTATGCGATCAGCATGAGCATTTATACTGCCCCCAAACTGGGATTTTTGACCTTCTCGGGTTTGGTACTGTTTGGTCAAATCAGTATGTCGATCTTACTGGATCACTTTGCATGGTTTGGTAATGAACGTGTCCCGATCTCTTGGCAACGTGTTTGCGGAGCCGTCGCAATTTTTGTCGGTGTATTACTTACTCTACAACGCTAATTTATTTGAGTATTTTCAGTGCTAAAAACTCCATCAACAGGCGTGGAACTCAAACGCCTGTTTAGTCTTATGATTCCGATTCTGATTACCCAGTTTGCCCAAGCGGGTTTAGGGCTGATTGACACCATTATGGCGGGGCATTTGTCCGCCAGTGATCTGGCTGCCATTGCCGTCGGTGTCGGAATCTGGATTCCTGTGATGCTGATGTTTACAGGCATTGTACTGGCAACCACGCCTTTGGTGGCTGAAGCACTGGGCGCACGTCAAGAGAAGCAAATTCCGCATATTGTGCGTCAATCGTTATGGGTCGCAGGACTACTCGGCATTTTAGCTTTGCTACTGCTCCAGTTTATGCCGCTGCTATTACCGTTATTTAAAGTTCCCGTGGACTTGATGCCCAAAGCCAGTCTGTTCTTGCATGCGGTGGGTTTTGGTATGCCTGCAATCACCTTATATACGGCGCTGCGTTGTTATTCGGAAGCACTGGGTTATCCGCGCCCTGTCACAGTAATTAGTTTGCTGTCTTTGGTGGTTCTTGTTCCACTTGACTATATTTTTATGTACGGCATTGGCCCGATTCCGCATTTGGGCAGTGCAGGCTGTGGTTTCGCGACTGCAATTTTACAATGGCTGATGCTCGCCACTTTGGCAGTCTATATTTGGAAAGCTAAAAAATATCAAACACATAAAATTTTCAGTCACTGGGAAGCATTCGACAAAGCCATTGCCAAACGAATTTGGAATCTAGGTCTTCCGATTGGTTTAGCCGTGTTTTTTGAAGTCAGTATTTTCTCAACAGGCGCGATTATTCTTAGCCCACTGGGTGATACCATTATTGCCGCACATCAAATTGCCATCTCGGTCACTTCACAACTGTTTATGATTCCGATGTCACTGGCGATTGCCCTGACCATTCGGGTGGGGACGTACTATGGAGAAAAAAACTGGGAAGGTCTGCGTAAGGTGCAAAAACTGGGTTTAATGACAGCGACGGGAACAGCATGTCTGACCATGAGTTTTATTGCGCTATTTCACAACCAAATTGCTGCGTTATATACCAGTGACCCTGCCGTGACTCAAGTCACGGTGTATTTACTGTTTTTCTGTATTGCCTACCAAATGATGGACGCATGGCAAGTCAGTGCTGCAGGCTGTTTGCGTGGAATGCAGGACACTCAAGCACCAATGTGGATTACGTTACTGGCATATTGGGTGGTCGCGCTACCACTGAGTATTTACTGGATTCGTTATCAACAGATGGGGCCGCAAGGGATTTGGATTGGTCTGATTGTAGGACTAAGTGTGGCGTGTGTGCTACTTCTTGGGCGTTTGTATCGCATGAATCAGCGATTAAAATTACAAGCTTAAATTATTGTGCTGCCATAAAATAAAAAACCGCATCAATTTCAGATGCGGTTTTTCAGTTTACCTATTCAATTCAAACTTAACGATGCAGCGCATCCGCAATGGCTTCAACCAACTGCTGGGCAATTTCCTGCTTACTGGCTTTAGCTAGATCACGTTTTGGTAAGGCGTGATTTTGTGCAAAAAACACGGTCATGGCATTTTCATCGGATGCAAAACCAATGTCACTGCGCGACACGTCATTGCAGGCGATCATATCCAGTTTTTTCGCCACCAGTTTACCCGCGGCATATTCTTCGACATTGCGGGTTTCTGCAGCAAAACCGACCATAAACGGACGTTTCTGCTGCTGAGCAATCGTCGCGACAATATCGGGGTTTTTAACCAGTGCAACATCCAGTTCATCACCCGATTTTTTAATTTTATGCTCAGCGACCTGTGCCACTCGGTAATCTGCCACCGCGGCTGTCGCAATAAAAATATCACAGCCATATTCAAGCTGTTGCATGCTTTGATCGAGCATTTCTAAAGCTGAATGCACATTCACCCGATCCACACCGTTGGGTGTATCGAGGCTGACAGGGCCTGCGATCAAAGTGACTTTTGCACCCGCCGCATAGCAGGCACTGGCTAAGGCAAAGCCCATTTTCCCTGTACTGTGGTTAGAAATATAACGCACAGGATCAATCGCTTCACGGGTCGGCCCTGCGGTAATCACCACACGTTTACCTGCCAGCAAACCAAATTTTTCAGCAATTGCACGCTGGGTCTGATGGAAATACAGTTTGACCTGTTCTGCCAAATGCTCAGGCTCAGGCATACGCCCCAAACCGACATCGCCACAGGCTTGCGAACCTGCTTCTGGCATCACCACATGCACACCATCTTCAACCAAAATCTGTAAATTGCGCTGCGTGGCTTTGGCTGCCCACATTTGCTGATTCATGGCAGGAGCCACCCAAACAGGCGCTTTAGTTGCCAAATATAAGGTACTCAACAAATCATCTGCCAAACCATGTGCAAACTTGGCCAGCGTGTCACAACTGGCAGGTGCAACCAGTAACAGGTCTGCCCAACGTGCCAGTTCAATATGCCCCATGCCTGCTTCTGCTTCAGGATTCAGCAATTCGGTATGCACAGGATTGCCTGAAAGTGCCTGAAAAGTGAGTGGGGTAATAAACGCCTGTGCGCCATGTGTCATCACCACACGGACATTAAAACCGTAGTCTTTTAGACGGCGAACCAGAATGGCACTTTTGTACGCAGCGATACCGCCAGTCACAGCCAACAGAATGTTTTTGCTTGAAATTACGCTTACATCAAAGCTCACGAGGGGCTACCTTTGTGTTGCAGTGGCGCTCACAATAGCATTAAATATAGCGAATCCCAAGTCATGGGAAAAACAACAACGATTTATTTAGAATTAGAAAATATGAGTTTATCCAGCATTAAATCGTGGCCCGAACAGGAACGTCCACGCGAACGATTATTAAACCAAGGCGCAAGCAGTTTATCCGATGCCGAATTACTGGCAATTTTCCTGCGTTCAGGTTCACAGCAATATTCTGCGGTAGAACTTGCCCGAGTACTGATTCAGCATTTTCAAGGGCTTGCGCCTGTATTTGATGCCTCTCTGGATGATTTATCCAATTTTCATGGCATTGGCCCAAGCAAATACGCTCAACTGATGGCGGTCAAAGAACTGGGACGGCGCTATTTAAGCCAAAGTTACACATCCCTGCGCCAAGCGCTCGATTCTTCCAGTCTAGTCATGGACTATTTGCGTTATGAACTGCAAGGCGAAAAACAGGAAGTCTTTGCTGTACTGTGCCTAGATGCCGAGCTGCACAAACTCGATTTTAAAAAATTATTCTTTGGTTCACTGCAACACTGCGCCATTTCCATCAACCAACTGCTGCGTTATGCCATTTCCCAACATGCCGTACATATCGTGATTGCCCACACCCATCCGTTTGGTGTGGCACAGCCCTCCGCTGCCGATGATGAACTGACAAAACAGATTGATGCTGCATGCCAACTGCTTGAAATCAAATTACTTGACCATTGCATTATTTCACCAACAGGTTCATTCTCTTTCGCGGAGCAACAGCGCTTGCCCTCTCCTTCAGATCTGAACAAGTGATAGAAGCCTTATGATTGTCCGCGATAAAAGTAATATTTTTAATCTGTTATTTTCTTGGAGAGGCACGATTTTACCCAAAGTCCTGCCATCTTTGGCGGTGGTGATGTTGGCTTCCGCAGCGATTGCGACATTGACCTATTATGGCGTTTTGCATGTGCCTCAAGTCCCTGCGATTGGCTTCACAATTTTCGGGGTGATTCTGTCGATTTTCTTGGGTTTTCGTAACAATGCCTGTTATGACCGTTGGTGGGAAGGTCGCAAACTTTGGGGTGCACTAATTGCCAATGCCCGACATATGGATCGCGATACGCGCGTCTTATCCCATGCGCGCCGAGAACGGGTGATTCACCATGTGATTGTCTTTTCCAACATGCTGCGTGACCGCCTTCGCCACCAAACTGCCAATCCGGCCCAACTGCTGGAAACAGGTCGTTTAAATGAACATGCGGTAGAAAAACTCAACCATCATCTGAATGCGCCACAATACACTTTAGGACTAATTCAATGGGAATTGATGCAAGCGCTCAAAGAGGGTGAAATTAGCGATATTTTGTATCAACAGGTCAACCAACATGTCGTAGAAATGGGCAATGTCCAAGCAGGTTGTGACCGTATTGCCAGCACACCGCTGCCTTTTTCTTATTCTGTCTTGCTGAATCGTACTGTGTACTGTTTCTGCTTCTTGCTGCCTTTTAGTCTGGAATCGATTTTAGGCTTGTGGACACCGCTATTTGTCGGGATTTTGGCATATTTGTTTTTGGGTCTAGACATGCTCAGTGCCGAACTTGAAGAACCCTTTGGCACACAAGACAATGACTTGCCACTGGATTCAATTGTCCGTCTGATTGAACGTGAATTACTGAGTTCACTCGGTAAACCTGTTCCTGCACCGATTCAGGTCGATAATCATAATTTGCTATAAAACCCCAATCAATGCTCACGCTGTTGAGCATTTATTTTTTCAGTCAAATAATCGTCAGGGAATGATGCGATGATAAAAATTTTAGGTCGAAGCGACTCAATCAATGTGCGTAAAGTGCTTTGGCTTTGCGATGAATTAAAGATTCGCTATGATCGTGAGGATTGGGGACGTGGTTTCCAATCTCCGCAAGCGCCCGAGTTTGTCAAACTCAATCCGAATGCCACCATTCCCGTCATCATGGATGGTGATTTTGTGCTGTGGCAGTCTAATTCAATTATTCGCTATTTAGCCAATGCTTATGCGGGGCAAAATCTTTACCCTACGGATGCCAAACAACGCGCCATCATTGACCAATGGATTGACTGGCAAGGTATTGAACTGAATAACAGCTGGACGTATGCGCTGATGAATTTGTTTCGTCATTCCCCTGAGCATCAAGATCCAAAGCTGGTTGAAAAAAGTATTCAGGCATGGAGCAAAATGATGCTCATCGTGGAACAGCAACTTGAAAAAACAGGGGCTTATATTGCAGGTGAACAATTTTCTTTAGCCGATATTGTGATTGGGCTATCGGTTCAACGTTGGTATTTAACCCCGTTTGACAAACCTGATTACCCGCAGGTGAAACGCTATTATGAATTGCTCAGTCAGCGTGAAGCTTATCTGCGTTGGGGCAATAACGGGCAGAATTAATTCGGCTGAAAATGCTCAATAAAGAATACCTTTTTGAAATTTAAGATTGATCCCAATTAACCCAATTTGGATCAGTCGAATCATCTTTTAACGAAAACTCTCCCAGATCCCCACCTGTTCAGGTCGTGGACGTGGAGCTTGCCCAAGCTTGAGCCACGGCATATGCTCCCCGTGAAAATCACTACCGATCGACACTTTTAAATTGTTTTGGGCAATCATCCGATCCACCATCTGCCGCGTCGAAAGCGGATCACTTTCAGGTGCAAGTTCAACCGCATCACCGCCACTTTGAGCAAATAACTCAATCAAATAACGAGTATTGGTTGCAGACAAATCATAACGGGTCGGATGCGCCAAGACTGCAAAACCTTGTGCTTCATGAATTGCCTGTACGGTATCTTCTAAACTCAGTCCGTCAAATTTGACATAGGCGGGTTTACCTTCTTTGAGGAATCGGTCAAAGGCTTGCTGTAAACGGCTGACAATACCATTCTTCAGTAAGGCTTTGGCAATATGACTGCGAGTAATCCGATCGGGCTGTTGTTCAACTTCAAGTAAAATTTCAGGATAAAGATCAACTTTTACCAGTTGTTGCAACTTCTGACAAATCCGCTCGGCACGTTCCGCACGAATCTGTTGCTGCTGTTCGAGAACGATTTGTAAAGCTTCAGGATTTTGCATATTCAGTGCCACAATATGCACGCTATAACTTTTTTTAGTGGCAGGTCGTGACCATTGACTGGAAATCTCAACTCCTGAAATCAATGAGATACCATGTTGTTCCGCAGCCTGTCTTGCCCGCTCTATGCCTTGCATCGAGTCATGGTCAGTCAACGCCAATACATCCACACCGCGCTCGGCAGCCAACGCCAAAAGTGCCTCTGGTGACAAAGTCCCATCAGAAATGTTGCTATGTGTATGTAAATCTATGACCTGCATCTTTTATACTATGCCATTCTCGAAACTGGATTAGATACTCTAACATGAAAGCACTTTTAGACTTTGTGCCGCTCATTATTTTCTTTTATTTATATAAAACTGTTGATCCGACCGATAAACATCACCCGCTACTGACGCTGATTGGTTCACCAGGTGGGGTCGACAACAATAATATTTTGGCAGCAACCACAGGTCTAATCATTTCCATGTTAGTGGTCTATGGCATCTTGTTTATCTTCCAGAAATTTCATTTAGAAAAACAGCAGTGGATTGTGCTGTTTATGACCGTGATTTTTGGGGGTGTCACCCTCATGCTCAGTGACGACTTTTACATCCGTTTAAAAGCGGCTTTATTGAATTTAGTCTTTGCAGGCGCATTTGCACTTTCTCCATTTTTTACCAAAGACCGTAGTCCACTGATTAAACGCATGTTCGGCCCAATCCTAGAACTCAGTGTTACAGGGTGGAAAAAACTCAACTATGCATGGGCTATCATGTTTGTGGTGATGTCAGGTTTGCATGTTTTCTTCGCATTTTTATTTGCTCACGGCAAATATTGGGGAGAATTTACTGCATTTGGTGACATGATCGTGATGTTTTCTTTTATCATTATCCAGTTTGTCGTATTACGAAAACATTTCAAATCTCCAGAAGAGTAAATCAGAGAAGATTATGGCTTTATTTGTAGTATCCTGTACCGATCAAGAAGGTACGCTTGAACAACGTCTTGCATCTCGTCCCGCACATCTTGCCCGTCTTGAGCAACTCAATGCTGAGGGTCGTCTTATTCTTGCAGGCCCAATGCCAAAACAACCAGGCAATCCACAAGCAGGATTTTATGGTAGTACACTGGTCGTAAACTTCGATTCTCGTGAAGATCTCGATGACTGGTTGGCAGAAGAACCTTATCTCAAAGCAGGGGTTTATAGTCAGGTTGACGTTAAACCTTTTATTCAAGTTTTCCCTAAAGGATAAAAATCATGCGTGTTGTTGTACCAAGCTTACTCAGCTTGTTTTTGCTGAGTTCTTCAGCATGGGCTGTTGAAAACACAGCAACTCAGCCGCAAGCTGCTGCACCCACGGGTACAACAGCACCAGCGACAACACAAAAACCCACGACTTCACAACCTGCTGCAAAACCTGCACCTGTAAACCTCAACCAACCTGCCCCGATTATGGAGCTGACACCTGCGCAAATTGCACAGAAGAAAGCTGAAGAAGATGCTCGTATTAAAGCCTTGGTAAAAAACCAATTGACGCGTATGCAACAACTGGAAAAAGCCAATCTCGATGCACTGGCACAAAACCAAGCTTTACAACTTAAAAATGATAATCTGAATGTACAAGTTCAAGTTTTACAAAGCGAACGTAGTGCGCAGATCTTCATGTATGGTGCAGCTACAATGGGTGTCGGGGTGCTGATTGGTTTTCTGATTTCCAGTTATATCTATACCAAACGTCGTCGTCAGTGGTAAATCTAAGGTAAATTCACGTGTTTAGCGCAATTGAAACGGCTGAGTTAGACTGGCAACAGGTCGATGGCATTGATGTGCCCATTTCCAAGCAATTTGGTGATGTCTATTTTTCCAAAGACAATGGTTTACTCGAAACCCGCCATGTTTTTTTAAATGGCAATGATTTAACAGAACGTCTGGCACAACTCGATGATTATGCCTATTTCTGTGTCGGTGAAACGGGTTTTGGAACAGGATTAAATATTCTGGCGCTTTGGCAACTGTGGCAACAGGTTCGCCCTGACAATCATAGCCATTTACATGCGGTGAGCGTAGAAAAATTTCCACTGTCCAAAGCCGATCTAATTCGTGCACTGAATGCTTGGCCTGAACTGTCTGACTTGTCTGAGCAGTTGATCGCTCAATACCCTTTCGCCATTTCGGGCTGCCATCGCCTAACGTTTCCAAATGAACGTTTTAGCCTCGATCTATGGCTTGGCGATGCTGAAGATGTATTTCCAATCATCCCGAAAACTCATCAGGTCAATGCGTGGTTCCTCGATGGCTTCGCGCCCTCTTGCAACCCTGAGTTGTGGCAGCAGAATGTGCTGGATCAAATCATCCGTCTTTCAGATGTAGGAACCACTTTCGCATCGTTTAGCGTCGCAGGCATTTTAAAGCGCGGACTCAAACAGCATGGCATCCAAATTTCCCGTCCACGCGGTTTTATGCATAAACGGGAAATGCTCAAAGGTATTTGGGCTGCCGATGAACAAACTCCACAGCCATCTTTAAAACCATCGCAAAAAACCATCGCCGTCTTAGGTGCAGGCATTGCAGGTTTATCGACTGCATGGGCTTTTGCCCAACGTGGACACCATGTGCATGTGTTTGATGGCAATGGCGCGCTCTCAGGTGGCTCTGGCAACCCTTTGGCGTTGCTCAATCCCAAGCTCTGCCCAATTTCGCAAAGCCATGAACATTTGATGTTGGTGAGCTGGCAATATGCGCTACGTCACTACGCCCAATTTCAAGCGTTTCGTTCGTTACAGGTCAGCCAATTTGACTTAAAAAATAATGGTGAACTCACTAAGTTGCCTGATCAATATCCTGAAGGTTTGCTTGTCGCAGAAGCGAATGCTGATTTTGCTGCCACGCTACAAGGGATCTGTTTAACGCAAGCAGGGGCTGTTTCCCCTCATCAATTACGTGATGAAATTTTGGCACATCCACAGATTGCATTTCATCAGCAACAGGTTACCCAACTCAGTGATACGTCCCCGATTCAACTATTTGATCAGGAGCAAGCTGTTTTACTTGAAGCAGATCATGTGATTGTCTGCTGTGCGCTCAACAGTGCGGCATTTTTTGAAAACTATCCTGTCCTCAAACCGATTCGTGGGCAAGTCAGTTGGGTGGACAATTCAGCTCAGCCTTTATCAACCAACCATGCCTATAGTTATGGTGGCTACTGCATGCAGCTCAATGCGCAACAACTGATTTTAGGTGCATCATTCCACCCCAATCGGGAGGATGTTGAAATCCTTGAAGCAGACCATCAGCATAATTTGGAACTACTACAGCAACTCAGCCCTGACTATGCTGCAACACTTCCAGATATTACGACTTGGCAAGGTCGTGCCTCATTACGTGCACAAAGTCAGGATTATTTTCCATTACTCGGTCAAGCCAATGCAGAACGTGAAGTGTATAGCTTTGCAGGCTTAGGCTCGAAAGGCTTTTTATTTGCACCACTGTGTAGTGAGATTTTAGCTGCGGAGATTTTGGGAGAGGCTTGTCCTGTGCCCATCAGTCTACGGCAAAAATTACAGATGCAACGCTTTAACAAAAAGCAGAAAGTGAAGAAGCCATATTTTATAAAAGAAGTGAAGTTTGAACAGATACAGAATAATTAGAATTTATTTTGATTATTTTTTTAAACCGCACCTTTTTTATAAGGTGCGGTTTTTATTTGCTTTAATTTTGTTCGATTGGTAAGCCCGCCTCTTTTGCAGCGCGAGTTCCACCCATCAACACAACATATTCACGAGAACTATCAAAATCTTCCAGTTTTTCAGCCGCACGCGGAGCTTTACTACCGCCACCACATAGAATATAAATTGGCTGATCCGTATTCACCTGAGTTAATACATTGATATCTAAGTCATTAATAGGCTGATTAATCGCACCTTTGAGATGACCCTCTGCATATGCAGCAGCATCACGAACATCCCAAATAACCGCATTATCTGGGAACTCAAATGTTGTAATTTCTTGTTTACGGATCATTGCGCACTCCTTTGATATAAACAACACTTGGCAAATGAAGAAAACCCTCTTAGCATCTCAAATATTTCATCTATTTGTAAAGGTCTCAACATGCCATCATTTGATATTGTATCTGAACTTGAGCTATTTGAAGTCAATCACGCGGTACAAAATACACAAAAAGAGATTGCAACACGCTTCGACTTTCGTGGTCAGGACGTTTCAATTGAAATCAATGAAAAAGCGAAAGAAATTAAAATTTCAACTGAAAGTGATTTCCAGTGTGAGCAAGTTTATAACATGCTCGAAAATCATTTTTACAAACGTAAAATTGATACCCAAGCGCTAGACCCACAAAAAGCCACTGCTTCTGGCAAAAATGTCATTCAAGTCATTAAACTCAAAGATGGCCTAGATTCAGATACCGCGAAAAAAATTAACAAATCGATTAAAGAAAGTGGCATCAAAGCTCAGTCCTCTATTCAAGGGGACAAAATCCGCGTAACAGACAAAAAACGCGATACATTACAACAAGTAATGAACCACTTACGTGAACAGCAATTTGGTGTTCCTTTACAGTTTAATAACTTTAAAGACTAAATCTGAATAAAAAAATCCCCGTTCAATACGGGGATTTTTTGCAACAAAATTTAAGCAGATACTTGGCTCAAGAACTTTTGCTTGGCTTCTTCTGGAATCTGACGTTTATGCCCTTCAGCATCAACAGCAACAAAAGTGAAAATCCCTTGAGTAATGCGCTTAGGCTCACGTGAAGTATCGTGACTGTCCCACACTTCAATTTGCATTTGAATTGAAGTATTTCCCACTTTCAGAATTTTGGTATAACAGCTCACCACATCGCCCACTTTCACAGGAACTAGAAAAGTCATTTCATGAATCGAAATGGTCGCACAACGCCCTTTACTAAAACGCTCCGCATGGATTGCACCAGCCAAATCCATCTGTGACACAATCCAGCCACCAAACACATCACCGCTCCAGTTGGTATCTGCTGGCATCGCGATGGTTTGTAAAGATAAGATTCCTTCAGGTATTTTGCTTGATTCAGTCACGTCAGTTCCCTATTTGATCAGTTGTTGGTCTAGCCATTGTTTTAATTCGCTA
The DNA here is from genome assembly GCF_022012315.1 of Acinetobacter sp. ME22. Taxonomy (NCBI): domain Bacteria; kingdom Pseudomonadati; phylum Pseudomonadota; class Gammaproteobacteria; order Moraxellales; family Moraxellaceae; genus Acinetobacter; species Acinetobacter sp. ME22. Next base: position 426,852 of record NZ_JAKLTL010000003.1, read on the forward strand.
GCGCGTAATGCACCGCTTATTCTAGCAATTTCGTTGGTTTTATTCATCAACACTAAGGTTGGAATACTTCGTACATGAAATGCCTGACTTAAACGAGGGTTTTCTTCCGTGTTAATTTTGGCAAAAATAACCTGAGGATATTGTTTCGCCACTTCTACAAAATGCGGTGCCATCATCTTACAAGGGCCACACCAATCCGCCCATAAATCAACAAAAATAGGCAAATCGCTATGCTGCACAATCGCGGCAAAATTTTGCTCATTTAACTCAATCGGAGCCAACGGCAACAAAACTTGATGACACTGACCACAGTGTGGTTGTGCTGCCAGTTTTTCTTCAGGTACACGATTTTTAGCTAAACAGTCCGGACAAACGACGATCATTGGTCATCTCCTCAATCATTTTATGATGATAACAATGAGGGTAAAACCAAAAAAATAAAGCATTTATTCTTAGAAAAATCATCCCATTTGCAACACACTTTACGCTTTCACTATGAAATTCAAATCAGAGTGTGCGCTTTGACAATCAGGTTAATGCTATGATAAGCCTATCAAAATCATATCTTGCTGGAGTTAAGCATGTCTGAGAATGTCGGTTTTGCAGGTCAGATCGCCCCTGAACATGTTGCGCAAATTGTAGAAAAAGGCTTTAAATCTATCGTCAATAACCGTCCAGATTTAGAAGGTGGCGCAGAGCAACCAACAAGCGCTCAAATTGAAGAAGCTGCACGTCAAGCAGGCTTGGACTATGTCTATCAACCTGTTATTCCAGGACAAATCACAGAACTTGATGTTCGTACTTTTGCCAATCATTACAATGAATTGCCAAAACCAATTCTCATGTTCTGCCGTACAGGTAACCGTTCAAATAACCTGTATCAACTGGCAAAACAAATGGATTTATTGGACGACTAAGTCATGCCGACCTGTATCAGTTTCACTGATACAGGTTATATTGATATATTTGGGGAAGTAAATCATGAAATTCATCATTTTAAGCTTAAGTTGCCTGATTGTTTTAAATGCCTGTAGCACTATGGATATCAAACCACGAGCAAGTATTAGCGTAGGAACAACACTTTAATTTTTTTGATTGTTACAAAATGCGATCAAATGCAAAGAATCGCAGAATATCCTTTATAGTTTGGATAGGTCATTTTTCGTAAAGAATAAGAATATGTACGATATTATTATTATTGGTGCTGGAACAGCAGGCATCAGTGCTTATAAAGAAGCCCTTAAATTTACAAAAAATATCTTAATTATCAATGCTGGACCATGGGATACCACTTGTGCAAGAGTGGGTTGTATGCCTAGTAAAGCTCTCATTTCTGCTGCAAATCAACTCTATGCTGCACAGCATCTTGAGCGGTTTTCAATCCAAGCAACATTAAAAGCTCAAACGGAACAGGTCATGACCCATGTCAGACAACTACGTGACCGTTTCAGTCAGGCAACTTTAAAAGATGTCGAGCAATGGGACTCTGAGCACAAAGTATCAGGCGAAGCACATTTTGTAGACGAACAAACCATTAGCGTTCATGGCGAATATTATCAGGCAAAAAGCTTCATTCTCGCTGTGGGTTCAAGCCCCAACATCAATGCAACATGGCAAGCCACCTTAGGCAGTCGTTATCTAAGCTCAGATCAATTTTTTGAGTTAGAACAGTTGCCAAAGTCAATTGCTGTGATCGGTAGTGGTGTGATTGCGATTGAACTGGCACAAGCACTGCATCGTTTAGGTGTCAAGACAACCATTTTTGCACGAAGCCGACGAATTGGTCAATTAACAAGTACAGCACTACAAAATCTTGCACAACAACAGCTTAGCCAAGAATTAAATATTTTATTTGAAACATTACCTGATGAAATTACACTTACTCAAGATCATCAAGTTGAAATTCATTATACGCAACAACAGCAGCCCCAAATATTGCATGTAGAGTACTTACTCAATGCAACAGGTCGACATTCTCTTTTGCCTAGCTTGCAGTTACAGAACCTAGAACCACATTTCCAAGATAATCAAAATCTTCCAGTTGATCCACAAACACGTCAACTCGGACATTACCCTATTTTTATTGTTGGAGATGCAGCAACTGCAACACCCGTACAACATGAAGCTGCACATGAAGGAAAATTGGCTGTACATAACTGTCTGAGTTATCCACATGTACAGCCGATTAAGCACACTGCAGCTTTATCAATTGTATTTTCAAGCCCTGAAATGGCAACTGTCGGTCAAAATTACCAGCAGTTAATTACACAACATACCCCATTTATTATTGGTACCGCATCTTATCAGAAACAAGGTCGTGCAATTGTACTCGCACAAAACCATGGTGCAATAGAAGTATATGTTCACCCACATACACGTCAGCTACTTGGAGCCGAATTATTTGTTGAAGAAGCTGAGCATTTAGCTCATTTAATTAACTGGATGATCTCAGGCGAGCTTATGATTGATGAAATTTTAGAAAAACCCTTCTATCATCCCACATTAGAAGAAGGTCTAAGAACTGCTTTAAAGCATGCGCGTCGGAAACTTGTCCCATAAACATATAGAACAATCAAAACTATAATCATGCACTGCTATTTTTTCGGAACGCATATTCAGATTAAACGAATGACGTCTAAATCTTAAATTTAATTTTTACACTAATGCCCAAAAA